>NZ_CP061204.1:0-300000 GCF_014621775.1 Stenotrophomonas sp. 169
ATGGATGCCTGGTCCCGTTGTCTCGAACGCCTTGAGGCGGAATTCCCGCCCGAGGATGTTCACACCTGGCTGAAGCCGCTGCAGGCCGATCTGCGCGCTGACGCCTTGATCCTCTTCGCTCCGAATGCCTTCATCGTGGACCAGGTACGCGCCCTGTACCTGCCACGCATCCGCGAGCTGCTGACCCATTTCGCAGGGTTTGGCGACGTTTTTCTTGAAATCGGCTCGCGTCCGCGGCCCATGGAGACGCAGATCGCGCCGAATCCGGGGCTGTTCACCGGCGGTGCCTCGCCCGCTGCGCCACCGCTGGCCAGTGAGCCGGTGGTGCCGTTCGCCGGCAACATGGATTCGCACTACACCTTCGCCAATTTCGTCGAAGGCCGGAGCAACCAGCTGGGTCTGGCCGCCGCCTTCCAGGCCGCGCAGAAGCCGGGTGACCGTGCGCACAATCCGCTCCTGCTGTACGGCGGCACCGGTCTGGGCAAGACCCACCTGATGTTTGCCGCCGGCAATGCGATGCGCGAAGCCAATCCGCATGCAAAGGTGCTCTACCTGCGCTCGGAACAGTTCTTCAGCGCGATGATCCGGGCCCTGCAGGAAAAAACCATGGATCAGTTCAAGCGCCAGTTCCAGCAGGTGGACGCGCTGTTGATCGATGACATCCAGTTCTTTGCCGGCAAAGACCGGACGCAGGAAGAATTCTTCCATACGTTCAACGCGCTCTTCGACGGCAAGCAGCAGATCATCCTGACCTGCGATCGGTATCCGCGCGAAGTCGAGGGCCTGGAAGCGCGCCTGAAGTCGCGGCTTGCCTGGGGCCTGTCGGTCGCCATCGAGCCGCCGGACTTCGAAACGCGCGCGGCGATCGTGCTGGCCAAGGCACGCGAGCGCGGTACTGAAATCCCCGACGATGTTGCGTTCCTGATTGCCAAGAAGATGCGCTCCAATGTGCGCGACCTCGAGGGCGCGCTGAATACCCTGACCGCCCGGGCCAATTTCACTGGCCGTGCGATCACCACCGACTTCGCCCAGGAAACCCTGCGCGACCTGCTTCGGGCCCAGCAGCAGGCCATCAGCATTCCCAACATCCAGAAAACCGTCGCCGATTACTACGGGCTGCAGATCAAGGATCTGCTGTCCAAGCGGCGGACCCGTTCACTGGCCCGGCCACGCCAGGTGGCGATGGCGCTGACCAAGGAACTGACCGAGCACAGCTTGCCCGAGATCGGAGACGCTTTCGCCGGACGTGACCACACCACGGTGCTGCATGGCTGCCGTCAGATCCGGACGTTGATGGAAACCGACGGCAAGCTGCGGGAAGACTGGGACAAGCTGATCCGCAAGCTGAGCGAATAATGCACGGACGCCATTGAGGCGTCATCGCACAAAACGGTGCAGAATCCGGGGGCAAGCGTGGGGCATGTTGTGGATAAAAAGCCTGCTGTAGACGCCTCGGATTTTATCCACAGCTTTCCCCACCCCTTGAGGGGCGGTATTCCAGAGGGTTTCGAGCATGAAATATTGTTTGGAAACAAATACTTAGATGTGTTTTCCCTGAATTCTGGCTCTACCATCACCACCAAGCTTTTGATTTATTCCACATCTTTTAAAGCATAGGGGCACGGAACCACATGCGTTTCACACTGCAGCGCGAAGCCTTTCTCAAGCCGTTGGCACAGGTCGTCAACGTGGTCGAACGCCGCCAGACCCTGCCGGTTCTGGCAAATTTCCTCGTCCAGGTCAAAGACGGGCAGCTTTCGCTGACCGGTACGGATCTGGAAGTTGAAATGGTGTCGCGGATCGCGGTTGAAGAGGCTCAGGACGGCGAGACAACCATTCCGGCCCGCAAGTTGTTCGAGATCATCCGCGCCCTGCCTGACGGCAGCCGGATCACGGTCTCGCAGACCGGCGACAAGATCACCGTGCAGGCCGGCCGCAGCCGGTTCACGCTCGCTACCCTGCCCGCCAATGATTTCCCGTCGGTCGACGAGGTCGAGGCCACCGAGCGTGTAGTGATCGGCGAAGCCACGCTGAAGGAGCTGATCGAGCGCACTGCGTTTGCAATGGCCCAGCAGGACGTGCGGTATTACCTCAACGGTCTGCTGTTTGACCTGCGTGGCGATACGCTTCGCACGGTGGCCACTGACGGACACCGTCTGGCCCTGTGCGAGACCGACCTGGCCAAGCCCAGCGGTTCCAAGCGCCAGATCATCGTGCCGCGCAAGGGCGTCACCGAGCTGCAGCGTCTGCTGGAAAGCGGTGATCGCGAGATCGAGCTGGAGGTGGGCCGCAGCCATGTCCGCGTCAAGCGCGACGATGTCACCTTCACTTCGAAGCTGATCGACGGCCGGTTCCCGGATTACGAGGCCGTGATTCCGATTGGCGCCGACCGTGAGGTCAAAGTGGACCGCGAAGCACTGCGCGCCTCTCTGCAGCGTGCGGCGATCCTGTCCAACGAGAAGTACCGCGGCATCCGCGTGGAAGTCTCGCCGGGCAATTTGAAGATCAGCGCGCACAACCCGGAGCAGGAAGAAGCCCAGGAAGAAATCGAAGCCGAGACCACGGTCTCCGATTTGGCGATCGGGTTCAACGTGAATTATGTGCTGGATGCCCTGTCAGCGCTGCGCGACGAGTTCATCATCGTGCAGCTGCGTGATTCGAACTCCTCCGCACTGGTCCGCGAAGCCAGCAGCGAGAAGTCTCGCCACGTGGTGATGCCGCTGCGTCTCTGACATCCGGTTCCACGTGGAACAAGAAGCGCCCGACATGTTCGGGCGTTTTTTTTTGTTCCACGTGGATCATTCGTAGCAGGCGGAGCATCGCGCCACTGAGTCGCCCGATGTACCCATGGGGTATTCGATGCAGTGTTCGTTGGCCCGTCGTTCGTAAGATGTGCTGGTGCGGCAGGCCAGATGTCGGTGGTTTGCCACGTGCGTCGCACCCCCCTGTTTTCGATTATCCACATCCCGGCGGGACCTGATCGGAGGGGCTGCCAAGCTTTTAAATCTGGGTATAAATCTAAAGCATGGTGGTGATGGTAGGGCCAGATTTCATGTATAACTAGCCTATCTGCATGATTTACATAGGTTTATTAGCCTTGAACCCCCCCTCCAAGTGGGGGTTGGGCTGGGGGAATACCTGTGGATAGATTTCGGGGCTTGGTAAAACCGCTTTTTTATCCACAGCTTGCGCAGAGGTTGTGCATAAGTAATCCCAAGGGTTTCAAGACGTATCCGGCCACGCCGTCAATTTCTTGAAATCTGATGGGGCACGCGGGTTGGGACCCAGCAGAATTCAAGGATTCGACGTCTTTCACGTGGAACCGCGACCCGCGAAGGGCGCAGATTCCTTGAAATCTGATGGTTGGCGCGACCAGCGAGGCCACAGAACGCAGCGGATTCGAGCCGTTGAGCTGCATCACTGCCCGATCTCCGCGGCCAGTCGATGCCCTTGACCGATGCAGTAAGCTGGTAGATCGCTCACCCTCCCGCGCCGTCGATTCCGGCAACCTCCCTTCATGCAGATCCGCCGCCTTTCCCTACAGCACGTACGTCGATTCGAGTCGGCAGACCTGTTGCCCCAGCCGGGTATCAACCTGCTGACGGGCGACAACGGCGCCGGAAAGACCAGCGTGCTCGAAGCGCTGCACCTGATGGCCTACGGGCGCAGCTTCCGCGGCCGCGTGCGGGACGGTTTGATCCGTCAAGGCCAGGAATCGTTGGACGTTTTCGTGGAATGGGACGAATCCAACGCCGAAGGCAGGGAAATCCGGCGTCGCGCGGGTCTTCGTCATTCTGGACAGGACTGGAAAGGCCGGCTGGACGGAGAAGATGTCGCGCAGCTGGGAAACCTGTGCGCAGCGTTGGCCGTGGTGACCTTTGAGCCCGGCAGCCACGCACTGGTGAGCGGGGGCGGCGAGCCCAGGCGTCGATTCCTGGATTGGGGTCTGTTCCACGTGGAACCAGACTTTCTTTCCCTGTGGCGGCGATATTCCCGGGCCCTGAAGCAGCGCAATGCCCTGCTGAAGCAAGGGGGAGCGCCGCGGATGCTGGATACGTGGGATCATGAGCTCTCGGAGGCGGGAGAACCGCTGACCAGTCGGCGTCTTCATTACCTGGAGCGCCTGCAGTCCCGATCCGTGGAACTGGCCGCCGAACTGGCGCCACAACTGGACGTGCAGTCAATGACGCTCAGCCCTGGCTGGCGCCGCCACGAAGTGTCCCTCGCCGATGCGTTGCTGCTTGCACGCGAACGAGACCGGCAGGCGGGCTATACCTCGGTGGGACCGCACCGTGCGGATTGGACGGTTGGCTTCGGCAGCATTCCGGGGCGCGACGCACTGTCGCGTGGACAGGCCAAGCTGACCGCCCTCACCTGCCTGTTGGCCCAAGCCGAAGACTACGCCGTGCAACGCGGGCACTGGCCGGTGATTGCACTGGATGACCTGGGATCAGAGCTGGATCGCAACCATCAAGGCCGGGTGCTGGACCGACTGCTGGATGGCCCGGCGCAGATATTCATTACCGCCACCGAAACCCCATCACCACTGCTGGATCGCACTGATATCGCGCGGTTCCACGTGGAACATGGCCAAGTGACCGGTGTGCCATAGTGGTCCACGGGGTAGACCTGCCCGGCTGGTATAATTCAGGTTGTATCACCCCCTCTTTCTCGGCGCGCCATTCGTTGGCGCCCGACCTGCGGAGCCTACGGCGAGCGCAATGACCGACGAACAGAACACCCCTGCACCTGCAAACAGCGGCACCTACGACGCCAACAGCATCACTGCGCTGGAGGGCCTGGAGGCCGTCCGCAAGCGTCCCGGCATGTACATCGGTGACGTACACGATGGCACCGGCCTGCACCACATGGTGTTCGAAGTCGTCGACAACTCCATCGATGAGGCGCTTGCGGGCCATGCCGACCACGTTTCGGTCACGATCCACGCAGACGGGTCTGTTGGCGTGACGGATAACGGCCGTGGCATCCCGACCGGCAAGCACGAGCAGATGAGCAGGAAGCTGGATCGCGAGGTCTCGGCAGCCGAGGTCGTGATGACGGTCCTGCACGCAGGCGGCAAGTTCGACGACAACAGCTACAAAGTCTCCGGCGGCCTGCACGGCGTGGGCGTCAGTGTGGTCAACGCGCTGTCGCAGAAGCTGACGCTGGACATCTATCAGGGCGGTTTCCATTACCACCAGGAATACGCCGACGGTGCGGCCGTGATGCCGCTGAAGCAGGTTGAGGCCAGCACAAAGCGCGGCACCACCCTCCGATTCTGGCCCTCGACCAAAGCGTTCCACGACAACGTCGAGTTCCACTACGACATCCTCGCCCGTCGTCTGCGCGAGCTCTCGTTCCTCAACTCCGGCGTCAAGATCGTGCTGATCGACCAGCGCGGAGAAGGTCGTCGCGATGATTTCCACTACGAAGGCGGCATCGCCAGCTTCGTGGAGCATCTTGCCCAGCTGAAGACCCCGCTGCATCCGAACGTGATCTCGGTCGTGGGCGAGCACAGCGGTATCACCGTGGAAGTGGCGTTGCAGTGGACCGATTCCTACCAGGAAACGATGTACTGCTTCACCAACAACATTCCGCAGAAAGATGGCGGCACCCACCTGGCCGGCTTCCGCGGCGCGCTGACCCGCGTGCTGAACAACTACATCGAACAGAATGGCATTGCCAAACAGGCCAAGATCAACCTGACCGGCGATGACATGCGCGAAGGCATGATTGCCGTGCTGTCGGTCAAGGTGCCGGATCCCAGCTTCTCCAGCCAGACCAAGGAAAAGCTGGTCAGCTCGGATGTCCGTCCGGCGGTGGAGAACGCATTCGGCCAGCGTCTGGAAGCGTTTCTGCAGGAAAATCCGAACGAAGCCAAGGCCATCGCCGGCAAGATCGTCGACGCGGCCCGTGCGCGTGAAGCGGCACGCAAGGCACGCGATCTGACCCGCCGCAAGGGCGCGCTGGATATTGCCGGCCTGCCCGGCAAGCTGGCCGATTGCCAGGAAAAGGATCCAGCACTGTCGGAATTGTTCATCGTCGAGGGTGACTCGGCAGGTGGCTCCGCCAAGCAGGGACGCAACCGCAAGAACCAGGCCGTGCTGCCGCTGCGCGGCAAGATCCTCAACGTGGAGCGTGCCCGTTTCGACCGCATGCTGGCCTCGGACCAGGTGGGCACGCTGATCACCGCGCTGGGCACGGGCATCGGCCGGGACGAATACAACCCGGACAAGCTGCGTTACCACAAGATCATCATCATGACCGACGCCGACGTCGACGGTGCGCACATCCGTACGCTGCTGTTGACGTTCTTCTACCGGCAGATGCCGGAGCTGATCGAGCGCGGTTACGTCTACATCGGCCTGCCGCCGCTGTACAAGATCAAACAGGGCAAGACCGAGCTCTACCTCAAGGACGATCCGGCGCTGGATGCGTACCTGGCCAGCAGCGCGGTGGAAAATGCCACGCTGGTGCCGGCCAGCGGCGAGCACGGCATCGAAGGCGTCGCGCTGGAAAAGCTGCTGCTCAGCTACGCCGGCGCGCTGGACTCGATCTCCCGTAACGCCCACCGCTATGACCGTCAGCTGCTTGCCGCACTTGTCGACTTCATTCCGATGGATCTGGAACACCTGCGTAATGCAGCGCCCGAAGACGGCCTGGATGCGTTGGCAGCACGCCTCAACCAGGGCAGCCTCGGTTCGGCGCGTTTCACCCTGGAACTGCAGGAACCCCACGATCAGCGCCCCGCTGCCGTGTTGGTGACGCGCCGCCACATGGGCGAAGTGCACATCCAGGTGCTGCCGCTGGCCGCGTTCGACGGTGGCGAGCTGCGCGCGATCTACCAGGCGGCATCGCTGCTGCACGGTCTGGTGCGCGAGGGCGCTGTCATCTCTCGCGGTGCCAAGTCGATCGAAGTGACCTCGTTTGCGCAGGCCCAGGCCTGGTTGCTAGATGAAGCCAAGCGTGGTCGCCAGATCCAGCGATTCAAGGGTCTGGGTGAAATGAATCCGGAACAGCTGTGGGATACCACGGTGAACCCGGATACGCGTCGTCTCCTGCAGGTCCGCATCGAAGATGCTGTGGCGGCTGACCAGATCTTCAGCACCTTGATGGGCGATGTGGTCGAGCCGCGCCGCGACTTCATCGAGGACAATGCGCTGAAAGTGCACAACCTGGATATCTGACACAATCCGAAGAGATCGCCCCGTGCAACGCGCACGGGGCGGAGCCCCCTTCAGCTGCCAGGTTGCCGATGTCCGTCACTGCCCAGGTCCCACCGCCGCCGCTGCCTGCGGCCGCACCGCCACCCGCCGCACCGCGCAAGGCCGGCTCACCGCTCGCCGGATTTCTGATCGATGTGGGTCTGGCCGGGTTGATCCTGTTTGGCATCAGCCTGATGGCAGGACTTGTGTGGGGGCTGTACCGCGGGGTCATGGTGGGCATGGAGGCCGCTTCCCAGAAGGCTGACGCGCCGGATCCCAACGCAGTGGCTGCCCTGCTCGGTCAGCCGGGGCCGTTGGCCCAGATCCTGATGGCGCTGGTGGCGACCGGCGGTGCGGCCCTGATTCTGTACTTCTGGCGACGCCCCGCCACGCGTGTGGAACGTGAAACCTCACGGCACGCGGCCGCCAAGCTGTCCACGTGGGGCTGGACCCTGTTCGTCGCGGTGCTGGTCATCATCTTCAGCAACGGCATTGCCTTCCTGGCCAAGCGCGCCGGTATCGAGCCGGTTCCGACAAACCTGGACCTGATGACCCGCGCGGTGGATCAGTTCCCTGTGTTCCTGATGCTGTTCGCTGTCGTGCTGGCACCGGCCTACGAAGAGCTGCTGTTCCGCCGCGTGTTGTTCGGCCGCCTGTGGCAGGCCGGCAAGCCCGTGCTGGGCATGGTGTTGAGCAGTCTGGCCTTCGCGCTCGTGCACGAGATACCGGGAACCAGTGCGAACGGGCCCGCTGAAATCGCCCAGTTGTGGCTGATCTACGGTGGCATGGGTGCCGCGTTCTGCTGGCTTTACCAGCGCACAGGAACCCTGTGGGCGCCCATTGCCGCGCATGCGCTGAACAATGCGGTGGCCTTGAGCATGCTGATGCTGTTCGGCACCCACTGAAGCATCCGCCGAGCGCGGCTCGGCGATACAACAGCAGCCCCCCTTCTGCGCCGACGAAGCGGCAGCGCCGAGCCACGCTCGGCGGATGCCATCACCGTTCGCGAAGTACGACGGACAACGCCATCGAGCCTGTGCCGCGCCTACCGTGCAGGGATTGACGAAAAATTAAGCTTGCGGCGTGGACACTCAGTGCATGAACACGGGGAATGGATCCATGAAACGACTTCTGCTGGCATTTACGATCACCGCACTGCTTAGCGCATGCGCCACCACCACCTCGCCGACCGGGCGCCGTCAGGTCGTGGGCGGTGTATCCCAGGCCGAGCTCGATCAGCTGGGTGCCCAGGCCTTTGCTGAAACCAAGCAGAAGGAAAAGGTCAGCACAGACCCCAAGCAGACCGCCTATGTGCAATGCGTGGTCACGGCCCTGGTGGCTCAGCTGCCTGCTCAGTACCGTGGCGTACGGTGGGAAACGGCGGTCTTCGCCGATAACGAACCCAATGCCTTCGCGCTGCCAGGCGGCAAGGTGGGCGTTAACTCCGGCATCTTCACCGTGGCCAAGAATCAGGACCAGCTTGCCGCAGTCATCGGTCATGAGATCGGCCACGTGATCGCGCGCCACCATGAAGAGCGCATCACCCGGCAGATGGGCGCGCAGACGGGTCTGTCTGTGGTCGGCGCACTGGCCGGCGCTGCCTATGGGGATACCGCAGCGAGCGCGGTCAATCAGTTCGGCGGCATGGGCGCGCAGACCCTGTTCCTGCTGCCCGGTTCGCGTACCCAGGAAAGCGAAGCCGATGTGGTCGGCCAGAAGCTGATGGCCGAGGCCGGGTTCGATCCCGCGCAGGCCGTCAACCTGTGGCAGAACATGATGTCGGCGAGCGCGGGACGTAGCCCCCAGTGGTTGTCCACCCATCCGGACCCCGCCAATCGGATCCGTGAACTGCAGCGCGATGCGCCTGGATTACAGGGCGTCTATCAGCAGGCGCAGGCGGCCGGACGCAAGCCGCGCTGTAGCTGAGCTTCGATGAAAATGCTGTGATGCAGCACAGGAAACGATTTCTCACGTCCCATAATTCTGATACGTTTGGCGGCTCAGATTTTTCTGACGTACGTCATTGCTGCCGCTAAGCGGTCCGATCGAGGTGAAAGATGATGCTCCGTAACCACAAGCAAGCCCTGCTGACCATGCTGATCGCGACTGCCGTGAGCGGCGCCGTAGTCACCGATGCCTTCGCGCAGACGCGCTCCGCCGACCGTTCCGAGCAGCGCGAGCGCCGTGGCAGCAGCAAGGCCGAAACGGCTGCGCCGCTCTACCCGAACGCGACCCGCAAGGAACCGGGCGTGAAGTCCTCGCCGAAGCTTGGGAAGCAGCTGCAGAAGCTGATCGACAGCTACAACGAGCAGCAGTACCCGGAGACGCTGACCGAAGCGCAGTCCATCATCGGCAATTCGGCGGCGAACGAATACGATAAATCGCTCGCCCTGCAGCTGGCGTCGCAGGCCGCTTACCAGACCGATGACGTCGCCACGGCGAAGAAGTACCTGCAGCAGGTGCTGGACCTCAATGGCCTGGATAACAACGGTCACTTCCAGTCGATGCTGATGCTGGCCCAGTTGCAGCTGCAGGACGACGACAAGGCCGTGCAGGCACAGGGCTTGACCCTGATCGACAAGTATTTCGCCGAGAGCGGTTCGAAGAAGCCGGAAGACCTGATGGCCAAGGGCCAGGCGCTGTATCAGCTGGAGCGCTATGCCGATGCGATCCCGGTGCTGCGTGAAGCCATTGCCGCATCCCCCGAGCCGAAGGACCAGTGGAACCAGCTGCTGATGGCTGCACTGTCCGAAGCCGGCCAGACCGGTGACGCGGTCAAGGAAGCCGAGCAGATCGCGGCGAAGAACCCGACCGACAAGAAGGCGCAGATCAATCTGTCCAGCATGTACATGCAGGCAGAGCAGATGGACAAGGCCGCCGCGATCATGGAAAAGCTGCGTGCTGCCGGCCAGCTGACCGACGAACGCGAATACAAGCAGCTGTATTCGATCTACGCCAACAGCGAAAACAAAGAAAAAGAAGTAATCTCGGTCATCAACGAAGGACTTGAGAAGGGCATCCTGAAGCCGGACAACCAGGCTTACCTGGCCCTGGCCCAGTCTTACTACTATTCCGAACCGCAGCAGGTCGACAAGGCGATCGAGGCGTGGCAGAAGGCCGCACCGCTGTCGCCCACCGGCGAGACGTACCTGAATCTGGCGCGTGTATTGCACAGTGAGGGGAAGATTCCCCAGGCCAAGGAAGCAGCACGTCAGGCCAAGGCCAAGGGTGGCCTGAAGAACGCCGCGGATGCGGATAAAATCATCAACCTGAAGTAAGTAGGAATAACGCCTGAATGCCTGCGCAAAGCGTACGCAGGCACTCAGGATTGGTATAAGCTTGGAGGTTCCTGCGGTGTCATGCACCGCTGATCAGGGTTACCGCTCCCCGGTAACCCGGCCCCACAATTGAGCTCTTGGCGCATGACGGAACAACTAGTCTTTCACCGCTACGAACAAACTGCAGAGAAAGGGCTGAGCTGGCCCCGGATCTTCGGGATCGCGTTTGTAATCGCCCTGCATCTGGCTGCCTTCATGATGCTTCTGATTCCTGCCGTGGCCCCAAAGGCTGCTGCGGAAAAAGAACGCAATGTGATGGTGACCATCGTCGACGCGCCGCCGCCGCCACCGCCGCCGCCGCCGCCGCCGCCGCCGGATGAGACCCCTCCGCCGCCAGTGAAGAATCTGTCGCCGCCGAAACCGTCGCCCGTTCCCCCGCCGCCGCAGGCGCCGGTGGTCGACATTCCGGATCCGCGTCCGACCGATATCGTCACCCCGCCGTCGCCGCCTGCGCCGCCGGCACCGCCGACCTCCATCGAGGCCAGCGTGGATATCTCGTCCAAGAACATGAATCCCCCGCGTTATCCGCCGGCTGCATTCCGTGCGGGCATCCAGGGTGAAGTGATCCTGATCATCGATGTCGATGCCCAAGGCAACGTCACCAATGTCACGGTCGAGAAATCCAGCCGTAACCGCGACCTGGATCGCGCTGCAATGGAGGCCGCACGCAAGTGGCGCTTCAACGCAGCAGAATCGGGCGGCAAGAAAGCCGCGGGCCGCGTCCGCGTACCGGTCAACTTTGCACTGAGCTGATACGCCGGGTGGCCCCCGGGCCACCTCTGCTGACAGTTCGTTAGTCCAGCTACACCCTTCAACACCACACACAACAAAGGTAAGCGTCATGCTGCAGGAAATTTTCATCGCCGCTGCTGCTGGGGGCAACTCCAACGCCCTGTCGCAGATGGGCTTCGAGCACCTCATCCATGAAATGACCAGCCAGCCGGGCGACTTCGCAGTCTCCTGGGTCGTGCTGATCACCTTGATCGTCATGTCGGCCATGTCCTGGTACTGGACTGTCATCAACATCTTCCGTGCTGCCCGCCTGAAGGCTGCTGCTGACAAGGTCACCAGCCTGTTCTGGGATACCCCGAACGCGCAGGACGCCATCCGTGCCATGGAAGAGCAGCCGGCTTCGGAGCCCTTCTCGAAGATCGCCCTGGACGCCGCACAGGCTGCCGCCCATCACCAGCGTGCCGAAGGCGGCGCAACCGGTGGCCTGGGTGAGACCCTGAGCCGTTCGGAATTCGTCGACCGCGCCCTGCGTCAGGCCGTGACCCGCGAAAGCAACAACCTGCAGTCGGGCATGACCCTGCTGGCCACCGTCGGTGCAACCGCTCCGTTCGTCGGTCTGCTCGGTACCGTGTGGGGCATCTACGGCGCGCTGATCAAGATCGGTGCAACCGGTTCGGCCTCCATCGATGCCGTCGCCGGCCCGGTGGGTGAAGCGCTGATCATGACCGCGATCGGCCTGTTCGTGGCTATCCCGGCCGTGTTCGCCTTCAACTTCTTCAGCAAGATCAACAGCGCGACCATCAGCCGTTTCGATACGTTCGCACACGACCTGCATGACTTCTTCGCTACCGGTTCGCGCGTCCGCTAAGGACGCGCTGTACCCGGCACGAAGGTAGTTCACACCGATCTAGACGGAGCCCGTTATGGCTTTCAGTAGTGGTAACAGCGGCGGCCCCATGGCCGACATCAACGTTACGCCCCTCGTGGACGTGATGCTGGTGCTGCTGATCATCTTCATCATCACGGCGCCTCTGATGTCCCACAAGGTCAAGGTCGAGCTGCCCGAAGCCAATCTGATCCAGAACCCGGACGATGCAAATGATCGTAAGGGTCCGATCACGCTGGCGGTCAAGGAAGACGGTTCGGTTTACTGGAACGACGAGGAAATCGATCGCGGGACGCTTGAGTCCCGCCTCGCCACCGCCGCCCAGCAGACCCCCCAGCCGCCGCTGAACCTGCGTGGTGACCGCACCACCAAGATGCGTGTCATCAATGAGCTGACCAAGGTCGCGCAGGAACAGGGCATGCTGGACGTCGGCTTCGTTGCGACCAAAGAGAAGGGGCAGTAAGCCATGGCATTCAGTTCTGGTGGTGGCAAAGGCCCCATGGCCGATATCAACGTCACGCCCCTCGTGGACGTGATGCTGGTTCTGCTGATCATCTTCATCGTGACCGCGCCGATCATGACCTACCCGATCGCGGTGGACCTGCCGCAGCGTGTGCTCAACCCGCCACCGGTGACGGTTGAACCGCCGCCGCCGGTCGAGTTGCGCGTCGATGCGAGCAACCAGGTGTTCTGGAACAACAGCCCGGTCGCCGTGACCGAACTGCAGCAGCGGATGGAACAGGAGGTCCAGCGTGACCCGACGAACCAGCCGGAACTGCGGATCGACGCGAGCCCGGATTCGGAGTACGACGTGATGGCCAAGATCCTGGCCAGCGCGAAGAACGCCCAGATGAAGAAGATCGGTTTCGTACAGCAGTAAACGCACTACGCAGTCCGCACTCATGACGCGACTGGAAAACGCCTTCGGAAACGGAGGCGTTTTTTTTTGTCCGGGATCTGACGTCCGCCTTCGCTCGCGTATCATCCGCCGATGATTGCTTTCTTCGACGCCCTCCGCCATTGGCTGGACACCATTCCCCACCTCGGCACGTCGCTGGCGATTACCTATGCGCTGTATCTGATCGGCCTGATCGGCTGGATCATGCTGCAGAAACGCGAACCGGTTGCCACGCTCAGCTGGATATTGTCGTTGGCGGCGCTGCCCTATATCGGGCTTTTCATCTATTACCTGCTCGGCCCGCAGAAAGTAAATCGGCAGCGCCTGCGCCGCGGCCGTTCGCGCTCGGGCATGGAGCATTACAGCACCGTCTGCCCGCCGGACGCCGACTGTACCGAGCTGGCGGCGATCGGCCAGGCGACCACCGGCCTGGCACCCAGCAGCGCCACCGAAGTGGAATGGCTGGTCGACGGTGCAGCGACCTACGCGGCCCTGCTGGAAGGCATCGCCCAAGCGCGGGACCACATCAACCTGGAGTACTACATCTTCGAACCCGACCACACCGGCACCGCCGTGCGCGATGCGCTGGTGGCTGCTGCACAGCGCGGTGTGCAGGTGCGATTGCTGCTCGATGCAGTAGGTGCGGGCAAGATCCGTGCGCGCTTCCTGAAGCCGCTGCTGGATGCCGGTGGCGAGGCGGTGTGGTTCCATCCGCGGCAACTGCTCAAGCCCTTCAAGCGGCCGTGGTTGAACCTGCGTACCCACCGCAAGCTGGTGGTGATCGACGGTGTGCTGGCCTTCACCGGCGGCATCAACATCACCGACGAAGAGAACGAGCAGCGCGACCCGAACGCCTACCGCGATCTGCACATGCGGCTGCAAGGGCACGTGGTGCGCAGCCTGCAACTGGTCTTCATGGAGGACTGGCTGTATGCCAGCGGGCAGGACGCCAAACAGTTCGATCAGCTGCGCTTGTGGCCACGTGAAATGCCGACCCGGGCCGATGGCAGCATCAACGCGCAGGTGTTGGTGTCCGGCCCGGATTCGGGCTGGGAAACCATCCACCGCCTGCACGTGGCGGCCATCCACGAGGCCAAGCACCGCGTATGGCTGGTGACGCCTTACTTCGTGCCCGGCGAGGCCGCGCGCATGGCGCTCACCTCGGCCGCACTCGGAGGTCTGGACGTGCGCCTGCTGGTGCCCAAGATGAGTGACTCGTGGTTCGTCACCCAAGCCGCGCGTTCCTACTTCGACGAACTGCTGCAGGCCGGGGTGAAGATCCATGAGTACGGTCCGCGCATGCTGCATACGAAGGCGTTCATCGCCGACGACGACGTGTGCATCGTGGGCACCGCCAACTTCGATCACCGCAGTTTCCGCCTCAACTTCGAGCTGTCGATGCTGCTGCGGGACAAGGGGCGCGTCGCCGAGCTGGCCGGCATCCTGGAGCACGAGTTTTCCAGTGCGACGCGCGTGCACAACGAACGCAACCGCGGCCTGTGGCGGCACCGCTTGCCCGAGGCGTTCGCCCGCCTGGCCTCGCCCCTGCTGTGACAGCGGCGCTACACTGCGCCCCTCTGTCCGTGCCTTACCGCCATGACCCGTCTCAGCGTCAACGTGAACAAGATCGCCGTACTGCGCAACTCGCGCGGAGGCCACGATCCGGATGTGCTGCGCGCCGCGCAGGCGTGCCTGGACGCCGGCGCGCACGGTATCACCGTGCATCCGCGGCCTGACCGGCGGCACATCACGGCGGAAGATGTGCACGCGCTGTCCGCGCTGACCCAGGCACGCGGCGTCGAGTTCAACATCGAAGGCAACCCGTTCGCCCCGCCACGTGATGGCTACCCGGGCCTGCTGCCGCTGTGCGAGGCCACCCGCCCCGCGCAGGCCACCCTGGTGCCCGATGGCGATGGCCAGCTGACGTCCGACCACGGGTTTGATTTCGAGCGTGATGCAGACCAGTTGAGGCCGTTGATCGCCTCGCTGAAGGCGATGGGCTGCCGCGTGAGCCTGTTTGTCGATGCCGGCAATCCGCTGCTGGAACTGGCCGCCGACGTGGGCGCCGACCGCATCGAGCTGTACACCGGACCGTATGCCGAAGCCCATGCCGCTGGCGATGCCACCGACATGCTGGCGCTGTTCGCGACCGCCGCCCGCCGCGCTCAGGCCGTGGGCCTGGGCGTCAACGCCGGCCATGACCTGTCGCAGGCCAACCTGCGTGCCTTCCTGACCGCCGTACCTGACGTGATGGAAGTCTCGATCGGCCACGCCCTGATCAGCGAAGCGCTGTACGACGGCCTGGATGCCACGGTAAAGGCCTACCTGGCCAGGCTCTGACCCGCTCTGGTAGCGCCGACCCAGGGTCGGCGGAAACCATCCGCCCCGTGAAACCTGCACACCCGGTCATGACGGCCGCTTGCTGTCACGACGTCTCATGTCGCATCCCCTGAGACCCAGATCCCCTACCCTCGGCTGCGCATCGCGTGGCCTGCAATGTCCTGCGCGTTGTCCTGACATGACCGTATGTCCTGTGGATAACCATGGGGGCAACCTCCAGCCCCAACCCGCTCCACGCCTACAGCCACCTGAATTCCAGCACATTGCATATGCTGTGGTTAGCAATAATACTAATCGCACTTTCAGTAGAAAATTCCCATGGGTCGCCCTGATTCCCTTCCCCCTATCGCGATCAAAGGCCGTGGTGCTACCTCCCACATCGCGGGCCGCTTCGAGAGCACAGTCAGCGAAGCGGTGGACGACGGTTGGGAGCCGGATGAAAGCGAGGAGTTCCTGACTCCCCGCCTGCGGACGGAAGTGCGCACGGAGACCGCACGCAGCATCATCAGCCGCAACAGCTCCCCGGATGTAGGCTTCAGTCAGTCAGTGAACCCCTACCGCGGGTGCGAGCACGGCTGCAGCTACTGCTTCGCGCGTCCCTCCCACGCCTACCTGAATCTGTCGCCTGGCCTCGACTTCGAAACCAAGCTGTTCGCCAAGACCAACGCTGCGCAGCTGCTGCGCAAGGAACTGGCCAAGCCGGGCTACGTGCCGCAGCCGATCGCGCTGGGCATCAACACCGACGCCTACCAGCCGATCGAACGCAAGTTCAAACTCACCCGCCAGCTGATCGAAGTGATGCTGGAAACACAGCACCCGTTTTCGCTGATCACCAAGAACGCGTTGGTCGAGCGCGACATCGATCTGCTGATGCCGCTGGCGGAAAAGAACCTGGTCAGCGTGCATTTCTCGGTGACCTCGCTGGACCCGGTGTTGTCATCGAAACTGGAGCCGCGTGCCGCTGCACCGCGTGCCCGTCTGCGCGCCATGCGGCGGCTGCACGACGCGGGCATCCCGGTCGGGGTGATGGTGGCGCCGGTGATTCCGTGGGTGAACGATGCCGAGCTGGAAGCCGTGCTGGAGGCAGCACGCGATGCCGGCGCGCGCACTGCCGGCTATGTGCTGCTGCGGCTGCCGTTGGAAGTGTCGCCGCTGTTCCGCGACTGGCTGGAAGCGCACTACCCCGACCGTGCCGCGCACGTGATGAGCACCATCAACCAGCTGCGCGGCGGCAAGGACTACGACAGCCAGTTCGGCACGCGCATGCGCGGCCAGGGCGTCTATGCAGACCTGTTGAACAATCGATTCAAGCTGGCGCGCAGGCGGCTGGGGTTTGATGCGCAGAACAGCCATTGGCCGAAGCTGGATTGCACGCGGTTTGTGCCGCCGCTATTGATCAAAGTGAAAGATGAAGCACAGGGCACCTTATTCTAGAGAGCCGGCGTGCTCTGCCCGACGCCTTCGGCAACCAAGGACGATGTATGACAAGGACGAAGCGTCACCTGCTGCTGTTCGCGTTGTTCGGCATGACGAGCTATCCCACGTGGGGAAGCGAATACGCATCTGAGCTGGCCAGCGAACTCATCGCGATGGCGGAGGCGGATCAACAGGTCCGCAGTACGCAGCCCGTCGACGTCGCCCATGTGCTGTCCACGGACGCCGCACATTCCAGTCGGCTCTCGGCAATCATGGCCGCATCCGGCTGGCCACGTGTATCGGTCGTCGGAAAACCGGCCGCCGATGCAGCCGCCTTGCTGGCGTTGCATGCCGATCGTGCCCCCCAGGTGCAGCGCCAAGCACTGGCCCTGATGTTGCCTCTACTCGGATCAGGCGAAGTAGACGCCCGTAAGTATGCTTACCTCTGGGACAGGACCCACAGCCCACAGCGATACGGCACTCAGGGCAGCTGTGTGGGACAGAGGTGGTACCCGGATGAGATCGAAGAGGCGCCGCAGGTGGATAGCCGCCGAGCGGCTGCGGGTCTTGGCACATTGTCGGAGTATGTCGAAGCAGCCAGCGAAATGTGCGCGCCGGCGCGGGCAATCGACTGACGACCGGCGTCACCTGAAAATCCTGTCGCCCCCCGCCTTACGCAGGTCACGCAGGATGACTCCGCAGCTTTCCTGATGGACGCCCTTGGACGCCACATCGCACGATGACCGGGCTGGTGCCGAATGTGCCAGCCGGGATTGGCGTCCTGTTACTACCTGAGAGCAATTGCCTCTGTTGTGGCCTTCGGGCACGGCGGAGAATGCACTGCACTGCCGGTCATACGGCGGGCGGTGCGCGGGGATCCCGATCCGCCGGTTTTGAGCTCTCAGATAGTCCGGTACGCCAACCCGCACCGCCCGCCACCTCGCGCTTCGGCGCAGGTGGCCGTTTGCCTTGCGAGGTCCTACCGATGTCATTGCAGCTCCGGCGCCCTGCGCGCGTGTCTTTCCGGACCCCCGAACTGAGTACATGGGGGCCACGATGACGCCACCGCGCGCCACCATGACGCACGCGGAGATGGAAGCGGCAGGCCATTTCGACCGTCCGCGTACCCCGCAGGCCGTTGTGGATTACTTGAACGAGTGCATCGTGGAGAGCCAGGGCGATGCGGCCATTCTTGGGGAAGCGTTGGCCTATGTCGCAGGTGAAGAGGGACTGCGGGGAATCGCGCGCGAGTGCGGATTGCCTGCCGCGGTGGTACATCGGCAGTTGGGTGGAAGACGCACGTTGACCTTGCGTACGGTGATGGGTGCCTTGCGCGCAATCGGATTGCAGATGCGGGTGGATGTGGCGGAACGCCAGGCGAGTGATGGACGTTGCGCCGCCGACGGGAGCGCCGCGCCCTGCTCGGCGAGCGAAGTGGCATGACATCGGTGGGCTACGCAATGAGCGATTTCTGAAAGGCCCTGTCGCGATCGTCGTGCACCATAGGTTTCATGCAGTAACAAGCCAAATCTAGATCGTCTCCATCAATCAAGACGACAGCGCACAGACCCACGGAAGGTTCACCCATGAGCATGATGCTCGATCTGCCGAAATCCTCATCTCCCCGGGTGTCGCTGCACATGTCGGCCAAGGGAAAGGTGGACACGTGTGCGTTCAGCACCCGGGGAGATGAGGACCCAGGCGTCGCGGCTCAGCTGCCGAACAGCTGCTGCGCGCTCTGGAACAGGATCCAGCTGGTCGCGATGAACTTGTCTCCACCCTGTGGACGGTTGCCGCGATGGGTGTGGGTGAACGCGGTGGGCGCGATCAGCAGGCTGCCGGTACGCGGTGCGATCTTCCGGCCTTGGAACAGGAACTCGGTTTCGCCCTCCTCGAACCCATCGTTGAGATAGAGCGTCCACAGCAGGTGCCGGTGCAGCGTTTCAGCCTGCGGGTCCTTCGGGTACAGCTCGCAATGCCAGTAGGGATAGCCGCCCTCGCCTGCTGCGTACCATTGCAGGTTGATCGCGCCCGGACGCAGGCAGGTGCGTGCCAGATCCGACAAGGCAGCCCCGTCCATCTGCGGGAAGTCTTCAGCCGTGAGGCGCTTCGGTTGGCCGTTGCTGTCTTGTATCTGCAACATCAACGGCGCGATCAATGCCTGTGGATAACGGCGTAGATAAGTCTGCAGCCCGGCGAAAACCGCTTGTTGCAGGACGTTTTCCACATCCGACCAATCGGGCTGGCCGCTGATCCGGAGATCCTTGCTACGCTTGAGTTCCGGGAACACCCCGCTGCCTACCGCACCCGGTTGCAGGCGGTCACTTGCGCGGACCCGCGACACGATCGCCGCACATACATCAGCGGGGACGGCGTTGTGGATCACTTCAATGAAATCTACTGGTTCCTGCACGTGCATGCGTGGATCCCTCGCCAGTGGAACCTTGATGGTGCCCACTGGCGAAGGGGATGTCACGCCAACGTCATGAGCGTGCGGCGAATCAAGCGTTTTGCGCGTCGTGCTGCTGGTGGTACTTCACCGCGGCGTCGACTTCATCGCGCGAGCCAAGGAACACCGGCACGCGCTGGTGCAGCTGGTCCGGCTGGATGTCCAGGATGCGCGCGCGCCCGGTCGAGGCGGCACCGCCTGCCTGTTCCACCAACAGACCCATCGGATTGGCCTCGTACATCAGGCGCAGCTTGCCGGCCTTGGACGCATCTTTCTTGTCCCACGGATAGATGAAAATGCCGCCGCGGGTCAGGATGCGATGCACGTCGGCGACCATGCTGGCGATCCAGCGCATGTTGAAATCCTTGCCGCGCGCGCCTTCCTTGCCCTGCAGCAGATCGGTCACGTAGGCCTGCATCGGGGCTTCCCAATGGCGCTGGTTGGACATGTTGATCGCGAACTCCTGCGTGGCCGCCGGGATCTGCATGTCCTGGGTGGTCAGCAGGAACTCGCCGCTCTCACGGTCCAGGGTGAACGCATGCGTGCCGTGGCCAACGGTGAGCACCATCTGCGTGCTTGGCCCGTAGATGCAGTAGCCCGCCGCGATCTGCGCGGTACCCGGCTGCAGGAAGCTGTCGTCGCCCGGCAGTTCCACGCCCTTCGGGCAGCGCAGCACGGAGAAGATGGTGCCCACCGACACATTCACGTCGATGTTGGAGCTGCCATCGAGGGGATCGAACAACAGCAGGAAGTCGCCGCGCGGATGGATGTCCGGCACGGGCTGCGAATGGTCCATTTCTTCCGATGCACAGGCGGCGAGGTGGCCACCCCACGCGTTGGCTTCCAGCAGGATCTCGTTGCTGATGACGTCCAGCTTCTTCTGCGCTTCGCCCTGCACGTTGCCGGTCCCGGCCTCGCCCAGCACGCCGCCCAGGGCACCCTTGCTGACCGCGATGGAGATGTTGGTGCAGGCGCGGGCCACCACGGCGATCAGCTGGCGCAGGTCGGCATTGATGCGGCCGGCATGCTGTTCCTGGATGAGATACCGGGTCAACGACGTACGGGACATGGGCAGGGCTCGAGCGACGGAAAGATGCGTCTATTGTCGCCGCCCGGATGCAAAAAAGGGGACGGAGGGGATTAAGTCGTTATCGCCTCGTGCGAGCCGATAACGACTTAATCCCCTCCGTCCCCTTTTTGTCGGGTCAGGCCTTGGCGACGTTGGCCACGGCCTGGGCGACGTAGTCCAGGTTGCTCTGGCTCAGTGCGGCCACGCAGATGCGGCCGGTACCGACGGCGTAGATGCCGTACTCATCGCGCAGCTTTTCCACCTGCACGCGGCTCAGGCCGGAGTACGAGAACATGCCGGCCTGGTCGTTGATGAAGGCAAACTCCGGTGCGCCCAGGGCGACCAGACGATCCACCAGCCCGTGGCGCAGGGCATGGATACGCTCGCGCATCTCACTCAGTTCCGCTTCCCACAGCGCGCGCAGCTCCGGGCTGTTCAACACGCCGGCCACCAGGGCCGCACCGTGGTTGGACGGGCTGGAATAGATGGTGCGGATGATGCGCTTGATCTGCGACTGCACGGCCTTGGCGGCGGTAGCATCCGGGGCCACGATCGACAGCGCACCCACGCGCTCGCCATACAGCGAGAACGACTTGGAGTACGAGTTGGCCACGATGAAGCTGTCGATGCCGGCTTCGGCGATGATCCGCACGGCCGCGCCGTCCTGCTCGATGCCCTTGTCGAAGCCCTGGTAGGCCATGTCGATGAAGGGGAACAGCTGCTGTTCCTTCAGTACCTCGGCTACCTGCGTCCACTGCGCGACGGTCAGGTCGGCACCGGTCGGGTTGTGGCAGCACGCATGCAGCAGCACCACGGTGCCCGGCTGCAGCTTCTGCAGGTCGGCCAGCATCGCGGGGAAATCCACGCCGTGGGTCTGTGCGTCGAAGTACGCGTATTCCACAACCTCGAAGCCCGCAGCGCCGAACACGGCGCGGTGGTTTTCCCAACTGGGGTTGCTGATGGCGATGGTGGCGTGCGGCAGCAGCTTGTGCAGCAGGTCGGCGCCCACGCGCAGCGCACCGCTGCCGCCCACGGTCTGGGTGGTGGCGACGCGGCCGGCGGCCAGCAGGGGCGACTCCTTGCCGAACACCAGCTCACGGGTGGCCTGGGTGTACGCCGGCAGTCCATCAATGGGCAGGTAGCCGCGCGGTTTGGCTTCGTTGGCGAGTTGCTGCTCGATCTGCTTGACGGCGCGCAGCAGCGGAATGCGGCCACTCTCGTCGTAGTAGATGCCCACACCCAGGTTGACCTTGGTCGGACGGCTGTCGGCGTTGTACGCCTCGGTCAGGCCCAGGATCGGGTCGCCCGGGACCAGTTCCACGTTTGCAAAGAAGGACACGGCGGTACTCATTCGTTGAGGGGGAGGAAGAAAGCACGCAGCAGCGTCGCGTCCGCACCGGACGCAACCACGCCATCGTAACAAAGGGGGCCGGGGGCGCGGCATTCATCCTCACGCCATGCACCGTAGGATGGTGCCTGATCTTCGCTATCCCCCCGATCCACATGATGAATCTGCTTCCGGCGCGTTGCCGCCTGTCCGCCGCCTGCAGCCTGCTGCTGCCCTCTCTCGCACTGGCCCAGACCCCGCAGCAAGCGCCGACGCGCAGCCTGCCGGCGGTGGAAGTGGAGGCCGCCCGGGTGACCGGTGTTGACGCATTCGCCTTGCCGTCCAGCTCCACCACCGTGTGGATCGACGATGACCGCAGTGGTCCGCAGGCCCAGCTGTCCGAAGCGTTGGGCGGTGTCCCCGGGGTGCTGGCGCGGGACCGGCAGAACCTGGCCCAGGATACCCAGCTGTCGATCCGGGGCTTCGGCGCCCGTTCGACGTTCGGCGTGCGGGGGGTGCGGGTGCTGGTCGATGGTGTACCGGCCACGATGCCCGATGGCCAAGGACAGCTGTCGCATGCCAGCCTGCTGGGCGCCGAGCGCATCGAGGTGTTGCGTGGGCCGTTTTCCGCCCTGTATGGCAACTCCTCCGGCGGGGTGCTGCAGGTGCATACCGCGCGCGGCCGCGAGGGCGATCCCTGGCGGCTTCGGATGAACTACGGGGCCGACAACACCTTGAGCGTGGGCGCCCACCTGCGCGGCGTGCAGGGCCCGGTGGATTACAACATCGCGGCCAACCACTTCCGCACGGACGGCTGGCGCGACCATAGCCGCGCGCGCCGCGAATCGTTGAACGCGCGGCTGGGCATGGCCGTTGGCGAGGACCGGCTGGAGCTGCTGGTCAACCATCTGGACGCGCCCGACGCGCAGGATCCGCTCGGCCTGACCCGTGCGCAGGTGGCGGAGGATCCGCGCCAGGCGACCTCGGTGGCCCACCTGTACAACACGCGCAAATCCGTACGCCAGTCGCAGGCCGGACTGGTCTACAGCGGCGAACGCGATGACCACCGCTTCCGCCTGACCGGGTATGCCGGCCAGCGCGAGGTCACCCAGTTCCTGGCCATTCCGCCGGGTCCGCAGGCCAATCCGCTGCATGCCGGCGGGGTCATCGACCTGGACGGTGACTTCGGCGGGCTGGACGCGCGCTGGGGCTGGAACGGTACGTTGGCCGGCCGCGCGCTGGACATCACCGCCGGTGCCAATGTCGATCGCCAGCGGCAGCACCGTACCGGCTACGAGAACTTCGTCGGCAATCAGCTGGGCGTGCGCGGTGCGCTGCGTCGCGACCAGCGCGATACCGTCACCAACGTCGACCAGTTCGTGCAGGCGTGGTGGCAATGGACCGAGCGCTGGTCCGTGCTGGCCGGCGCGCGCCACAGCAGTGTGCGATTCCGATCGGACGACCATTACATCGTCGGCCGCAACCCGGACGACAGCGGCAGCCGGCGCTACCAGGCCACCACGCCGGTGGCGGGCGTGAGCTTCGAGGTAAACCCGCAGTGGCGCCTGCACGCTGCGATGGGTCGTGGCTTTGAAACGCCCACCTTCAACGAGCTGGGTTACCGCAACGACGGCCTGGCCGGGCTGGCCCTGGGCCTGTCTGCTGCCCGCAGCCGCAACCTGGAGATCGGCAGCAAATGGCACGCCCAGAACGGGCAGCAGCTGGAGGTCAGTGTGTTCCGCGCCGACACCGACGACGAACTGGCCGTGGCCAGCAACACCAATGGCCGCAGTACGTATCGCAACATCGGCAGCACCCGGCGGCAGGGCGCAGAGCTGTCGTGGCGTCAGCCCTTGGCACAGGACCTGGAACTGCAGGTGGCCTGGACGTGGCTGCAGGCGCAGGTGCGCAGCAGCTACCTGACCTGCGCCGGCAGTGGCTGCGCCGTGCCCGACACCCCGGTCGAGGCCGGCAGCCGCCTGCCCGGCGTGCCGCGGCAGCAAGCCTTCGCCCGCCTGCAGTGGCAGCCCGCCGCATGGCAGTGGGCCGCCGAAGTCACCGGCAGCAGCGACACGGTGGTGAATGACCTGGCGACTGAACGCGCCCCCGGCTATGCCGTGGTGAACCTGGAGGCTGGCCGCCGTTGGACCCTGCCGGGCGGGGATCTGCGGGTATTCGCACGTGTGGATAACCTGCTGGACCAGCGTTACATCGGCTCGGTCATCGTCAACGACGGCAATGGTCGCTTCTACGAACCCGGCCCGGATCGCCGTGGCAGCCTGGGCCTGCAGTGGTCGTGGCGCTGAGCCCGCCCTGCGAGGGAAGTGACGGCCGTTGGCCGTCAGCCCCAAAACTGAGGTAAATCAGTCCGGCGCCTTCGCCGGCACGAACGGTGACGTCGGGTCGCTGGCCGGGAAGGTTTCTTCCAGCGCTTGATCCTGATTGTCGCTGGCGTGCTGCTTGCGCTCGCGACGCTTGAGCGGGCTCTCCTGGCCGCCGCGATGACGGTCGCCGCAGTCTTTCCGGTCCTGCGCGGCCTGCTCGCATTCATGCTTCACGGGCAGGTGATCATCGGCCTCTGCGACGGCGTCGATGAACGGCGCACCGGTACCGCGGTCCTCCGCCTCCATGTTGTCGTGCTTGCCATGCTGTTCGCCGGGGATCGGGGGAGTGGCTTGGCGCAGCGGATCGCGCGATGTATCTCGGTTCATGGCTGCTCTCCTGATGGAGGGGCTACTACAGCGCTATGCAGGTAAAGCTACCGCGAACCTTGGCTGCCGGTTCCTCTACATGCCTCTCACAGGTGGGTAACGGCGACGCCGTTACATCTGGCCGCCCGACTGCACCGCAGGAGCCGCGCCATGCACCGCCTGGAACGTCCCGCACCCTCCGTGTTCAATGCCCGCCGCGATCCGCTTGGCGGCAGCCCGACCCAGCGCCGTGCGCGGCGGCAGCAGCGCGAAGACCCGCAGGCGGTAGCGCAGGATTACCTGCAGTACATGCTCAACGACTACGATGTGCGTCGCCGTCAGGCGCACCGCAGCTGGCGCGATCTGTGCCCCGCCTACGCGTTTGCATTGACGACCCACGCCGCCAACTGGCCGCGTGGCAGTGATGAACAGACCGAAGACGCGCTGGAAGCGCATTGGGAGCAGATGCGTGGCGAATCGCGCCTGCGCTGGCCAAAGGCCCGGGAGGTGGTGGAGGATGCTTGGCTGGCGCTGGACCACATGCCCGCCTCTGCCGTCCGCCCGTTGCTGCAGTAACCGGTACAGATTCCGCCGAGCGTGGCTCGGCGCTACACCGTCCGGCACAGATTCCGCCGAGCATGGCTCGGCGCTACAACGCCGGGGCCCGCGGGCGATCCTCCGGTAGCGCCGAGCCACGCTCGGCGAGCGCAGCGGCAATGGCCCGCCAGAGGAACAGCCTGATGGCCAGCGGCCATCACCACCTGCGCGGTCGCAGCGGATTCCTCTCCGTGGTGGACACAGCCGTTTCACGCGCGCACGCCGAAGCTGGCTTCCCCTGTCACCCTGGTGCGTCCCATGGCCCGCCCGATCTGGACCGGTACCCTCTCTTTCGGCCTGCTCAACGTGCCGGTGTCCCTGATGTCGGGCGAGCGCAAGATCGACCTGCACTTCCGCATGCTGGATTCGCGCGACAAGAAGCCGATCCGCTTCGAGCGTGTCAACGCAGATACCGGCGAAGAAGTGCCGTGGAAAGATATCGTCAAGGCCTTCGAGTACGACAAGGGCAGCTACGTGGTGCTTGAGGACGGCGATATAAAATCCGCTGCGCCGGAGAGCCATGAAACCGTCGAAGTGGAAAGCTTCGTCGACGCAAGCCAGATCGACCCGCGCTACTTCGAAAAGCCGTACCTGCTGGTGCCCGGCAAGAAAGCCGAGAAGGGCTACGTGCTGCTGCGCGAGACCATGCGCAGCACCGGCAAGGTCGGCATCGCCAAGGTGGTGGTGCGCACCCGCGAATACCTGTGCGCGGTGATGCCCAACGACGACGCTCTGGTGTTGATGATCCTGCGTTATCCACAGGAGCTGGTGGATCCTGCTGATTTCAAGCTGCCCAGCGGCAAGCTGGCGGAATACCGGATCACCAGCAAGGAAACGGCGATGGCCGAGCAGTTGATTGAATCCATGGCCGGTGAGTGGGACCCCTCGCAGTACCACGATGAGTTCCGCGAGCGACTGCAGGGCGTGCTTACCCGGCGCATCAAAGAAGACGGCGGTACCACCACGGTGGAAGACGAGCCGGCCCCGCGCGAGGATGCCAGCACCAACGTGGTGGACTTCATGTCGCTGCTGCAGAAGAGCCTGGATGCGAACAAACGCACGCCGGCGAAGAAGGCCACGGACAAGGTAGTAAAGAAGGCGCCAGCGAAGAAAGCCACGAAGGCGGCGGCCAAGACGGCAACGAAAAAAAGTACGGCCAAGCCGGCCAAGAAAGCGGCGAAGAAGTCCGCGAAGAAAGCGGCGCCGCAGCGCAAGGCGGGATGAGCCATGTCGCTGCACCAGTACCGTCGCAAGCGCCGGTTGGGCGCCAGCCAGGATGACACCCCCGAGCCCGACGACGCGCCGGCCAACGGCAAGCGCGGAAAACGGCCGGTGTTCGTCGTGCAGTTGCACCATGCAAGCCACCGTCATTACGACTTCCGCCTTGAGATGGACGGCGTACTGAAAAGCTGGGCGGTACCGAAGGGCCCGTCCCTGCGGGTGGGCGAGAAGCGCTTGGCGGTGGAGGTGGAAGACCACCCGCTGTCTTATGCCAGCTTCGAGGGCGACATCCCCAAAGGACACTACGGCGCCGGCCATGTCGACATGTACGACCACGGGGTGTGGGGTTGTGAAGGCGATCCCCTGCAGGCGCTGGCAGACGGCAAGATGGACTTCGTGCTGCATGGCGAACGGCTGACGGGTGCGTGGAAGCTGGTGCGCACGGCGCTGAAAGGACGGCAGCCGCAGTGGTTGCTGATCAAGCGCGACGATGCGCACGCCCGCGATGCGGACGCCGACGATCTGCTGGAGGACGCGCCAGTGAAGAAAGGAAAGGCCACGAAAGCCAAGCCCGCCAAGTCCACCAGACCTGCCACGTCGGCCAAGCAGAAATCCCCCGCTGTCGCGCGCAAGGCAGATACCCGCTGGCGTCGCCGCGCGCTGGAGCTGCCGGGCGCACGGGATACCCCGTATCCCCACGAATGGTCGCCGCAGCTGACCGATCACCGCGACAGCGCGCCGGACGGAGAGCGATGGCTGCACGAAATCAAATGGGACGGCTATCGGCTGCTGGCCGACCTGCACGACGGACAGGTCACCCTGCGCTCGCGCAACGGACTGGACTGGACGGGCGACTTCCCGGAAGTCAGCACGGCCATCGCTGCCTTGCCGGTGCGCGATGCCCGCCTGGATGGTGAGCTGGTCGTGCTCGACGCGCAGGGGCGCAGTGATTTCAGTGCACTGCAACGGGTGATCGACGGCAGCGCCAAACAACCCCTGCGCTATGTGGTGTTCGATCTGCCGGGCATCGCTGGCGTTGATATCAGCCAGGCACCGCTGCAGGAGCGGAAAGCCGTGCTGAAGGCCCTGATCGGCGACACACCCGGCACGTTGGCCTACAGCGATCACGTGATCGACCATGGGCCGGAGGTGTTCGCTGCCAGTGGCAAGGCCGGCTTCGAGGGCATCATCAGTAAGCAGGTGGACGCGGCCTACGTCACGACCCGTGCCCGCAGCTGGGTGAAGATCAAACACGAGAACACCGACGAGTTCCTGGTGGTGGGTTACACCGCGCCGAGGGGCTCGCGGCAGGGCTTCGGCTCGCTGCTGATGGCTACGCCGGACACGGGCGGCCTGCGCTACGTTGGACGCGTGGGAACCGGATTCGATGACGAGAAGCTGCGCACGCTTACCCGGCGACTGCAGGCATTGGGCAGCGACACGGCCTCCGTCGAGCTGCCTGCCCACGTGCCGTTCCGTGCCTCCAGCGTGCACTGGGTGAAGCCCGAACTGGTCGCTGAAGTGGCGTTTCGTGGCTGGGCGAAGGAGGGACTTCTGCGCCAGGCCAGCTTCAAGCGGCTGCGCACGGACAAGACCCTCGCCAGCCCCCAGGTGCCTGCGCCGAAGAAGAAGGCCGCTGAGCCGTCGCTGGCTATCAGCCATCCCGAACGCGTGGTGTATCCCGCGCTGAAGCTGACCAAGGGCGAGGTCGCGGCGTACTACCGTGCGATGGCACCGTGGATCCTGCCGGAGATCCGCAATCGCCCGCTGTCCCTGTTGCGCTGCCCGGATGGCGTCGGCAAGGCCTGCTTCTTCCAGAAGCATCATGGGCAAGGGTTGGGCAGCGCGGTACGCGCCGTGCCTCTGCAGCAGAAGAGCGGCCGCGAGGACTATGTCTACATCGATGATGTGGACGGGCTGATGCAACTGGTGCAGATGAACACCCTGGAGTTGCATCCGTGGGGTGCCACCGTGCAGGACCCGGAACGCGCAGATCGCTTGGTGTTCGATCTGGATCCGGGGGAGGGCGTGAGCTGGGCCGCCATCAAGGCGGCCGCGCGGGACATCCGCGCGCGCCTGCAGGAAACGGGGCTGGAGAGCTTCGTACGGCTGTCCGGCGGCAAGGGACTGCATGTGGTGGTGCCGTTGCAGCCCGCCGCTGAGTGGGAAGACGCAAAGGCGTTCTGCGAGGCATTCGCACAGGCGCTTTCGCAGCATGCGCCGGATCGCTACGTGGCCACGATGAGCAAGGCCAAGCGGAATGGCGTGATCTTCATCGACTGGCTGCGCAACGCGCGCGGGGCGACCAGCGTCTGTTCGTGGTCACTGCGTGCACGCGAAAGCGCGGGCGTGGCGGTGCCATTGCGCTGGGAAGAGCTGGGCCGCGTGGCGGCCGCTGATGCGTTCCCGATGCACAAGGCATTGGCGCGGGCCAAGCGCCTGAACGGTGATCCCTGGGAAGGGATCACCACGATGAAGCAGGGCCTGCCGACGTTGTAGCGCGGGGCCTTGGCCGCTGATACGGGACTCCGTCACTGGCACGGAACTCCGGAACCCTGCCGTTGGTAGAGCCGACTTCAGTCGGCTGCTCTTGGCGTGGTAATCAGGAAAGCCGACTGACGTCGGCTCTACCGGGCGGGGTACGAGTGCCGCCGGTCACTGCACGCTTCAGAAATCGGCGCGAATGCCCAGACCGATGCGGCGGCCGGAGAACTCGTACTGCGTGGGGAAGGATTTATCGATCGTGTAGCCCGACGTTTCTTCGTCGAACACATTGATCGCATCCAGGCTCAGCTTCCAGGTGTCGTTCAAGCGGAAGCCGATCGAGGCATCGGTCTGCCCGTACGCATCGCGGTACACCGGGTACATGTTGAGGTGGATGTACTCCACGTACTTGTCCTTGTAGTTGTAGGACACGCGCGCGTCGAAGCGATCATTCTCGTAGTACAGGGTGAAGTTGTACGCTTTCTCGGCCAGCCCTTCCGGCGGGGTCGGGATGTCGATGTCGGATGCACCGGTCAGCGAGTTGTCCAGCTGGGTGTAGTTGGCATTGATGCCCCACCCTTCCAGTGCGGGGTGCAGCATCGACAGCGGCAGCTGGGCGACCAGCTCCACGCCGGTGACCTTGTACGAACCCTCGGCATTGACCGGCTGGTAGACCTCGAAGTCGTAGTACCCATCCAACGATCCGTTGGCGTTGAGCTTTTCTACGTTCGGCACGATGCCGGTCAACGACTGCCGCACCACGCCGTCGATCTTCTTGGAGAAGTACGATGCCGACAGCAGTCCGCCGTTCTCCAGGTACTTCTCCAGGCCCACTTCCCACTGCTTGGCGGTCGTTGGCTTCAGGGCCGGATTGCCGTCCATGAAGCGGAAGCTGGACCAGCTGACGGTGCGGCGGTAGGCGATGTCGGTCAGCGACGGACGCATCAGCGTTTCCGACGCCGCCGCGCGCAGCACCAATCCATCGGCAATCTCGGCGGTCATGTTGAAGCTGGGCAGCAGGTCGCTGTAATCACCGCTGCTGGAAATCGGCGTGGGCGTGTAGCCGCTGCTGCCATCGGCATTCTGCACCGGGTGGAAACCGGCCGAATCCACCTTGGTGTCGATCGAACGCACGCCCAGGTTGGCGTACACCGGCACGCGGCCGATATCGAAGTAGAAATCGGTCATGGCATACAGCGCCAGGGTCTTTTCATCGACCTGGTAGAACTGGCCCGGATCCAGCGGGGTGGTGAAACCCGCATAGCGGAACGTGTTGCGTGCGTAGCTGTTGGACACCTGCTGCCAGTCCAGATTGCTCGGCTTGTAGCCGCCGCCGGGGACGATGTCGCTGATCCAACCCGGATTGCTGTCAGCCAACGTGCGGGTGTTGACCCACGCTGCGCTGCCGGCGGTCGGGCCCTGGATCTTGGTGTTGCCGAACTCGCGGTCCTTGGACTTGTCGGTGTAACGCGCACCGAACTTGACGCTGGTCAGCGCCGGGAAGAACGCCAGTTCCATCGACCGGCGGAAGTCCAGCTGCGCGGCGTACTTGTCGTCCTTCACGTGCTCGATTTCGGTCTCATAGGCTTCGAACAGGTACTTCCCGGGCGAGTTGTACATGTCGAACCCATTGGACGCCGCGCTGGCCAGCGTCTCACCGCCGTTGGCGGTCCAGCGCGTGCGCGACGGTGCGTAGGCCACGTGCTTGAGGTTGGCGTAGTCCGAGTCGCGGCGTGCGCCGGAATAGCCGACCAGGGCATCGATGTCCCAGCTGCCGACGGTCCAGTCGAGCTTGCTGCTGAACTGCCGGTAGTCGGTGTTGGCGAAGCGTTCCTTGCTCAGGATTTCATGCTGGGTGGCCGTGTAGGACACATCGCGCAGGACCACCATGCCGTACTGGGACAGGGTGTCGGCATCATACGAATGGATGGTGTCCAGCGTGCTGCGGCTGGACGCCGAATACGCAGCGGCATCGTACTCATCTTCATGCGTATCGTAGCCGCCGAGCATCGCATCGAAGCTCACCGAGAATGCCTCGCTGGGCTTGAACTGCAGGGATGCGGTCGCGCCCCACTGGTCCTGCTCGTTGAGGTAGATGCGGTCACCGACCTTGTCCTGGAAGATGATCCGGTTGGTCGCGTCCTTGTCCATGCGGTTGTTGATGACGATGCCGGCGTCGCGTGCCAGCACGGCAGCGGCCTGCGTGCCCCGCGTGCCGGACGCTTCGAGGAAGCGCCCCATCGGGCGGAAGTTGATGCCCGAGTTGGAGTCGGTGCGGTTGGTGCGCTTTGCCTTGGAGAACGACACCAGGCCGCCCCAGTCGCCCCAGGTGTCGCTGGCCAGGAACGAGATCTTCGGATCGGTCTTGCCGTTGATCGAATTGTTCGCCGCTTCAGCCGATGCACTGAATTTCGGCTCGGCGTAGTCGAACGGCCTGGCGGTTTCGATGTACACCGAACCGGCGATACCGCCTTCTTCGTCTGCCGCCGTCGGCGATTTCTGCACCGTGACGGTCTGCACCACATCCGATGCGAAGATATCGAACTGCACGTCGCGACCGCCGCTGCCCGAGGCCGTGGCGAGGTTGTTGATCGACACGTGGGTGAACTCGGAGGGCAGGCCGCGCACGCTGACCTTGCTGCCCAGGCCCTTGTTGCGTTCGATGGTCACGCCCGGCATGCGTTGCAGCGCCTCGGCGAGGTTCTGCTCCGGGAAGTCGGCCACGTCGGTGGCGACGATGGAGTCGGAGAAGCCGATGTTGCTGCGCTTGAGGTCGACCGCGCGCTCCAGGCTGCGGGCGTAGCCGCCGGTCACGGTGACCGTATCCAGCTGCTGCAGGGCGGCGCTGGTATCGGCGCTGGTGGCCACCGTCACTGCTTCATCGGCCACTGCCTGCATCGGCAGGCTGGCGATGCCACTGATCAGCACGGCGCGCACGGCGCGGGACAAAAGCTTCGCATGGGGGACGCGCGTCGGCGTCTCCCGCAGGATGTTGCGCATCGGATGATCCCCATTGCTCTGTGAGTGCGTGCCGCGCGCCTGTCCGCTGTGTAGCGTGCAGAAAACGTGCGCGGCCGTGCCGGTAGCCGGCGGCCAAGAGACTAGAGGTGAATTGTTAAGGGGATGTTGCGGTGCGCCACTTTCTTGCGCCGACCCACAGACCGACGCCCAGTTGCAGCGGCAGCGAGATCACCAGCAGCAGAACAAACCAGCGCGGGAACTCGTTGCCCATGTCCCATGCCGCCCATAGCGAGGCGATCGCCAGCAGCAACCAGATGCCCGTGCCGTGCGAACGCGGCCAGCACGGTGCGTGGTAGCTGGCAAAGGCCACCGCGGCAATGCCGCCGAGCACGGTGAACGCGAGGTCCCAACCCAACTGCACCGCGCCGCCCGCATGCACGCCGATCAACGGCGGCAACCAACTGGCCACGGTGGTGACCAGCACCAGCGCGAGCAGCGCACCGGCTAGCGCAAGCAGGGAAAACAGGAAGGTTTTGAACATCGCCATGCGGCCAGTGTATAGCCGACCGGCGGACATGAGCGGCGGACATGACCGGTAGAGCCGACTTCAGTCGGCTGCAATTGATTCGCGCGGAAAGCAGCCGATGAGGGTAGAGCCGACTTCAGTCGGCTGCCCTGGAGTGCACCCCAAGACCAGCCGACTGAAGTCGGCTCTACCCAGTCGGCACAATCCAGTCGGCTCTACTCCGATACCCTCAGCTCGCCAGCACGGACGCTTTGCGGGCCAGTTCTTCGATCGCTGCCCAATCACGGCTCTGCAGAAGGGCCGCGGTGGTCAGCCATGAGCCGCCCACGCACAGCACGTTGGGCAGGTGCAGGAACTGCGGCGCGGTCTGCACGCTGATGCCGCCCGTGGGGCAGAAACGCACGTCGCCGAACGGGCCGGCCCACGCCGACAGCAACGGCGCACCACCGGCCTGCACGGCCGGGAAGAACTTGAACGTATCCAGCCCCTGCTCCAATCCGTGCATCAGTTCGGACGATGTCGCTACGCCCGGCAGGAACGGCAGATCGGTATCGCGCGCAGCGGCATACAGCCGCTCCGTCGCACCGGGGGACACGGCGAAACGACCGCCCGCTTCCTTGACCGCCTGCATCTGCGCGGCCGTCAGCACGGTACCCGCGCCGATCACTGCGTCGGGCACGGCCTCGGCCATGGCCTTGATCGCTTCCATCGCACGCGGCGTGCGCAGGGTGACTTCCACCACCGGCAGGCCACCGCGGAACAAGGCCTGGGCGACCTGCACGGCATCGTCCACGTCATCAGGGGTGAACACCGGGATCACCGGTGCCAGTTTCAGTACCGCGCGAACGCGCGGATCAGCGCCGGACATCAAAACGCTCCTCGCCCACCAGGGCCAGCACGTCAGCTTCACTGACGGGATTGAAATCGCCGGGGATCGAGTGCTTCAGACCACCGGCGGCCAAACCGAAGCGCACAGTGGCGTCGGCATCGAAGCCGCGCATGATGCCATGCAGGATGCCGGCAGCGAACGCATCACCGCCGCCGATCCGGTCGACGATGCCCTGCAACTGGCGTACCGGCGCCTGTGCGCGCGTGCCATCACGGCCGATCAGCAATGCACCCAGTGCATGGTGGTCCACGCTCAACGCCTGGCGCTGCGTGCACGCCATCCACTGCAGGTGCGGGAAGGCGGCAAACGCGGCGGTTGCGGCAGCGTCCACACGGGCGACCACGTCGTCCTGCGCGAACGGTTGGCCCAGCACCACTTCGATATCGCGGTAATCGGCGAACACGATGTCCGCCTGTGCGAACAGCTCACGCAGGATGGCTTTCGCATCGCCACCCCAGCGCTGCCACAGCTTCGGCCGGAAATTGCCGTCGAAGGACACCTTGACGCCCTGCGCGCGTGCGGCACGTGCGGCGGCCAGCGTCGCCTGTGCCACGTCGGCACCCAGGGCCGGGCTGACACCGGAAAGATGCAGCCACTCCGCGCCCTGCAGCAGCTGGGACCAGTCGTAGTCCGCCGCGCTGCTCAGCGCGAACGCAGAGTCCGCGCGGTCATAGACCACTTCGCTGGCCCGCTGCACCGCACCGGTGGTCAGGAAGTACAGACCCATGCGGGAATCGGCCTGCAGGCGCACGCCCCGCGTGTCCACGCCATGACGGCGCAGTTCGCCCAGTGCATGCGCGCCCAGCGGATTGTCCGCCACGACGCTGGCCATCGCCACGTCATGGCCAAAGTGCGCCAGCGAGACACCGACATTGGCTTCCGCCCCACCGACGTGCACCTCCAGGCGCGGCGACTGCAGCAGCAGCTCGTTGCCCGGTGCGCCCATCCTCAACAGCAGTTCCCCGAAACAGACCACTCGACTCATCAGATGTCCTCGTTGCCCGGACCGCAGCATCGCGTTGCAGCGCGCCGGAGGGAACCACGCACCCCGCGTGGCTCTTGGCTATCGGTGTCATTCTAGCCCCATGGGCTGTCGCGTCCACCCCACCTCCCCATTCAAGCCATTGTCCCGCAAGCGTCTCAGGGACATTACGAATCTGTTGCGGTGCAAGATGCCCGATCCTGAAGGTGCTGTTAACGTCCGCCCTGACCAGCGGTGTCATCTTGCTGACACTGCGTTGTGAACCAGACCTTTGGGAGAGGGAAAGGCCATGATTTCTCGTAACAGCAGCAAAAAGACACCGGTTACCTTGTTGGCCCTGTCCATCGGTCTGGCCATCAGCGCCACCGCACAGGCACAGCAGGCAACGGACCTGGATACGATCACCGTCACCGGCTACCGCGCCAGCGTGGAGAAGGCGCTGGACATCAAGCGCAGCGAAGCCGGCGTGGTCGATGCCATCGTCGCCGAAGACATCGGCAAGTTCCCCGACCTCAACCTGGCCGAATCGCTGCAGCGCATCCCCGGCGTGGTGATCACCCGCGATGGCGGCGAAGGCCGCAGCATCTCGGTGCGTGGCCTGGGCCCGGACTTCACCCGCGTGCGCATCAACGGCATGGAGGCCCTGGCGACCGTCGGTGCCGGCGACCAGAGCGGTGGTACCAACCGTGGCCGTGGTTTCGACTTCAACGTGTTTGCTTCGGATCTGTTCTCGCAGCTGATCGTGCGCAAGACGGCCTCGGCCGACGTGGAAGAAGGTTCGCTGGGCGCCACCGTCGATCTGCGCACCGCGCGTCCGTTCGACTACGAAGGCTTCACCTTCGCTGCCAGCGGCCAGGCCAGCTACAACGACATGGCGCAGAAAGCGGATCCGCGCATGGCGGCGCTTATCTCCAACACCTTCGCTGACGGCACCTTCGGTGCCTTGCTGTCGGTGGCCTACTCCGAGCGCCAGGCGCTGGAAGAAGGCTCCAATACCGGCCGCTGGGCCAACGGGCCGAGCAACGGTGGCTTCGCTGCCAGCTCGCCGTTCGCCGCCGCGCGCGGAGCCAATGTGTTCCACCCGCGCTTCCCGCGCTACGTGCAGATGGAGCACAAGCAGGAGCGCCTGGGCGTCACCGGCTCGCTGCAGTGGAAGCCGACCGACCGCACCGAGCTGTCGCTCGACGCGCTGTATTCGAAGATCGATGCCGACCGCGATGAGCACTACATCGAGGCCATTTCCTTCAGCCGCTCCGGTGCCGGCAAGCCGCAGACGATCGTGCGCGACGGCGAAATCCGCAACAACGCGCTGGTCTACGGCGCGTTCGACAACGTGGACATCCGCAGCGAGAACCGCCACGACGAGTGGAGCACCGACTTCAAGCAGGTCAGCCTGAACCTGGAGCACCGCTTCAGCGAAGCCTTCCAGATCACCGGCAAGCTGGGCACCTCGCGTTCGTCCCACGAGAACCCGGTGCAGACCACGGTCATCATGGACAAGTTCGATGTCGACGGGTACAGCTACGACTACCGCGGCAACAAGAACCTGCCAGCCTTCAACTACGGCATCGACCCGACCAACCCGAACGGCTGGACCCTGGCCGAGATCCGTCTGCGTCCGCAGTCGGTGGACAATGACTTCGACACCGCGCAGCTGGATTTCAACTGGAACATCAGCCCGGGCTTCCGCCTGAAGGGCGGCGTGCTGGCCAAGGATTACAGCTTCAACACCGTGGAACTGCGTCGCGCCAGCGAGCTGGCCGTGCCGACCTTCCCGGGCAGCGGCCTGATCGTGCCGCCGGAATACACCCAGCAGGAAGGCCTGAAGGGCATCACCGGCAATCCGTCCAACTGGGTCGTGCCGAACCTGGACGCGGTAGCCGACCTGTTCGACATCTACAGCAACACCGGCACCTTCGCCGTCGCGCCGCGGCTGAACAACAGCCGCAGCGTGGAAGAGAAGGACCGCGGCGTGTGGCTGATGGGCGAGTTCTCCACCGACCTCGGATCGATCCCGCTGTCCGGCAACTTCGGCGTGCGCTACGTGGAGACCAAGCAGGAATCCAACGGCTACGCGACCGTCGGTGGCGTGCCGGTGCTGACCACCAGCAACCGCAAGTACGATGACACGCTGCCCTCGTTCAACCTGGTCGCCGAAGTGGCACCGGACTTCCTGATCCGCCTCGGCGCGGCGAAGGTGATGACCCGTCCGGGCCTGGGCAACCTGACCCCCGGCGTGACCGTGGCAGTGGCCGGCGGCGCCCGCACCGTGGCCGGCGGCAATCCGAACCTGGATCCGATCCGCGCCACCAACGTCGACCTCGGCTTCGAGTGGTACTTCAACGAAGGCGCAATGCTCGGCCTGGGCCTGTTCTACAAGGACATCGAGTCCTTCGTGCAGACCACCCGCGATGTGCGCCCGTATTCCACCAGTGGCCTGCCGGCCAGCCTGCTGGACGGCACCGGTGCCACGGTCAACGACGAGTTCACCTTCAGCATCCCGCTCAACACCCCCGGCGGCGAGCTGCATGGCGTGGAAGCGAACTACACCCAGCCCTTCACCTTCCTGCCGGGCAAGTGGTCCAACCTCGGCGTGCAGTTGAACTACACCTGGGTGGAATCGAAGATCCAGTACCTCAATGGCCAGGGCCAGGCCGTGATGAAGAACGACCTGACCGGTCTGTCGCCGACCTCGTGGAACGCCACGGTGTTCTATGAAGGTGACACCTGGTCCGGCCGTGTGTCGGCCACCAACCGCGACGATTACCTGACCCAGGCACCGGGCCAGGAAACCGGCTTCAACGTGGACGGCGTGCACGGCATGACCGGCACCACGATGATCGACGCCTCGCTGCGCTACAAGGTCAGCGACCAGCTCGAGCTGACCCTGGAAGGTGTCAACCTGACCAACGAAGCGTCCGACGAGTGGGTGCGTTCGCCGCTCACCGGCCAGCTGCCGCTGCAGTACACCGAAACCGGCCGCCAGTTCCTGCTCGGCGTGCGCTACAAGTTCTGATCCACCGACCGAAGCGGCGGCGTGGCAACCACGCCGCCGCCAGGTGCAACGCCGACGATCCCGACACCGTGGCCTGCTGCTGCGGCGCAAGATGCTGCGCCGTGAGTGCTTTGCTACGTTCCCGTGACCTGCGGTGTCAGCAAGACGTTGCGCCGAGGCAGTGATCCGGTGGAGGCCGGTTCATCGCCTGCAGTACACACGCACGCTTTGAGGACACCCTGGGAGGGGCTTACAACATGGATCTGTCACACCCACGCCACCGTGCCGGCCGTACGCCGTTCACGCTGCTCGCACTCTCCATCGGCCTGGTACTGACCAGCACCGCGGCCGCGCAGCAGACACCGGAGGCCGCTGCCAGCGCACCCAACGCCGTCGATCTGGACAAGGTGGAAGTCAAGGCGACGTACCGCGAAAGCCTGCAGCAGTCGCTGGATGAAAAGCGCTACAGCGTCGAGCAGGTCGACGCCATCTATGCCGAAGACATCGGCAAGTTCCCTGATCTCAACCTGGCCGAGTCGATGCAGCGCATCGCCGGTGTATCGATCGACCGCGAGGGCGGAGAAGGCCAGCAGATATCCGTCCGTGGGCTGGGATCGGACTTCACCCGCGTGCGCATCAACGGCCTGGAAGCGCTGTCCACCGCGGGCAGCGGTACCGCCGGCGTCAACCGCAGCCGCGGATTCGATTTCAACACCTTTGCCTCCGAGCTTTTCAGCCGGGTCAAGGTCAGCAAGACGCAGTCCGCGCAGACCGACGAAGGATCACTCGGTGCCACGGTCGACCTGCGTGCGTCGCGTCCGTTCGATTTCGACGGGTTCCAGGCGTCGCTCAACGGCCAGTACGGCTTCAACGAGCTGTCGCGCAGCAAGGACCCGCGCGTATCGGCGCTGCTCAGCAACACCTGGGCCGACGGCCGCTTCGGCGCGCTGATGTCGGTGGCTTACAGCAAGCGCACCATCTTCGAAGAAGGCTACAACCCGGTCCGTTGGGAGCACGGCAACCATCGCAATTCGAACCAGCCCACGGCGACCAACAACGGGACGTACGGTTTCTGCAGCCCACTGGGGTATGACCCGCAGACGCCGCGCAATCCCTTGGCAAACGAGACGGCTGCAGGTGTGGGCAGCGCGGCCAACCAGGCCCGTAACAACGGCTGGGGCAGCTATGGCATCGATGCCGCACACTGCGGCACCGGTCTGGACCGTCCCGCAGCGACAGCGGAAAACATCGCCGCGTACGAGACCGCGACCAACGCGTGGATTCCGCGCTATCCGCGCTATGTCCGCACCGAACATGAGCTCGAGCGCCTTGGCATCACCGGCGCCCTGCAGTTCAAGTTCAGCGACGACAGCCTGCTCAACCTGGACCTGATGTACTCCAAGCTGGACAAGGACCAGCGCGAGGATTCGCTGGGTGCCAACCTGCACCGCACCGCGCAGTACGGTGGCAAGACCCAGATCGCGGTACGCGAGGCCCAGGTCGACGACCAGAACCGCCTGGTCTACGGCGTATTCGACAACGTGGACTTCCGCACGGAATCGACGTCCATCGAAGAGAGCACCGAGTTCAAGCAGGTCAGCCTCGAATTCGAACACCGCTTCAACGATGCGGTACGCCTCGACGCGCTGGTGGGCCACTCTTCGTCCAGTTTCGAGCGCCCGGTGTTCTCGATGGTCAGTTTCGACAACAGCAATCTGGACGGGTTCGTCTTCGATGCACGCAACAATGCCAGCCTGCCGTCGATGGGCTTCCCGTTCGCGCTGAATGATCCCAACGCCTGGCAGTGGCTGGGCTATGGCACCGCCCCGGTCAACGCCAATGGCACCGCGCGCGGCAGCAACATCAGCGAAGTGCGGTTGAACCCCAACTACGTCGACAACCAGTTCGATACGGCGAAGGTCGACCTGACCTTCACTGTCTCGCCGACGTTCACCCTGCGTGGTGGTCTTGCCTACAAGGACTACGACATGAGCACGCAGGAGTACCGCAACATCAGTTACGGACGGCTGGCCCAGGCCCTGCCCGGCGGCACCGGCATCGGCGACCTCAGCAGCACGCTCAATGGCTTCGGCAAGGGGCTGGACACGGCCACGCCGTCAAGCTGGTTGATCCCTGATTTCAAGCGCGTCGCCGAGCTGCTGGACATCTACTGCAACTGCGATACCGGCAGCTTGGGGGGCGACTACCGCCTCGCCGGTGTGGGCCACTTCGGTTCGTCGAACAACAACTTCGACGTCAACGAGAAGAGCTACGCGACGTACCTGCAACTCGACTTCAACACCGACCTGTGGGGCCGACCGTTCCGCGGCAACATCGGCATGCGCTACGTGCAGACGCAGATCACCGCGGATGGCTATGCGCCGTGCCAGGCGGCCAGCAGCGGCGATCTGTCCGCGGCCTGCCAGCCGTTCCTGGGCGTGGCGAGCGCCACCGCCGACGCCGGCGAACGCCTGCTGGTGGGAACCCGCGTCGGCCATCAGTACGACGACTGGTTGCCGTCGTTGAACCTGGCCTGGGACGTGACGGACAGCGTGGTGCTGCGCTTCGGTGCGGCCAAGACGATGGCCCGCCCCACCCTGTCCAACCTGTCGCCGAGCGTGAGCGGCGGGCCGAGCGCCTTCCTTGATGAAGACCGGTACTACTCGATCAACCTCGGCAATCCCAAGCTGGACCCGTTCCGCTCCACCAACTACGACCTGAGTGCGGAGTGGTACTTCAGCGAAGGCGCGCTGCTGTCGGCCGCGGTGTTCTACAAGGACATCGAAACCTATGTGCAGCGTACCCGCCTGCTGACCACCTGGGACGACATGGGTTATTCGCTGGACCTGCTGCCGGCCGGCTTCAGCCCGAACACGCTGTTCAACGTGCAGAGCTACTTCAACACGCCGGGTGGCCCGCTGAAGGGCTACGAGCTGACGTACCAGCAGCCTTTCAGCTTCCTGCCCGGCTTCTGGAAGAACTTCGGCATCCAGCTGAACTACACCCACGTCGATTCGAAGATCCAGTACCTCTTCAGCTCCGGCAGCGGCAACACCATCGTCACCACGTACACGGAAAACGACCTGCTGAACCTGTCGCCCAATTCGTACAACGCCACCCTGTACTACGACGACGGGCGCTTCAGTGCGCGCGTATCCACCAGCTACCGCGATGCCTACATCAACCAGATCCTGGCGCAGGAGAACATCCGCGACCTGGATGGCAATGCGCTCGCCACGGCGGATGTCACCGGCAAGTACAGCGTGGAGAACGTCGATTTCAACATGTCGTGGAAGTTCAACAAGCAGCTGACCGTCAGCCTGGAGGCGATCAACCTGCTGGACACCGCCGACGAACGCTACGTGGATTCCGCGCTTTCCCTGCCGGACCGCTACACCCAGACCGGGCGCCAGTACTACCTCGGCCTGCGTTACAAGTTCTGATCCTGCACCACGCGCCCACCGTCGCCCGCTGTTGAAAGGAAGGTTCCATGCCCCACCGTCCCACTGCCCTCGCCCGCCTGCCCCGTCGCCGCCTGCTGGCCCTGGCCACCGCGCTGTTCGTTGCGCCGTCGCTCGCCGCAGAGGCACCCGCGCTGCTGTTCCACGTGGATGCGAACCACGGCCTGGAAGCTGAGGTGGCGCAGGGCGATCCGGTACCCAACTTCCGCGACAAGGTGAAGGTGGTTGATGACGGTGCACGCGGCAAGGCGATCCAGTGGGAAGACGATGGCGTGCTGTCGTGGGATGCACCCGGCAACATCCTGGCGCAGCGCGGCACGCTGGCCTTCGATTGGCGATCGCGCTATGCCGTCGGTGAAGCACCGTTCGTGATCTTCCGCGTGGGCTATGCCGACCACAGCAGCTGGGACATGGCGTGGCTGCGCATCGACTGGAACGGACACGGCTTCGATGCGTTCGTCACCGATGCCAACCTGGCGCGCACCCGGGTGTCGTTCGCGCTGCCGCAGAACCCGGCCCCGGCGCAGTGGGTGCACCTGGCGTTCGCCTGGGACGAAGACCACGGGGTGCGTCTGTTCGTGGATGGCAAGGAAGTCGCGCGGGTCGATGCCAGGGGCGACTACGATGCCGCGCTGGACCAGTTGGGCCTGGCCGGGCGGGTGATGGCGCCCTATCAGGTGCAGAGCCGCTACAACTTCCTGCGCGGCAGCGATTTCCAGCACATCCGCGTCTTCGACCGCATGCTGGATGGACCGGCGGTAGCTGCACTGGCGCAAGGCAAGGCACCGGCGACGGCCGTCGTGGCGTCGGCAGACCAGCGCGCATGGCGGCATCGCTTCGGTTGGGAAAGTGCGGCTCCGCCGGCACTGGCCGCCGCAGGCACGCGCATACGCAAGATCGAGTTCGCCGATACCAAGGACCTCAAGCAGTGGATGTGGAAGGCCACCGATGGCATCGCCGAAACCACTTGGCCGGGGGTCTACAACCGCTCGCGCCTGCCGGGACGCAACGATTACTTCCAGCTGCCGGACTGGAACACCTATGTAGAGGCCGGGCAGCACCTGGACCTGACCCTGCCCGATGGCGAACCGGTGAACCGCATCGAGGTGCGTGGCGCGGCGTTCGGCACCTTGGCCCACGGCGCCGATGCGCAGAGCGCGACCACAACGGTGCTGCAGCGCCCGCGCGGCGTGGTGCGCAGCGTCGATGACATCCCCACCCAGCAGGGTGGCGTGCTGCGCTTCAGCAACGTGGAACAGGAAACCCCGATCCAGGAGATCTGGGCCTATCACGTGGGCGAAGGCAGTGAGCCGGACGGCAGCGTCAAGCAGACCTATGTGGTGGACAGCCAGGCCCTGCCTGACTACACCAACCTGGACACGCTGCGACACTACATCGACGGCCGCTACCCCGTGGCCGAACGCAGCACGGTGATGGCGTTGCCCAAGGGGGCCGGTTCGCGCCGTCGCGGTTCCGATACGCTGCCTGCCCAGCCGCTGCCCATCGTGCACGTGCTGATCCCGTCCGGCGTGGGTGATGCACCGGCCAACCAGCCGTTGATCCGCAGTTGGGCGCACAGCTGGGAAAACATGCATGACGGCCTGGATGGCGTGGCCATCGACCTGCCGGCGCTGGACCTGCCGGCGACCCATGACGGCCTGATCCCGCTCAACATCCGCATCAAGGATCCGATCTGGCCGGCCCGCGACATGATCGATGTATCGGTCTCGGTGCAACCCGGCAAGAAACGCACGCTGTGGCTGGACCTGCGCGACCGCATCCTCACCGCCGACAGCCTGTGGTTGAGCATCGCCTCGGCGGCTCCCGGCTTCGACGCACGCGCGCTGGACGGCGCGGAAATCCGCATGGTGTTCAAGCCGCGCAGCGAAGCGATCGCCGAGCACGTCGCAGACCGCTTCAACCAGGTGCGAGACAACTGGGGTTTCCTCGTGGAGGAACACACCACCTCCAAGCGGCAGCGCCTGTACGCCCGCGTTTACGCCGACCTGAGTGACCTGCTGCGGGTGGATCCGGATCACCAGCTGGGCCGGTTGTACTGGAACTACATCAGCTACAACAGCCAGGGCCGACCGCCGTTCACTGCCCCGGAAGTGCCCAAGGGCGTGCCGGCATGGGCATTCAACCAGACCCAGGACCTGGCCTATGTGCGGCGCTTCATCGACTGGTGGATCGAACACCGGCAGGTGCCGTACGGTGACTTCGGCGGCGGCATCTCCGACGATTCGGACCTGACCCAGCAGTGGCCGGGCCTGGCCCTGATGGGTGTGCAGCCGGACCGGTTGAACGCCTCGCTGACCGCGCTGTCCGACGCGGTGTACCGCAATGGCATGTTCAGCAACGGGTTGAGCACCATCGAAACCGACGAGCTGCACGCCTACGAGGAAGGCATCAACACCAACAGCGCCATGCTGTACCTCAACTGGGGTGATCCGCTGACCGTGGAACGGTTGATGGAGACAGTGAAGGCCTTCGACGAGAAGATCATCCTGACCAACCCGCAGGGCCACCTGTTGTTCTCCAGCAATTGGTTCGGCGGCAACAAGGTCTACCGCGAGCCGAACTGGCAGTGGCAGAAACCGTATTCGTTCCCGGTGCTGCACCCCGCCTTCCTGCTCGGGCAGTTCAATGCCGATCCGAGCAGCCGACGCCTGGTCACCGGCCTGGCCGATGGCTACCTCGCCCACGCCTATACCGATGACAAGGGCCGCTGGGCGCTGCCGAACGAGATCAACTGGGCCACCGGCAAGGTGCGCGGCGGTGAACTCAACAACGGGTCCGGCAGCGGCGACATCATGCACACCTTCTGGGCGGCGTGGCGCTGGACGGGCGATGAGAAGTACCTGAAGGCGCTGGACTACCGCGTGGAGCGCGGTGGACCCGGTGCGCTGTCCAACCTCGGCGAGAACTACGTGGAGGTGCTGGGGCGACAGCAGGACTGGTATCCGAAGCTGACTGCCGATGCAGACAGTGGCAAGACCGGCTTCGCCAGCGTGATGGCATGGCAGGCCAGCGGCGATGTGAAGTACATCGAGGCCCTGCACGCCGAGGGGATCCAGGCCAAGGCGCAGCGCGAGTACATGAATACCGACGGCCACTGGTGGTCGGACCGGGTGGAGGCACCGAGCGAGTTCCTGCAGCGTGCCCGCCTGGGGGGTATCGCCCTGAAGCGCAACCAGAGCTGGCCGGGGCACACGGTGAGCTGGCGCTTCGACCGCGACGATGCGGCCGAACAGGTGGCGCTGCTGGTCCATGCGCCCTCACGCGAACGCTTCACCGTCACCAGCTACAACCTGGCCAAGCAGGCGATCACCGTGGACATGACCGGCTGGAACGTGGCCAGCGGCACCTGGCGGGTGCGCAGCGGCGTGGACGCCAACGGCGACGGGAAGATCGACGGCAAGGTGAGCGAACGCGACGTGATGCTGGAAACCAGCGTCAGCACGCCGCTGAAGTTCCAGCCGGGCAGGACCGAAGTGTTCGAGTTCGAGCGCATCCGTGCCGGCTCCCCCGTGGAGCAACGTCCTGACCTGGGCATTGGCCGGGGCGACGTGCGGGTCGATGGAAGGCAGGTGCACGTGATCGTCCACAGCCTGGGGCATGTGGGCACGGGAACCGGTGTGGCGGTGCTGGAAGATGCGCGTGGCCGTGAGATCGCGCGTATCGAAGTGCCGGCGATGGACGCGCCCAGTGATCTGCAGCCGCGCACGACCACCGTCGCCCTGCCGTTGCCTGCAGGCGACCGCCGTGGCCTGCGCGTACGCGTGGCCTTGGCCGACGATGGCGAGGAAGTCACGCGCCTGAACAACGTGGCCGACCTACCCTGAGCGTGAGGGTAGTGACGGCCGCTGGCCGTCAGCCTTGCCCCTCAGGCAAGGCTGGCGGTGACGAACTCGATGCACCAAAGTTGAAATCGACCACCAGGACATCGGTGTTGCGGATGATCGCTTCATCGGGACCGATCGCGCTCTCGACGCGAAGCGCATCCTCCGCCGCCATGCTGCAGCCAGCAGCATGCGGGCGCGCACCGAAACAGGCGGCCCGCCCATCTGCACTGGGCTTGCGGAAGAACGCCTGCTGCCCGCATGTGATGCATACCAGGTTGCGTCGCTTCGCGCCGAGGTCGGGCAGTGTCAGCTGTTGGAACTGGACCGCCGTGTAGTCGCGTCGGTCCAGCAGGCAATGTGCAAGGTCCATGGCGCTGGTGCGCTCCTCCGGTGTCTGTAAAAAATCCTACAGAGCGCCATGGGACGCAGGCTTGCAGAAATCAGTCAGCCGGGCGCACCGCCGGGTGCCGGGTCAGGCGTCGCTGTCCAGCGCGTGCACGCGCGCCTGGTACCAGCCATCGCCGATCGGTTCGAACACTGTGCTGCGTTCCATCGGGCCTTGGTACACGTGCACCGACACCGCGATCTCTTCGCTGCTGGCATTGCGCAGTGTGTGGTACTCGTGCGGTGGAATCAGACTGCCGGCACTGCCCCGTTCGCCATACAGCAGTGCCTGCGCGGCGAACCGGGCACGGTCGCCGTCCTGCTCCAGCAGCGCATACGGGGTGACGACCAGGTCACCCCGCCATACGCCTTCCACGCACCACATCGCGTCGTGATCGTGCAGCGGCGTACCCTGCCCCGGGCCCCAGCACATGGCGATCACGCTGTAGCCCAGCGTAGGGCTGCGATGCAGTTCGCGCCGCGCATAGCGGCCTTGCACGGGACGATGGACGCAGGCCGGCAGCTCGATGGACGGATCGCGGATGACACTGCGCAGCGTCTGCTGCAGGGCCGCGGTGATCGACGCAGCATCGCCTTGGTCGACCGCCGCATCCAGCGCCGAAATCAACTTGTCTTTGCCACGGAAACCGGAGGGGATCGACTGCACTTGCATGCACCCAGTCTAGGCCACATCGGTCCGCAGAACGTTCGCACGGCCTTTACAGCCGGAATACGAGCGAAAAGTGCGGGTTTCAGTCGTTATCCACCCATCGGGCGCCGCCGCTTGGCCGGATGACGTCTCACGGCAGCAGCAGCGGGCGCATCGGCTGCACCGTACGCGCAAGCTCCTCGGCCACCACCGTGGCGAATACCGCCGCACCGTCGTCTCCCAGGTGGGTGTAGTCGAAGGCTCGCTTGGCTTGGCCCATCGGCTCGATCAGCGCGTTCTGTGCAGCGGCCCCGGCGCCCACTGCGGCTGCGGCCGCATCCACGGTGGTGCCCGACAGCGCGGCCGCCACCTGCGGCTGGGAGGCGGGTGCCTGGGCGAGTGTCATCGCCATGACCGGACCCATCGCCTGCACCAGCGCCCGGCTGCGCGCATGCAGGTCGACCAGCGGAACATCCAGCTCGCGCGCTACCCGCCGTACGGCATCGGCCCAGGGGGCAAGGTCATCGATCAGTCGGCCATCGGCGAACTGTCGGCGGGTGAGTGGTGTCAGCAGCACCGGCACGGCACCCGCGGCCCGTACCTCCTGCACATAACGCCGCAGGTTGTCCGGGAACTCGTGCTGCAGGTTGGTGGAGCGTCCGGGCTTGCCCGGCTGGTCGTTGTGCCCGAACTGGATCAGCACCCACGTGGTGGCATAACCCGGTGCGCGCATCTCCGACTCCACCAGTGGCCACGACCCTTCAGCACGGTAGTTGTACGTACTGCGCCCACCGCGAGCCAGATTGATGCAGGCCGCGAAGGAGGTGACATGGTCGCCGCAGAAGCGTGGCCCCCACCCGCCCTGCACCGCCGTGGTCGAGTCCCCGACCAGGATGATCTTGCTCGCCCGGATGGGCGCGGGCAGCGGCCTGTCGCCCGCCATGGCAGGCAACGCAGCGAAGAGAACAAGCAGGGACAACACGCAGCGACGGTTCGACATCGACGGAACTCCGGTAGCGCCGAGCCATGCTCGGCGAGCGCAGCGGCAACAGCGCGACGACCTGCGGTCATCACCCACGGGACGAGATCCCGTGGTCGCCGAGCCATGCTCGGCAGCGGTTGGCGGAAACGGGAAACACGCGCAGCAGCGCCTCAGAACGTGCCGCGCTGCATGAAGGGCGCCTGCCGATAGAGTTCGCGCTCGCCGCCACGTGGATCATCGGCCAGCTGGCTGCGCGTATCGAACAGCAGGGTCTGCCGGCGCGGCAGGTCATACGGTTCCCAACGTGCGATGCCCCGATGGTTGGGGTCGCCGGTGCGGGCAAAGTGGATGAGTGCGCTGCTCATCATCGCGGCGACCGCCGTCGCGTCCGGACCGTCGCCGGTGCGCGAGCCGGGCTGACCGGCGTTGTCGAACACCAACGGGATGTCCAGCGTATGGAACGCCCCGAACCGCCCGCCATCCAGCGGCGAGCCCCAGTCCAGCTGGTAGGCCCAGGTGGGTGCGGCCCCGACCGGCTGGCGCGCACGCGCCTCCAGTTCTTCCACGGCCCCACGCCACGAACGGCCTGCGGTGGTGGCTGCGAAGAACACCTGCGACGGCGTGTACTGCGGATACATGCGCCGGTAGGCGTCGATGACGCGCTGCGGCCGCAGGTCAACGTACTGCTCCTGCTCCAGCTTCGCCGGCAGCGTGTCCCATGTCAGTTCATGGTTGGCCGGATCATTGCCGAGGAACGCGCGGGTCTCATCGCGCGTATTGCCGATCACCATCGGGATGTGAGCGGACTGCGCGGGGGCGTCGGGAAAGAAGGGATGCACCGGCACTACCACGTCGTCCAGCACCGGGCCGACATACAGGCTGCTGTTCTCCACACGCGACGGATCGCGTGCCTTGCCCGCTGCCAGCAGCGCGGCCGGTGACAGGCGCAGCAGCGCATCGATGTCGTCTGCCCCTGCCGCCTTCATGGCGATGTCGGTGCGCTGCGCGGCGGCGCGTGGTCCCGCGGCCGTCACCTGTTGCCCGCTCATCGTCCACGCGCGCTGGAACAGTCCCTTCGCTGCCGGCATCGCCATCAACGTGGCGATCTTCGCGCCGCCACCGGACTGTCCGAACACGGTGATGTTGGCCGCATCGCCGCCGAAGGTCGCGGCGTGCTCGCGCACCCACTGCAGGGCCTGCACCAGGTCGAGCTGACCTGCATTGCCGGATGCGGCATAGCGTGGGTCGCCCATCGCGCCCAGATACAGATAGCCAAACAAGTTGAGCCGATGGTTGACGGTCACCACCACGACGTCACCGCGACGGCATAGGGCGCTGCCGTCGTACAGCGGATCACTGCCGGAGCCGTTATTGAAGCCGCCGCCGTGGATATAGAACAGAATCGGCCGCTTGCCGCCATCGCCCAGCGCAGGCGTCCACACGTTGAGGAACAGGCAGTCTTCGCTGCCCGGCCCCTCCTTGCCGCCCTGCGGCGCGGCACTGCCGAACTCCAGGGCATCGGCGATGCCCCGCCAAGGGAGCTCGGCGCGCGGCGGCTGGAAGCGGTACGCGGCGGTATCTGCACCGTAGCGCAGGCCACGGAACACGTTGATGCCGTGCTCGCGCTGGCCCCGCACCCGCCCGCCCCGCACACGGGCCAGCACTTGGTTGTCCGTCCGCGCCGCAGGTTGGGCGAAGGCGCTGGGCAATGCGGCAGCCGTCGCCGCGGCGAAGGCCCAGCGTGCGCTGTCGCTGAGGAAGCGGCGGCGCTGCAGGTCGGCGAGGTCGGTCATGGCTGCTCCTTGCGAGTCGGCTGCTGCAGCCAGCGCTGCGCGATCTGCGGCCACAGGGCCGTGGTGGAATCTACCGGTGCCCGCATGCCGAAGCCGTGGCCACCGTGGGCGAATACATGCAGTTCGTACTCCTCACCTGCACCGGCCAGGGCACGCGCCATCAGCAGGCTGTTGTCCACGCTGACCACTGCATCGTCAGCTGCATGCAACAGCAGCGTGGGCGGCATGTCCCGGCGCACCTGCGTCTGCAGGGAGAACGTGTCCTGCAGGGCACGATCGGGATGCTCACCCAACAGGCGCTGCCGCGAGCCGCTGTGCGCGTGCGTGCCCATGTCGATCACGGGATAGACCAGCACGACCCGTGACGGCCTGGCACTGAGCGCATCCTGGGCGTCGCGGGGGGGATACGCGGCGGCATCGAAACCGGTTGCCAGCCGCGCGGCGACGTGGCCACCGGCGGAGAACCCCATCACGGCGATGTCATCCGGGTCGAGCCCGCGGCCGGAGGCCATGGCGCGCACCCTGCGCAGCGCGCGCTGCGCGTCGGCCAGTGCGGCCTGGTGATCACGGCCCTGCTGCGGCAACCGGTAGCGCAGCACGAACAACGTGTAGCCCGCACGATCCACCCAGTCCGGAACCAGTTCGGTGCCTTCCTTGTCGATCACCACGCGCTGGTAGCCGCCGCCGGGGATGACCAGCACGGCCTTGCCGTTGGGTCGCGCAGGCGCATGCACCACCACCCACGGGGCGTCCACCTGGTCGACATAGCGGTCAGGCCGGGCCGGGTCGGTGCTGCGTTCGACCACATGCATCGGGCGGGCGGTGCCCTGCTCGCCCGGAACCTGGCCTGCGGGCCACAGCGGGATGCGCTCGCCCGGTGCCTCGTCGGCCGCCATTTCGACCGTCGACACGGCGCGCTGCGCTGCAGCGGCGGATACGCACAACGACATCGCGGAGATCAGCGACAACGGCAGCAGAAACAACGGCAATCTCATATGGCGCAAGGCTCCAGACAGAAGGACGGGTCGTTGCGGGCGGACCCCGGAATGCCTTCTGACGCACTGCACATTGCCAGATGACACCGGTTTACCATATACACGTCATCCGAACGCTGTCGATGCGCAGCGCAACAACGCCAAAGGGAGAGCCTCCTTGAGCAACGAACCCGGCAACATGGACCTGCCAACCGCACCGGCCGACCCGGCCGCCATCGCCAGCGCCTTTACCGGCGCGCGTCGTGCAGGCGCTTCCCTGCCTGATTTCCCCGGCACGATCCCCGCCGACCTGGTCACCGCGTACCACGTGCAGGACCTGGCCATCGCCGAGTGGGGCCATGACGTAGTGGGCTGGAAGGTCGGCTACATCGCCGAAGAGCGCCGCGATGTGTCCGGCGATGACCGCCTGCTGGGCCCGATCTTCAACAATCGGCTGCAGAATGCTACCGGTGGAACAGTTCTCGACATTCCGGTCTTCGAAGGCGGTTTCGCCGCAGTCGAGGCCGAGTACGTGATCGAACTGCTTGAAGATGCACCGGCTGATCAGCTGGAGTGGACGCCCGAGCAGGCCGAAGCGCTGCCGGCGCGCCTGTACATCGGCGTGGAAGTGGCCAGCAGCCCGCTGGCGACCATCAACATTCTCGGCCCGCTGGTGGTGGTGTCTGATTTCGGCAACAACAACGGGCTGTTGCTGGGGCCGGAAATCACCGACTGGACCACCCGCGATGACAGCGAACTGCGCGCGGAGACGCTGATCGAGGGTGAGGTCGTCGGCACCGGTGGTGCAACGCGTCTTCCCGGCGGCCTGCGTACCGCCATCGCCTTTGCCTTGTCCCGCTCGGCCAAGCGTGGCCGCCCGCTCAAGCGCGGCGAACTCATCGCCACCGGCAATGCGACCGGTATCCACGACATCAGCGTAGGCCAGACGGCAGTGGTGCGGTTCGCTGGTTTCGGAGACATTGCCTGCCGGGCCGTGGCAGCGGGATGACCGCGCCGGCCAGGTGAACACGCGCGGGAGGGCGCAGATGATCACACGTAGAAACTTCCTTGCCACCAGCCTCGGCGCGCTTGCTGTGCCGGTCCTGGCAGGCTGCAGCAAAGCCGGCGACAGCGTGGCCGGTGGGCACCTGCTCACCGCGACCGATGTCCATATCGCCGATTACCCCACCGTGACCGCGGTGAAGTGGATCGGCGAGACCCTGGCCCGCGAAACCGGTGGCCGCCTGCGCCTGCGCCAGTACCACTCCGGCCAGCTGGGTCGCGAGTCCGAGGCGATCGACATGGCGCGCTTTGGTGCCATCGACATCACCCGTGTGTATTCCGGTGCACTCAACAATGCATTCCCGCTCACCCAGGCCCTGTGCCTGCCGTATGTGTTCAACTCGGTGGCGCACATGCGTGCCGCACTGGACGGCGGCGTGGCCGACGCGGTGCTGCGCAGCTTCGAGACGCGCGATCTTGTCGGCCTGGCCATCTACGATTCGGGCGCACGCTGCTTCTACAACACCAAGCACCCCATCGTGGAGCCGAACGACCTGCGCGGCCTGAAGCTGCGCGTGGCATCGTCGGACATCTTCATCCAGTTGATGCGCCTGTTCGGTGCGAACCCGACGCCGATGTCGCTGGGCGATACGTTCTCGGGCATGGAAACGCACATGATCGACGGTGCGGAAAACAACATGCGCAGCTTCCACTCCAGCCGTCATTTCGAAGCCGCGCATTACTGGTCGCAGAGCGACCACTCGTATGCCCCCGACGTGTTGCTGATGTCGCGCGCCAGCTTGGAGCAGTTGAAACCGGCTGATCGCCAGCTGCTGCTCGACACGGCCCGTGCATCGGTCAACGTGATGCGCCAGCAGTGGGATGCATCGGAGGACGCAGCGCGCAAGGCCGTGACCGATTTCGGCGTCAAGACCAACGAGGTGGACCTGGCGGCATTCCGCAAGGCCGCTGATCCGCTGCTGCAGGAGTACCTGAAGCAGCCCGAGCTGGCCGCCATGGTCAACCGCATCCGCGATCTCGCCTGAGGATTCCGCCATGACCGATACGACGACGGGCACCGCCCCGATCGCCCTGAGTGCCGGCCAGCGCCTGCTGGACCGCATTGCCGACATCGCCATCTACATCGCCGTGGCCGCCCTGCTCGGGCTGGTGGTGGTGCAGGGCTGGCAGGTGTTCGCACGCTACGTGTTGAACGATTCGCCCAGCTGGACCGAACCGGTGACGCTGCTGCTGCTGAGCACGGCGATGAGCCTGGGTGCGGCCTGCGGCGTGCATACCAATCGCCACTTCGGGTTCTTCCTGCTGGCCGCCTACATGAGCGCTGGCCTGCGCCGCGTAGTGGATACCTTCGTGCAACTGGTGATCGCCGTGCTGGGCGGGTTCATCGCCGTGTGGGCGATGGTGCTGCTGCAGGACGGACTGGACATCAAGACCGCAGGGGCCAACTTGCCGCAGAGCATCAACTACCTGCCGCTGTCGCTGGGCGGTGCGTTGATGGTGTTGTTCGCGCTCAACCGCGCGTGGCGGGTGCACTACCCGCTCGCCGTCGTGGCCGACGCTGACGCTGAAGGAGATCGTTGAGATGGGTATTACCCTGCTTTTCCTGGTGTTTGCCGGCCTGCTGCTGCTGGGTGTGCCGGTCGCCTATGCACTGGCCGCTGCGGCCCTGGCCACCCTGCTGTACCTGGAAATCCCCACCATCGTGCTGGTACAGCAGATATCCGCCGGTACCGGTTCGGCCTCGCTGATCGCCATTCCGCTGTTCATCTTCGCCGGTGAAATCATGATGCGCGGCGGTATCTCCGAGCGCCTGATTTCCTTGGCTTCATCGCTGGTCGGTCGCATGCGCGGCGGTCTGGGCCAGGTGTCGATCCTGTCCTCGCTGTTCTTCGGCGGTGTGTCCGGCTCGGCGATCGCCGATGTATCCGCGGTGGGCGGCACGATGATCCCGCAGATGGTCAAGCGCGGCTACGACCGCGACTTCGCGGTCAATGTCAGCATCACCGCCGCGCTGGTGGCGTTGCTGGTGCCGCCGTCGCACAACCTGATCCTGTTCTCGGCCGCTGCCGGTGGTGGCCTGTCCATCGCCGACCTGTTCGCTGCCGGCATCGTGCCTGCGTTGCTGATGACGCTGGCGCTGATGATCACCGGCTACATCGTGGCGCGTCGTCGCGGCTACGGTGTGGAGGTGTTCCCGGGCTGGCGCGCGGTGGCCCTGCGCATCTTCTCCGCCTTGCCCGGCCTGGGCCTGGTGGCGTTGATATTCGTGGGTATCCGCGCCGGTATCTTCACTGCGGTGGAGAGTGCGGCCATTGCTGTGGTGTACGCCCTGCTGGTCACCACCGTGCTGTACCGGCAGTTGCCGTGGCGCGAGTTCTTCGGCACGGTCATCCATGCCGCGCGCAGCACTGGCGTGATCCTGTTCGTGATCGCCACGGCCGCGGTGTTCGGCTGGCTGCTGGCGTTCCTGCAGGTGCCGGTGGCCGCAGTGGACTTCCTGCAGTCCTTCGCACACAGCCAGTTCATGGTGCTGCTGATGATCGTGATCATGCTGCTGCTGCTGGGCACCTTCATGGACCTGGCGCCGATGATCCTGATCTGTACGCCGATCTTCCTGCCGGTCGCCAAGGCTTACGGCATCGATCCAATCCACTTCGGCCTGGTGCTGGTATTGGCCGGTGGCCTCGGCCTGGTGACCCCGCCGGTGGGCTCGGTGCTGTTCATCGGCACTTCCATCGGCAAGATCAGCGTGGGTGAAAGCATGCGCAGCATCTGGCCGTTCTGGTTCGCGGCCTTGGGCGTGCTGCTCATCGTGGCCTTCTTCCCGGGTCTGTCGTTGTGGCTGCCGCACCTGCTGCGCGCGTAATGCAGGCGAAGGGGGCGGCCGGCGGTCGTCCCCCTTCCGTTCTTGAAATCATGATCCTGGGAGGGACCACGATGCAGTTGAAGCACACGTTGAAGATCCTGCTGACCAGTGGCCTGCTGATGGCCACCTCGCTTGCCACTGCGGCAGGCCCCGTAGCCGCCACGAACTGGACGCGCGGCATCGAAAACCAGCGCCAGGCGGACCTGGGCAACGGCACGTTCCTCAATCCGGTGTTCGCCGGCGACCGACCGGATCCGTCGGTGCTGAAGGACGGCGACGATTATTACCTGACCCTGTCTTCGTTCGACGCCTATCCCGGCCTGCCGCTGTGGCACTCGCGCGACCTGGTCAACTGGCAGCCCCTGGGGCATGCGATCACGAAGAATGTCGGTGCGATCTGGGCGCCGGACATCATCAAGCACGAAGGCCGCTACTACATCTATTTCCCGGCGCGCACCGGTGAAACGCGCAGCAACTTCGTGGTGTGGGCCGATGACATCAAGGGGCCGTGGAGTGAGCCGATCGACATCGGACTGGAGAAGTACATCGATCCCGGTCACGCTGTCGGCGAAGACGGCAAGCGCTACCTGTTCCTCAGTGGCGGCGACTACGTGCAGTTGGCCGACGACGGCCTGAGCGTGGTGGGCACCCCCAAACACGTCTACGACGGCTGGAAGTATCCGGAAAGCTGGGACGTGGAGGCTTATGCGCAGGAAGGCCCGAAGATCAATTTCCGCGATGGCTGGTACTACATGACCACCGCCGTGGGCGGCACCGCCGGGCCGCCTACCGGCCACATGGTCATCACCGCGCGCTCGCGCTCGATCCACGGGCCGTGGGTGAATGCACCGAACAATCCGATCATGCGGACCCAATCAGCGGCGGAGCCGTGGTGGTCGCGTGGCCATGCCACGGTGATCGAAGGCACCGACGGACGCTGGTGGATGATGTATCACGGCTACGAGAACGGGTACTGGACGCTGGGTCGCCAAGCCCTGCTGGAGCCCATCGAATGGACCGCCGATGGCTGGTTCGTGGCCAAGGGCGGCGATCTCGGCCAGCCGCTGCGCAAGCCATCCGGCGAGTCGGTCGGCCAGCACGGCATGGCCCTGTCGGACCGTTTCACTGGCGGCAAGCTCGGCCCGCAGTGGTCCTTCTTCAATCCGGCGCAGGACGAATACAAGCGGCTGGACTTCACCGGCAAGGGTCTGGTGCTGCAGGGCAAGGGTGAGACCCCGCGTGACAGCTCCCCGCTGACCGCCATCGCCGGTGACAAGGCCTACCAGTTCGAGGTCGAGATGGACGTCGCGCCCGGCGCAGTGGGCGGCGCCCTGCTGTACTACAGCGACCGCCTGTACGTGGGCGTGGGCAGCAATGGCGAGAAGTTCATCATGCACCGCTACGGCGAGGAGCGCCCCACCCGGCTGGCACCCAGCACCACCGGCGGCAAGCTCTGGCTGCGGGTCACCAACAACCGCCACATCGTCACCATCCACTCCAGCACCGACGGCCGGACCTGGGTGAAGTACCCGGTTCAGATGGAAGTGTCCGGTTACCATCACAATGTGGCAGGCAAGTTCCTGGCCCTCAAGCCGGCGATCTACGCCGCCGGCGACGGCGCCGTCACCTTCCGCAATTTCCGCTACCGCGCGCTCGACTGAGCGCGCGGCTAGAATCTTCGGACACCTCGGGTTGAAGACATGTCAGTGCGCAACAAGAACGATGCCGTCAAGCCGGCAGTGATGAAGGGCAAGGCGGCCACGATCAATGACATCGCGCGACTGTCGGGGGTGTCCAAGAAAACGGTTTCGCGGATCATCAACAACTCGCCGCTGGTGCGCAAGGACACGCGCGAGAAAGTCGAAACCCTGATGCGCGAGGTCGGTTACACGCCCGACCCGCTGGCGCGTGGCTTGGCCTTCCGCCGCTCGTTCCTGATCGGCATGGTCTACGACAACCCCACCGCGCAGTACATCGTGGACATGCAGTACGGCGCACTCGATGCCCTTAGGGGCTCCAGTTTCGAGCTGGTGGTGCACCCCTGTGACAGCCGCAGCCCCGGTTATATCGAAGGCGTGTGCCGCTTCGTGCAGCAGCAGAAGCTGCATGGGGTGATCCTGGTGCCACGCGCATCCGAAGACCAGGCCCTGGCCGACGCGCTGCAGGAGATCGGCTGCCGGTTTACCCGCATCGCCTCGCTGCCGCTGGATGAGACCTCGCAGATGGTGGTCACCCATGACCGCGATGGGGCGGCCGAAGCGGCCGACTACCTGCTGTCACTGGGGCACCGCGATATCGCCCTGGTCACCGGACCGAGCGCGTATCGCTCCGCCCACGAGCGCACCTCGGGATTCATCGATGCGCTGGCAAAGCGCGGCATCGAGCTGCCGAAGGACCGCATCGTTGAAGCGGGTTATACCTTTGAATCCGGCGTGGCCGCAGCGGAAAAGCTGCTGCTGGGCAAGAAGCGGCCGACCGCGATCTTCACCGGCAACGACGAAATGGCCGCTGGTATCTACAAGGTGGCGCTGCGCGCAGGTATCAACATCCCGCGCGAGCTGTCGATCATCGGCTACGACGACAGCCCGCTGGCCTCGCGCCTGTGGCCGTCGCTGACATCGGTACGCCGCCACACCCGGGACACCGGCCGCACCGCCGCGGCGATGCTGATCCAGCCTGACGGCCAGCCCGCCATGCAGATCGCCAGCGTGCGCCCGCATTTGATCGTGCGCGATTCCTGCCAGCCGCCGCAGGACGACTGAAGGACCCCCCGTCACGTCGCAGCGCTACCTTGCGCTGCAAAATGACACCGGTGTCCATGACCGCTAGACTAGCCATCGAACCGCGCGGGAGCCGACCCATCGGCCCGCCCCCTGCTCTGGAGAAGCCATGTACTGCAAGACCCATTACGCCACCCATCCCGACGCCATCAAGGGCGCCAGCAATGACGACCTGCGTGACCTGTACCTGCTTGATGGCCTGTTCAACGCTGATGCGGTGACCCTGAAGTACACCCATTACGAGCGCTTCGTGCTCGGTGGCGCCGCCCCGGTCAACGGTCCGGTATCGCTGCCGAAGCAGACCGAGCCGGCTTCGGCCGCCGGCCATGCCTTCCTGGAACGTCGCGAGCTGGGCGTGATCAACGTCGGCAGCGGCAGCGGCACCATCACCGTGGACGGCACCGTGTTCACGCTGGGTCCGAAGGACGGCCTGTACGTGGCCATGGGCAGCGAAGACGTGGTGTTCGCTTCGGACGATGCGGCCAACCCGGCGCAGTTCTACCTGGCCTCGACCCCGGCGCATGCGCGCTTCGAGACCAAGGCGTTGTCGATCAAGGACGCTGTGGCCCTGGACCGTGGCGCGCTGGAAACCAGCAACGAGCGCACCATCTACCAGTACATCGTGCCGGCCACCTGCCAGTCGTCGCAGCTGCTGCTGGGCCTGACCGTGCTGAAGCCGGGCAGCGTCTGGAACACCATGCCGCCGCACCTGCACGACCGTCGCAGCGAAGTGTATTTCTACTTCGACCTGGGCCAGAACGACCGCGTGTACCACTTCATGGGCGAGCCGGAAGCACAGCGCCACATCGTCATCCAGAACAACGAAGCGGTGGTCTCCCCGCCGTGGTCGATCCACATGGGTGCCGGTACCAGCAACTACGCCTTCATCTGGGCGATGGGTGGCGAGAACCTGGATTACACCGACATGCACGTGCTGGACATCTGCCAGCTCAAGTAAGGCATCCGCATCGCCGTCGGCCCGGTGGCCGGCGGCGGTCCGTCATCCGTGCCGGCAAGGCACGTACCCAAAAGGAATGCATCAATGGCTAATCCGTTCAGTCTGGAAGGCAAGGTCGCGCTGGTCACCGGTGGCAATACCGGCCTGGGGCAGGGTATCGCCGTGGCACTGGCCGCCGCAGGCGCCGACGTGGCCGTGGCCGGCATCGCACCGCCGACCGACACCGTGGCGAAGATCACCGCACTGGGCCGTCGCTGCCTGGCGATCGAAGCCAACCTGATCAGCATCGAGCCGGTGGAGCGCGTCGTGCGCGAAACCATCGAGGGCCTGGGTGGCCTGGATATTCTGGTCAACAATGCCGGGCTGATCCGTCGCGCCGATGCGGTGGACTTCACCGAGCAGGACTGGGACGACGTGATGAACGTCAACATCAAGTCGGCCTTCTTCATCTCGCAGGCAGCCGGCCGGCACTTCATCGCACAGGGCCACGGCAAGATCGTCAACATCGCCTCCATGCTGTCCTTCCAGGGCGGCGTGCGCGTGCCGTCCTACACCGCCAGCAAGAGCGGCATCGCCGGCATCACCCGGCTGCTGGCCAACGAATGGGCAGGCAAGGGCATCAACGTCAATGCCATCGCACCGGGCTACATGGCGACGGACAACACCGCCGCACTGCGCGCCGATGCAGACCGCAACAAGTCGATCCTGGACCGCATCCCCGCTGCACGCTGGGGCAATCCGGAGGACCTGGCCGGCGCGGCGGTGTTCCTGTCCTCGTCGGCGTCGGACTACGTCAACGGTGCGGTGCTGCCGGTTGATGGTGGCTGGCTGGCGCGGTAACGCGTTAGCACCATCGCATGACGCCCACCATCCGTGGCGGGCGCCCTTCGGGCCGTTGCGATGCAACGTTGGACACTGCTCCTGCAGTGTCCAGCGCGCTGGCGCTCCAGACCCCCACCGCTTCGCGGTCGCCCCCTGACTCAGGGGGCTCTCCTCCAGATACAGACCGGAGGCCGGCATTGCCGAGGTACACATCGTGCGTTTGACGCTCTTCCTGCTTCTGTCCATCGTCGCTCCCGGTGTCCACGCTGCGCCCGTGCGGGTGTTCATTGCCGGGGATTCCACCGCAGCCGCGTACGGGCCGGAGCGGGCGCCGCAGGCGGGCTGGGGGCAGATGCTGCAGAGCTATCTGGATCCGGCGCGCATCGAGGTGCGCAATCATGCAAAGGGCGGGCGCAGCACCCGCAGTTTCATCGCCGAAGGGCGGCTGGATGCCATCGCCGGTGAACTCCACAAAGGCGATGTGCTGCTGATCCAGTTCGGCCACAACGATGCGAAGTTCGAAGACCCCACGCGCTACACCGATCCTGCCGGCGACTACACCACCTTCCTGATGCGCTACGCGCAGTTGGCACGCGAGCAGGGCGCTACGCCGATCTTGATCACCCCGGTGGCGCGACTGCTGTACGACTTTGGTTCGCTGCTGGACACGCATGGGGTATACACCGCGGCGATGAAGCAGTTGGCCGCGCGCGAGGACATCGCGCTGATCGACCTCAATGATCGTTCCACGCGCTGGATCCGCGCGCTGGGCGAGCAGGGCGCGAAGCCGTACTTCCTGTTCGTGCCGGAACAACAGAAGGCCGATGGCACCCACTTCAGCACCGCTGGCGCGACGGCAGTGGCGTGCCTGGTGCTACGCGACTGGGTGGCGTTGCAGCCGGAACTGAAGCCCGCGCTGGTGCGCGACATCGACTGCGATGTCGACGGCGCTGCAGGGCAGGGGGCCGACCCCCAGCGACCGTCGCAGGTCGTGCATGAGGACGATATCGCACGCCTCCAGCCCGGTCCGCACGGCGGCGCGGGCCCGACCACGGCCTACCCGTTCTTCGCCGACGCCGAGGGCCTGCCGTTCGTGCTGCGCAAACGCGTGCTGCACAAAGGGGCAGGCATCGGCCTGCATCCGCAGCACAAGGACGAGATCTATTACATCGTCAGCGGCGAAGGATCCTACGTGCTGGATGGCAAGCAGTACGACGTGCGTGCAGGGCACGCCTTGCTGACCCGCACCGGCAGTCACCACGCGCTGCAGCAGCGCGGCGAGAATGACCTGGTGGTGCTGCTCGCATACCCGCGCTGACGGGTAGAGCCGACCGGTAGAGCCGACCGGTAGAGCCGACCGACGTAACCAGTCGGCATAACCAATCACCACCACCCACACCGCACACCCACAACCTCAGACGTCGCCGCCCGTCGCCCAGCCTTCGCCCGTGCCCTTCTGGAACACACGGTCGTCAGCCTGCACATCACCAGCCGGCAGCTGCGGCTGCTCGGCCAATCCCGCATAGATCGGGGTGAAGTCCGGGGCCGTGGCCTGCATCAGCTGCTCGAAGCTGTCGATCACGAAGTAGGTCTTCTGGAACGTGTCGATGCGGTACTGCGTGCGCATGATGCGTTCCAGGTCGAAGCCGATGCGGTTGGGAGCGGCCGATTCCAGGGAGTACAGCGACTCGCCCTTCGACGACACGATGCCGGCGCCGTAGATGCGCAGTCCCTCGGGTGTGTTGATCAGCCCGAACTCCACCGTGTACCAGTACAACCGGGTCAGGTTCTGCAGCGCGTCCGGGCCCAGTGCATGCGCCTTGACGCCGCCACGGCCGTAAGCCTCCATGTAGTCGGCGAACACCGGATTCATCAGCAGCGGCACGTGCCCGAACAGGTCATGGAACATGTCCGGCTCGGCGATGTAATCAATCTGGTCCGGGCGACGGATCCACCACGTCACCGGGAAGCGGCGGTTGGCCAGATGATCGAAGAAATCCAGCTCCGGCAGCAGGCCTTCGACACCAACCAGCGTCCAGCCGGTAGCCGCCGCCAAGGCTTCGTTGAGCTGTTCGAAGCGCGGAATACGGTCGGCGCTCATGCCCATCGCATCCTGCGCATCAAGGAACTCCTGGCAGGCACGGCCGACCAGCAGCGCGCGCTGGCGCTCGAACAGCGTCGCCCAGGTCGCATGGTCATCAGCGCTGTAGCTGTCCCAGGGCTGGTCCACAATGGCCGTGGTATAGACCGGCACATAGCCCTTGTCGGTCTGCTGGTGCTCGACGCGGCGGGGGATGCTCTGGTCCATGGGTTCCACTCCTGACGGGTATGTGTCGATGCTAGGGCAGGGGGCGCGCAACAGGGTTGCAAAGTTGCGCGTTCAAGCCGACATGGCGCAATATCATTGCGCACATCCCATGTTGCGAGGCAGCAATGGCAGCTGAAGTCCAGTTCGATCGCACGGATCTACGGCTGCTGGCGGAGATCCAGCGCGACGGCCGCGCCCCCAATGCCGAGCTGGCCGGGCGGGTGAACCTGTCCCCCTCGGCCTGCCTGCGGCGTCTGCAGCGGCTGGAAGGCGAAGGGATCATCGCCGGGTATGGCGCGCGGCTGGCACCCAAGCTGATCGGTCTGGGTTTGCAGGCATTCGTCCGCGTGCAGCTGGAAAAGCACGACCAGGCCGCCATCGCCCGCTTCGCCGACAGTGTGGTGGAATGGGATGAGGTCGTGGCCTGCCATGCGCTGACCGGTGACATGGATTACCTGCTGCAGATCTATGTGCGCGACCTGGAGCATTTTTCCAACTTCCTGCTGGACAAGCTGCTCAACGCCTCCGGCGTGGCGGACGTCAACTCCAGCTTCGTGCTGCGCACGGTCAAGCCCTTCCGCGCGCTGCCGCTGGCGCAGCTGGAATAAGCATGGCGTGCTCGGCTTTGCCCTGCGTTGCAGGCTTCGTTCATAGTTGCAGAAGTGCATCGTGCATTCACCCACTCCAGGACGGGAGTTACGCGCTACCGTGAAACTGATGATCAAACTTGGATGCGTCCTGTGCCTGATGCTGCCGCTGCTGGCGTGCGCGCGGCAGGACGCGGTGGCCACGACGCAGACCAACGAGCAAGGCTGCACGCGTATCCGCAGCGTCGGGCCGCAGGATCCATTCAAGGAGCCGCCGCCGTTGAAGCAGGCCTGCCTGGGGCCCTATCTGCTGGAGATCCCGCAGAACTATTTCTACAACCAGATCGGCGCCGAGCACGATGGCAGCTACGCGTTGGCATTGGAGTACCCATCGCTGCAACCGTTCAAGCCGGGGGAGCGGATGGGACTGACATTTGACATATCGGTGCGGACTGTAACCATCAACTACAACTACGTCGACCGGGTGGATGTGCAGGTGCCACTCCGCCTGTCCTACGACCGCGGCGCCGACAGCAAGAACAGCCCTGAGGATTCCTTGGATTCCCGGATCGAGGGGGCGTCCTTTGACGGACTGACGCCGTACTACATAGATATGGAATCCATACGTAAGTACTACCGCAGCAACGGGAAGCGTGAGAGTGCCGCCATCATGCAACCCGGTTGGCACACCGACTGGTTCCTCGCACGCGACAAGGGCGGAGAGGTTCAGACGGTGATCAAGTGCACGCCGAGGGCGGTGACGGACTCCGGCGTAGAATATCGCGACGGAAAAATGGTCAAAAATGCATCCTTCGGCGTCGCGCGCTGCGAGCACATTTTCGTTGTTGCCGAACTGGATACACTTGTCAGGATCAAGTATCCCCGAGAGGGCATGCGAGCCTGGCAAAAGATTGAGGCGCGCGCTCGCGACCTACTCACTGCGTCAATGAAGAACAAAGACAGGGAGTCGAAACCATGACAGGTCTGACCAGAAAAGACTTGGACATTCTCAAAGAGTACGCCAAGGATGAAAATCGCGAGCTCTACTTCAACTATCTTGCGCAAAAGAGCGGGAACGATGGTTATGGACTTCTTGCACTGGGCGTAGTGCGAAACGACAACGGTCCCGGTGCCACGGCGAACCTGTTCGCCGATGCTCAAGCACGCCGTGATGGCATCACGTTCGGTGAGCGAGAATGGCATGCTTACGGCGTGGACCTGATGCGGAAGGATGTGGCGCTAAGAGAGGCACAATTCGATGGCGGCAGAGCCGACCTGGCATTGAATCTTCCGGCTAGGGACATACAGCAGGCGCATGATGAAGCGTTCGACGAGCGACGCATCAATCCCAACGCCTGGACGCCACGTCAGCTGCTCGAAGCCGCCCGCCGCCAGGGAGGCGAACCCGAGGCGGAGAAGGTCTGGTCGATGATGCTGGACAACCAGTTGCTGGGACTCACCCGTGGCGCAAGCACCACCGAGAACCTCGCCCACCGCTAGAACGATGAAAAACTCGACGCCACCGCATACGTGGCGGCGATGGGCCTGGCCCGGACCAACGCAGGCCTGTTTCCAACGCCCAATTCCGATCCCGACAAGATTGACCGCGACGGCAAGACCTACAGTTTCCACGCCGAGTCCGGCACATGGAGCGGACAGGCGCCGATCGAATCGCGGATCGCGATCAAGCTGCCGGTAACCGACCCGGCGCTGATCGAAGCACTTAACGACAGGCGGGCGCTGCGCCAGGAGCGTGAACAGCTGCGCACGCAGTTCCATCCCGACGACCCTAACCGCAGTCGCCCGATCCAGGCCAGCCCGTGGCTGTTCACCGATGCAAGCCCAGTGCAAGAGCCATCGAGCGCGACGATGCAGGCGCGCATCACGGGGGCTGCCGATCCCACCGAACCCGAACACCCACGTCATGCGCTGTACCAGCAATGCATTGAGGGCGTGCACGCGCTGGATGCACGCCTGGGCCGGGCGCCGGACCAGCACAGCGCCCGCATGGTGGCCAGCCTGACCACGCTGGCTGTCAGCAGTGGGCTGGAGCGTGTGGACCATGTGCTGCTGAGCGTGCGCGGCACGGAAACGGCGGCGGGTGAGCGGGTCTTCGTGGTGCAGGGTGACCCGGGCGACCCCGCGCACCAGCGTGCGCACATGCCTACCGAGCAGGCGACCTCGACGTCAACGAAGCAGTCGTTCCAGCAGCTTGCAGCTCTGGATATGCACCAAGAACGCGAGCAGGCCCAGCAGCTGCAGCGCGAGCAGGATGTGCCGGCGCGTGCAGCGCCGCTGATGCACAGCTGACGCAGGCCGGGTGGTGGGCATTACTCCCCAACGCGTCGCGATGCTCGCCGCGCCACCCACGCTCATCGCGCGTCCAACTGCTGCCCGGCGGAGGCCTTGATCAATTCGCGCCCGGCGACCAGCAGCCCATCCACCAGATGCTCGCCGAGCAGCGACGCGGTATCGCCATCGCAGCGTGCAATGTGCTCGGCGTGCAGGATCTCCAGCGCGGCGTCCAGTGCCTGCATCACGCGGATCGGTACGGCCACTTTACCCACGCGCTCCAGCTCTGCGGACGGATCTGTATCCGGTGCGGGCAGCGACGGCACCAGCGTCAGGTGGGTCAGGCGTGTGCTCGCAGGATGCTCGGTGGCGTACTGCTGCAGACGGCGTTCCAGCGTTTCAATGAACTTCTGCGGCACGTCGTGAATCTGCTCGCCCAGCAGGGAGGCAAGATGCGCGGAGCTGAGGGGGTGGTCGGGAGTCAACGGCAGAACCTCGCAGTGAGGCCACCTGCGCCGAAGGGGCAACAGGTGGCGGGCGATGCGGGTTGCCATACCGGGCGTCCAATAACCATAAACCGGCGGATCAGGGATCCCCCGCATCGCCTGCCATGAAACCGATAGGCGATGCAGTGCATTCTCCGCCGTGCCCCCGGGGGCAGAACAGAGTCAACGGTTATGGACGCGAACAGGATGGCAATCCCGGCTGCAGCCCCGTGGCTCCAGCGTGGTCATCCTGCGCAACGCCAAGTGCCTGCGTCCATGAGGAAAACTGCGAAGTCCGGCACCGCTTAACGGCTCATGCACTGAGGGTCGATGAGGCCAACGGCTTGGCTGCCTTTTCGTCATCGCCCCGCCCCTTTCGGGTACATCTACGACGCGACTGGATGACTTCCCGCGCGCCGCCTCGGTCCCAACTTGAATGAGCCCGTTTGACGGCGGGGCTGCGGTAGCCGAGCATCGTCGCCAGCGGTAGCGTCGAACAGGGGCGTTGGCTGCAGCACCTCTTTCGAACCTTGATATGCCCGATACCGCGCACTTTTCGTTCACCACCCGTTTCCTGCCGCTGCGACGGCGCTCACTGGCCCAGCACCTGGCACGTGGCACACCGCCGGCGACGCCGTTGGAACAGGCCGGCCTGCTGGCCGCTTCGCTGTGCCGCACCCAGCCGCAGTCGGTCGGCCAGCTTGAACGCCTGTTGCACGACGCCTGTGCGCTGTTCGCGGCAGGCGAGGGCAGTGCGGTGGCCGCGCAGCTGGCCGGCAAGGGGGGTGCGGGACAGCCCGATCTCGATGCATGGCTGCAGGATCTGGCAGCGCACGGCGTGCTGCTGGCACCGGACGAGGTCGTCGATGCCTTCATCGTGCAGTCGCCTGCCGCCTATCCTGGCGCCGATTTCCAGGCGGCGTGCCTGACCACGCTGGCCGAGCACACCATCCGCTACCCGGCTACGGCGGCGCCGGACGATGAGGACGAGCAGGCCGATCCGGAAGCCGACCAAGAGGATCGCCAAGCAGCGGTACCGGCCATCGAGCGCAACGGCCTGTACACCTCGGAACAGGCCCGTGTGCTGCGTGCCATCGCCGCAAATCCGGACGAGCTGATCGATCTGGAGGCCTACGCAGGGACTGGCAAGAGTCATCTGGTGCTGGCGCTGATGGATGCGCGGCCCGGCCGTTACACCTACATCGCGCCTTCGCGGGGGCAGGTGGAGGCCTTCCGCCCACGCATGCCCAGCGAGGCCGCCACGCGCCTGCTGACCCAGATCGAACTGGCCAACCTGATGGTGCAGCAGGCCGCGCGCAGTGGACGCAGCAAGGGCTTCGTGCCGACCTACCGGTTGAGCACGGTGCCGCTGTGGGAAATCGCCCGTCGCATCGGTGTGCAGGGTATCGGCCAGCGCGTGCCCGAGCAGGTGCTGATGACCGCGCTGGACGGCATCAACCGCTGGTGCGCGTCCTCCGCAGCGCAGGTGCAGGCCGTGCATTTCGACCGCTCACTGCCGTGGGCGATGCTTGATGCCGCGCCCTACGTGGCGGCCGCCGAACACGTGTGGCGCTGCATGTTCGACCCTGCCGTGCAGAAGGGCGGTTGCCTGAGCCTCAACACCGGCCACCTGGGCAAGTGGCTGTGGCTGCAGGGCGTGGCGCCGCCGGTGGAACTGGGCATGCTGTTGGTGGACGAAGCGCATGAGCTCAGCCCGGCCTGGAAGGACGTGCTGGCGCGCCATGCGCCGGGCGTGGTCAGCCTGGGCGATCCGCATCAGCGGCTGGTCGGGCGCGCCTCGCGCTGGTCGTCATCGAAGATGCTGGAAATGAGTCAATCGGTACGTCAGGGCAGCCAGGTCGATGGACTGGTGAATCAGTCGCTGGCGCTGGACGACCTGGGCGGCACCAGTGAACGCTTCATGGGGGCGAGCGACCGCGCTACGGGTGTGCGTCGCTACACGGCCTGGTCACAGGTGCCCGTACACGGGGCGCGCATCTACGGCAGCCTGTGGCGGCTGCTGCAGGAGGCGCACCAGTTGATGGAGCAGGGCGCCCGCGTGCATGTCCATCCGGCATCGGCACGTGTGCTGCACAAAGAGGCGCAGGCGCCGATCGAGGCGTGGCGCAGCGTCGGCCGTGGCGAATCGTCCCACCGCTGGGAACGCTTCGTCGAGGCCTGCGAAGAGCGCGGCCTGGCGGACATACCGGTGCTGTTCTCAAGTGGGTTCGACAGTGCGGCGCTGGAGCGCCTGCTGGCCACGCTCGTTCCAGAACAGGGCGCGACGGTCGTGTTGTGTCTGGCCCAGCATGCGAAGAACCTGCAGTTCGACAGGGTGTCCATGTCCGCCTGCTGCTTCGTCACCGGCTATGACACACGCCAGCAGCACAGTCCGGTGCGCGCGGCGTATCTGGCGCTGACACGCGGCAGCCAGCAGCTGTGGTTGCCGGACGATGCGATGGAGCAGTTGCAGCTCAGCGCGCAGCGCCACGCCCAGTCAAAGGAAACCCAGCGCATGGAACGGCGCCGCGCGGCAGGCCACGTCAAGCCGCGCTGACCCGGCGGATGGCAAAGGCAACAGCCGCCTAGCACGGCTCGGCGCTACCAAAGGCCGACGGTGCCCGGTAGCGCCGAGCCACGCTCGGCGAGCGCAGCGGCAGAGACAACAGCCGCCGAGCACGGCCCGGCGCTACCAAAGGCCGACGGTGCCCGGTAGCGCCGAGCCACGCTCGGCGAGCGCAGCGGCAAAGGCAACAGCCGCCGAGCACGGCCCGGCGCTACGGATGGTGGCTGCACGCTACCGCGTCAGCAATCTGCCTTGCGGCCCATCAACTTGCCCACGCGCGAGGGCTCGTCGCACTTCGGCTTCGGCGGCGGCAGCAGGGCGGCCGCACGGGCGCGCTGGATCTGCTCGATCTTCGCGCGGATCTGCGGCATCGCCGCCATGGCGGCTTTCTCGCCTTCCAGGATCGCCTTGCCGCGCTGGCTGAAATCAGAAGCGCCGATATCCAGCACGCGCGGGCGGATGATGATGTCCGCACGTGCCAGTTCCTGCTCGCCCAAACGTTGGCCCATGATCGCGATGGACTGGTTGACGATGCCGAGCATGCCGGTCGGCGTGCGGCCGCTGGCTTTGCTGGAGATATCCACGGCGACGACGAACTCGGCGCCGAGCTGGCGCGCCGCATCCACCGGCACCGGGCTGACCACGCCGCCATCGACGAAATTGTTCTGGCCGATCTTCACCGGTTCGAACACGCCCGGAATGCTGCTGGACGCGCGCACGGCCTGGCCGACGTTGCCGCGCACGAATACCGCGCGCTCACCGGTTTCCAGGTTGGTGGCGACGGCGGCGAAGGGCTTCTTCAGCCGTTCCGCCGGCTTGTTGCCGACCTGCTGGTTGACGTAGTCCTGCAGCTTCTGGCCCTGCACCAGCCCGCCGGAGAACAGCCGCACATCGCGGATGCTGGCCTCATCCAGCGCCACGGCCTTGGTCTGCATCTCGAACGCATCCATGCCGCTGGCATACAGTGCACCGACCACGCTGCCTGCGCTGGTGCCTGATACCACGACCGGCTCGAAGCCATTGGCTTCCAGCATCTTGATCACCCCGATATGGGCGAAGCCCTTGGCCGCTCCACCGCCCAAGGCGATGCCGATCTTCACCGGTTTGGCGGACGGCACCACGGTGGGCGTGGCCGGCGGGGCAGGGCGCGCGTTTTCACCGCCGCAGCCGGCCAGCAGGCCGAGCAGAGCAACAGACAACATCACACGGGTGCGGGACAGGGTCATCGGCTGGGCAACGCAACAGGAAAGGGCGCCAGCATAGCGAAGGGGAGAGCCACTGCGGGAGCAGCCGCTGCTCGCATTCAGCCGGTAGTGACGGCCGCTGGCCGTCACAGTCCTGCACACGATTGACGGCCAGCGGCCGTCACTACCGGAAGCGCGCGTCATTCCCTTCAGAAGCGATTGTCGCCGTCCAGCATCCGGCCCAGCCCGCCCAGCACCGAGCCTTCGCCGCGGTTCTGGCCGCCGCCCTGCGGGGCCGCCATCCACATCCGGCCAGCCAGACGCGAGAACGGCAGCGACTGCAGCCACACCTTGCCCGGGCCGGTCAGGGTGGCCAAGAACACGCCCTCGCCGCCGAACACCATGCTCTTGATGCCGGCCACGCGGCGCACGTCCATGTCCACGCTGGCGTGGTAGGCGACCACGCAGCCGGTATCCACGTCCAGGCGCTCACCAGCCGCCAGATCGCGCTCGACCACGCAGCCACCGGCATGGATGAACACCCAGCCGTCGCCCTCCAGCTTCTGCATGATGAAGCCCTCGCCGCCGAACAGGCCGGTCATGATCTTGCGCTGGAACTGCACGCCGATCTGCACGCCGCGCGCGCCGGCCAGGAAGCTGTCTTTCTGGCAGATCAGCCGTCCGCCGTGCTCGTCCAGCTTCATCGGCAGCACGGTGCCAGGGTAAGGCGCCGCGAAAGCAACCTTGGCCTTGCCGTGGCCGGTGTGGGTATACAGCGTGGCGAACAGGCTCTCGCCGGTGAGCACGCGCTTGCCGGCGGACATGACTTTGCCCATGAATCCGCCGCCCTGGCCACTGTGCGAGCCGTCGCCGAACACGGTGTCCATCTGCACCGCCGAATCCTTGAACATCAGTGCGCCGGCCTCGGCGATCGCGCTTTCGCCGGGGTCCAGCTCGATCTCGACGAACTGCATTTCATGGCCGACGATGCGGAAGTCGATGTCATCGGCGCGCTGGCCGCGCGCTGCGCCGCCCGGTACCGGGGGTGGCGCACTGGTCATCCCCGGAACGTCCGAGCGCAGTTCCGGCACATCGCGGATCGCCATCCAGCCACTCATGCCCTGGCACCAGGCCAAGGCTTGCGGCGCAGCGGCCGCGTAACGGCGCGCGGCCTGGTCATCGAAGGGGCCCACGCGGTCGGCCTGGCCGGGAACATGGAAGTACCACTGGTTCATCGCTGCGCGTCCAAAGGGGAGGAAAACGCGAGTCTAGCGGTCCACGGCGTTGCCCGGCAGCGGCCATGAACGACCGGCATTTGCGGCCGGCGTGTTGTATTGCAACAATTATCTGGTAGCGCCGTTCCACCACCCCTCCCAACACAGCCTACCGCCATGTCCCCGAACCGTTCCGTCCACGACCGCCGACCGGTCGTGCGTCCGCTCGTTCTCGCGCTTTCCGCCCTGCTGCCGCTGTCTGCGGTTGCCCAGCAAGCCCCCGCCAGCAAGGATCCCGTTGCCCTCGACGCGCTGACGGTGACCGCCCAGCGCCGCGTGGAAAACGCGAAAGACGTACCGGTGGCGATCACCGCCATCCAGGGTGAAAAGCTCGATGTACTCGGTTCGGCGGGCGATGACATCCGCTTCCTCGCCGGACGCGTGCCCAGCCTGAACATCGAATCGTCCTACGGCCGTGCCTTCCCGCGCTTCTACATCCGTGGCCTGGGCAACACCGATTTCGATCTCAATGCCTCGCAGCCGGTTTCGCTGGTGTACGACGACGTGGTGCAGGAAAGTCCGCTGCTGAAGGGCTTCCCGCTGTTCGACCTGGCCGGCGTGGAAGTACTGCGCGGTCCGCAGGGCACGCTGTTCGGCCGCAATACGCCGGCCGGCGTGGTCAAGTTCGATTCGGCGCGTCCTTCGCAGGATGCCGATGGCTACGTCAAGGTGGCCTATGGCAGCTACAACACCTGGAACACGCAGGGTGCCTACGGTGGTCCGTTGACCGACCGCTGGTCCGCGCGCGTATCCGCGCTGTACCAGCGCCGCGACGATTGGGTTACCAATACGCGCGACAACGCGCCGGCGCAGGGCTTCGAAGGCTACGACGAGGCCGCCGCCCGCGTGCAGTTCCTGTACGAAGGTGATGCGTTCGAAGGCTTGTTCAACCTGCACAAGCGCAAACTCAACGGCACCGCCCGCCTGTTCCGCGCCAACATCATCCAGCCGGGCAGCAACCAGCTGGTGGAAAATTTCGACCGCGATGAAGTGTCCACCGACGGGCAGAACTTCTCCGATCTGGAAACCTGGGGTGGCAGCGCGCGCCTGAAGTGGGACCTCGGCCGGGTGACCCTGCACTCGATCACCGGGTATGAAACCGCTGAATCGCTCAACCACGGTGACATCGACGGCGGCTACGGCGCGGCGTTCCTTGGCGCCGGCAACTCGGGTCCGGGCTTCATTCCGTTCCCGTCCGAGTCGGCTGACGGTTTGCCGAGTCACCGCCAGTGGACGCAGGAATTCCGCGTCGAATCCAACGAATGGGGCCGCTTCGACTGGCAGGCGGGCGTGTTCTACTTCGATGAAGACGTGACCATCGACAGCTTCAACTACGACTCGTTGACCCCGGGCAATCCGCAGACCGGCCATGCCGTGCAGCAGCAGCGCAACAAGGCGTGGGCCGCCTTCGCGTCCGGCGACTTCGACGTCACCGATCGCTTCAAGCTGCGTGCCGGCGTGCGCTACACCCAGGACAAGAAGGACTTCACCGCCAGCGTGCTGCAGGCCGTACCGGGCGGCACACCCGTCAGTGGCCCCTACGTTGCCAACAGCGATGTCGACGATGTCAGCTGGGACCTGAGCGGCGTGTATCAGCTCACCGACAACATCAACGCCTACGCCCGCGTTGCGAAGGGCTTCCGCGCGCCGTCGATCCAGGGCCGGCTTGCCTTCGGTGGCGTCACCCAGGCCGATTCGGAGAAGGTCATCTCCTATGAGGCCGGCATCAAGGCCGACCTGTTCGACCGTCGTGCGCGTCTGGGCTTCAGCGTGTTCCGTTACAACGTGGACGGCCAGCAGTTGATCGCCGTGGGCGGCAGCAACAACACCGCCACCCTGCTCAATGCGGACAAGACCATCGGCCAGGGCTTCGAGCTCGACTTCGAAGCGTACCTGACCGACAACGTGCTGCTGACCCTGGGCAGCAGCTACAACGACACCGAGATCAAGGACCCCGACCTGGCGGTGGCGATCTGCGGCGGCGGCTGCACCATCACCGATCCGACCACGGTCATCAACGGCGGCACCTACGCGCTGGTCAACGGCAATTCGCTGCCGCAGGCGCCGAAGTGGATCCACAACCTGACCCTGCGTGCCGGCTTCCCGGTCAACGATGCCAGCGAGTTCTACGTGTACACCGACTGGGCGTACAAGGGCCCCGTCAACTTCTTCCTGTACGAGTCGCCGGAGTTCCGTAGCCGCAGCTCGCTGGAAGGGGGTCTGCGCCTGGGTTACAACTGGGATTACGGTCAGTACGACGTGGCCGTGTTCGGTCGCAACCTGACCGATCAGGTCCGGGTGGTCGGTGCGATCGACTTCAACAACCTGACCGGTTTCATCAACGAACCGCGTACGTTCGGCGTCGAGTTCACCGCGAAGTTCTGACAAGCAGACAAGGTTCGGGTTCCGTCCGCATGGCGGGCGGAACCCGAGCCCCTGTCACGGCATCGCCGTCAGAGCGCGCTGGCGGGCCGTACCTTCAACACGGCTTCTTCCGCTGCGCAGTCACGGCTGGCGTGCTGTCCCGCCTTGCGGGCTGCGGCGATTTCCTTGTGCGCTTTCAGCAGATCCGACTGGAAGGCCGCGTTGTCGTGCAGCCTGGCCACCGCCGCTGCGCCCATGAAGCGTCCCTCCAGGATGTCGCTCTGCCAGTGCACGTTGCACACCAGGCGGCTTTCGCCGTAGTTGCGGCCCCGGGCGATGATGGCATCGGCCCGATCCGGCGCGATTTCCGCAAGGATCAACGCCCAGGCCCAGCCGATCGAGGTGTGGCCGGAGGGATATGAACCGTTCTTGCGCAGGCCCTCTTCGTCGTCCGGCGTGCAGGTGGGTTCGTTGTTGACCATGAAGGGCCGCGGCCGCTGATGGTGCTTCTTCGCCGCGCGCGTGGCCGCACTGGCGTCAATGCGGCTGCGCTCCAGCAGGCGGTACAGCGCCGGTGTGCGCTGTGCGTCGACGTCCAGATCGATGGCGCAGGAAAACTGACTGGCACCCACCGGGAAAGCGAGTTCCGCATCGCGCGTGGCCTGGGTGAAACGCGCCGTGCCGCGCAGTGCACGCGCCTCACGGCTGACCTGCTCGTCCAAGGCGAAGCCGGCCGATCCCGCGACGGGCGGTGGGGGCACCAGGTCCAGACTGGCAGGGACGGCATGATCGGCCAGGTAACCGACGGCGCGGGTGGTGACCGTGGCCTCCACGGCCGTCGCTGGGCGGGTAGGCGGGCTGGCACAGCTGCTCAGGGCGAGAGCAACCGACAGACAGAGCAGGGACGCGGGACGGCGCAGGAGGAAGGACATCGCAGGGCTCGGGCATAAGCGGAGCACCATGATCGCAGTCCGCAACGGCCGGCGCAGGGGCTACGCGCATCCGGCCAGATGCTGCACGGTCGGTGAGCGTGGGAGAAGGCTCAGCCTGCGATGGCGTTCAAGCGGCCGTCCTGCAGCGTGACGCGGATCGGACCACCGAAGGCAGCCGACAGCGGTGCATCACACAGCAGTTCGGCACGGGTGCCATCTGCCAGCACCTTGCCTTCGCGCAGCAGCACCACGCGCTCGATCTCCGGGATGATTTCTTCCACGTGGTGGGTCACCAGCACCAGGGTGATGCCCTGCCGCGCCAACGACTGCATGGTGTTCACCAGGTGCTGGCGGGCCACCAGGTCCAAGCCGGTGGACGGTTCATCCAGCAGCAGCGCATGGGGTCGGTTGACCAGCGCACGGGCAATCAGCACGCGCCGGGTTTCGCCCGCCGAAAGCTCTGCAAAGGCGCGCTCGCGCAGCGCCAGCGCACCGGTCATGGCAAGGGTCTGCGCAGCGCGCTCGCGCATTTCCGCGCTGATCTCGCGGAAAGCGGGCAGCGTGTAGCTGGCAAAAAAGCCGGTCAGTACCGCCTGTTCCACGGTAAGGCCCGTCATCTCGGACAGGATGCTGCTGAGATCGCCGGTGACGATGCCCAGCTGCGCGCGCAGCCGATCAACCTGCCAGCGGCTCTGTCCGAGCACGCGGACCGACACGTGTCCGTCGGCGTGGGCCAAGGGATACAGCTCGCGCGTGATGAGTTTGATGAAGGTGGATTTCCCGCAGCCATTGGGGCCCAGCAGTGCGGTGTGCTGGCCTTGCGCGATGCGCAGGGTGAGTTCGTGCAGCACCTTCACCTGGCCACGCACGACGGTGGCACGGTCCAGCTCGATCAGCGGCGGCGCATCGGCAGGTGGTTGGACGGAGGGGGCGGATGCAACAGCGGTGGAGGTCAGGCTGGACAACGCGGTTTTCCCGGCAGCAAAGGCGGTCGATACGGTGGCACAGGGATGCAGTTTGCAACGGGGCGGGCCATCATGTCTGCCATCTTTGCTGTTGCTGGCCGGTGGCCGGCCTGGGACCTGACATGGCGCATGCGCGCAGTGGAATCGTGGCGATCGCGACGTTGTGCGCGGTGTTGTGTAGTGGCTCGCCAACGGCGACGGGGCAGGTAACGGACACGGGCAGCTATCTGCAGCGCATGGACGGCGACGGCGATGGGCGCGTCAGCGAGCAGGAATACGTGCAGTGGATGATGTATGCCTTCGACCACATGGATCGGGATGGTGACGGTGTGCTCACCGCAAGCGAGTTGCCGGGCGGCAAGGGCCGGCCGATCACGCGTGAGCAGCACCTGCAGACGCTGGTGCAGCGCTTCCACAAGCAGGATGCGAACCGGGACGGGTATCTGGATGCACGGGAGTTGGCTGCGCCTCCGCGGTGAGTGGGAGGTCGAACGGTAAGACCCCTCGCGGCTGGCGGCTTGCACTCAGGATGGGGCCGGGCGGGGTGGGGTCTGCAGGACACGCCGCAAGTACGTCCATGTAGGCTGCATCGCCGCATCCATGCGGCTCAGCGTCCTGCAGACCCCACCCCGCCCGGCCCCCTGACAGGTTCCGGTGGCTGCCAGCCGCGTAATGAAAAAAAGAAGGGGTAGCGCCGAGCCGTGCTCGGCGGATACCGTCCGACGCCGCTATATAGCGCCGCCGAGCATGGCTCGGCGCTCCCGCTATGCGGGCGGGCGTAGAATCTGCGCATGCCTGAATTGCCCGAAGTTGAAACCACACGCCGTGGGCTTGCCCCGCATCTGCTGGAGCGCGCCGTCCATGGGGTGATCCTGCGGCGCCGGGAACTGCGTTGGCCGATCCCCGACGAGGTGGCCAGCCTGCTGCCCGGCCAGCGCATCCGCGATGTGCGTCGGCGTGCCAAGTACCTGTTGCTCGATACCGATGCCGGGAGTGCGCTGATGCACCTGGGCATGTCCGGCAGCCTGCGGGTGCTGCCCGGCGATACCCCGTTGCGCGCCCACGACCATGTGGACATCAGCCTGGACAACGGTCGCCTGCTGCGCTTCAACGATCCGCGACGCTTCGGCAGCCTGCTGTGGCAACCCCCCGGCGTGGTCCACCCGCTGCTGCAGGGGCTCGGCCCGGAACCGCTGGAAGACGACTTCGACGGCGACTATCTGTACCAGCGCAGCCGCGGTCGCAAGGCGCCCATCAAGACCTTTCTGATGGATCAGGCGGTGGTGGTGGGCGTGGGCAACATCTATGCAGCGGAAAGTCTGTTCCGTGCAGGCATCAGCCCCCTGCGCGAAGCGGGCAAGGTCTCGCGTGAGCGCTACCAGCGTCTGGCGACGGCGGTGAAGGACATCCTGGGTCATGCGATCACCCGCGGCGGCACGACGCTGCGCGACTTCATCAGTCCCGACGGCGCGCCAGGCTATTTCGAACAGGAACTGTCGGTCTACGGACGCGATGGCCAGCTGTGCAAGACCTGCGGGCGGCCGCTCAAGCACGCGATGATCGGCCAGCGCGCCAGTGTCTGGTGCAGTCACTGCCAAAGGTGAATGGATTCAGGCACAGATCACGTCGAGGGCTATAGTCGCCTCAAGTCTCCGGGGGCGCGGGCGCAGCGATGGACGATGGATCCGACATCACGGTGTGGTTGGATGCTGCGCGGGGCGGTGACCGGGCCGCGCTGGACCGTGTGCTGACCGTCCTCTATCAGGAGCTGCACGGCATGGCCCGGCGGCAGCTGGCGGGGCAGCAGGGCCGCACGCTGGATGCCACCTCGCTGGTGCACGAGTCTTACCTGAAACTGCTGGGCAGCCGCAGTGGCGCCCGCTTCGAAGACCGCGCCCACTTCTTCGCTTATGCCGCATCGGCCATGCGCAGCGTAGTGGTCGACTATGCGCGCAACCGGATGGCGCGCAAGCGGGGGGGTGACCTCAAGCGTGTCGATCTGCCTGAGAACAGCAGCAGCGGCATCCGCATGGATGAGGACATGCTGGCGCTGGATGTTGCCCTGGAGAAACTCGGTGCACTGGACGCGCACCTGGCCAAGGTCGTGGAGCTGCGCTATTTCGCCGGCCTGACCGAGCAGCAGATCGCGGAGCTGAGCCAGCGGTCCGAGCGCAGCATCCGCCGTGACTGGCAGAAGGCGCGGTTGTTCCTGTTGGCCGCCGTGCGCGAAGACTGAGCCCAGGCAACGACGCGATGGATGCCAAGCGCTGGCGTGAACTTTCATCCTGGCTGGACCAGCTGCTGGACATGGAGGCACCTGCACGGATACAGCGCCTGGGGCAGATCGCCGAGCGCGACGAGGGGCTGGCCGCGGAGCTGCAGCAGCTGCTGTCGCGTGAGCAGGAAAGCGAGCAGTTCATGGCCCAACCGGTATTCGCCGCACCGGCCTGCGCGCGCGCAGGCACGCGGATAGGCCCGTACCGGTTGCTGCACCTGCTTGGTGAAGGCGGCATGGGCGAGGTCTGGTTGGCTGAACGCTGTGATGGGATGTACGAACGCAAGGTGGCCTTGAAACTGCTGCGCAGCGGCCTCGCCGATCCCGGGCTGCATGCACGCTTCGCCCGCGAACGGCAGATCCTCGCCCGCCTGCAGCATCCCAACCTGGCCCAGCTGCACAACGCCGGCATCGACCTGGACGGGCACCCCTACATCGCGCTGGACTACGTGCAGGGCGAGCCGGTCACGGACCATTGCGCACGTACGCAGCCGCTGCTGCTGGAGCGGCTGCGGCTGATGTTGCAGGTCTGCTCGGTGGTGGCGCACGCGCACGCCAACCTGGTCGTGCACCGCGACCTGAAACCCTCCAACATCCTGGTCGCGGCCGACGGCTCGGTGAAGCTGCTGGACTTCGGCATCGCCCAACTGCTGGACCGCGACCATGAGGGCGCGGCGCCAGGACCCGGCGAGCCACGCGCCTTTACCCTGCATTACGCCGCTCCGGAACAGGTGCGCGGTGAGCCGGTCAACACCCTCACCGACATCTATTCGTTGGGCGTGGTGATCTACGAGGTGGTCACCGGGCACAAGCCCTATCGCCTGCGCCGCCAAGCCGACAGTGAGTGGGAGCGCTCCATTCTGGAGGTGCAGCCGATGCCGGCATCGCGCCGCCTGCAGCTGGCCGACGCAGGGGCAGCGCGTCCGTCATTGGCGGCCTTGCGCATGGCCCGGCAGGTGCGCGGCGATCTCGATCTGCTGCTGGACAAGGCGATGGCCAAGGATCCGCAGGCCCGCTATGGGTCGGTCGATGCACTGGCCGAGGACCTGCGCCGTTTCATCGATGGCAAGCCGCTGCGTGCGCGCGCCTCGACAAGGCGCTACCGCCTGCACAAGTACCTGCAGCGCCACCGCTGGGGCGTGATCGGGGCCGGTTCGGCCTTGCTGATGGTGCTCACCGTGTCCGCCGTGGCGCTCTGGCAGGCGCAGCAGGCGCGGGTTGAAATGGCGCGCGCGCAGGCCATGCAGGATTTCAGCGTCGGCCTGTTCGACCGCGCGGCGGCCAGCGGCCACGGACGCTTCGACGTGCGCCAATTGCTGCAGATGGGCCGACAGCGCGCCCAGCTTGAACTGCGTGACCAGCCGGTGGCGCTGGCCGAGCTGTACGGCGTGATCGGACGCCTGCGCATCGGCCTGGGGGATTATCAAGCGGCCCTGCAGATACTGGACGAGCAGCGTGCCCTGTTGCAGGCACAGGCCGTGGTGCCGCCGGTGCTGCAGCTGGATGCGGTGACCCAACGTGCACGCGCGCTGCGCATGTTGGGCCGCGACCGTGAGTGCGTCGCCCATCTGCAGGCGATGCGGCCGCTGGCGGACGAACAGCAGAGCCTGTTGCCTGCCGCGGCGGCCGCGTTTGCAAGCCAGCTCGGCCGTTGCCAGGCGCAGCTGGGCGATGTCCACGGTGCGCGCCAGGCGTTCGGCAGGGCGCTGTCGCTGTACCAGCACGGCGATGGCCACGGCAACTCGCGCGGTGTCGCCGAGTCGTTGGCGGACCTCGCCGCGCTGGATGAAGAAGCAGGTGACGCAGCGCATGCCCTGGTGGCTTACCAGCAGGCCCTGCGGCTGATGGCAACCGCGGCTCCTGGGGCTCCGGAGACCATCGTCCTGCGTCGCCAGCTGGGGCAAGCCCTGGCGCGCGCCGGACGGCCTGCGGAGTCCGCCGCTGCGCTGGAACTCGCCTGGCAAGCCGCGGTGCAGGCCTTCGGCCCAGATCATCCGGAGACCCTGTCGGTACGCCGCGCGCGCGCTCTGCTGGCGATGCGACAGGGGCGCGCGGCCTGGGCCGGCCAGGAGCTGCGCGAGGTACAGGTGAAACTGCAGCTCGCGCTGGGACCGGATCATCGCGAAACCGGATTGGCCGAGCACGCGCTCGGCGAGCTGTATCGAAGCACGGGTGATGTGCAGCAGTCGCTCGTGCACTATCGCGCTGCCGTACGTATCTGGCGCCAGCCCGACCATGTCGCCCTGCTGGCGCAGGGATTGCTGGACCTGGGACAGGCCGCTTACGAGGCCGGAGAGCTAGGCGCGGCCAGGGGAGCATGGCGTGAGGCCCGGCAACTGCTGATCGCCCAGCGCGGCATTCCGTCCGAGGCCGTACGCCGATTGGATACCCGGATGGCTGCCGTGACGTGGCCAGCTGAACACTAACCGCGTCCGACTGCTACCAATTAACGAATCTGTTGGAATAATGCGCGATCCCTCCAAGCTCCGGCTGCCTCGAATGCAACGACGCGATTTCCTCCGCAATGCTTCCCTGGCCTTGGCCGCCTTCGGTCTGCCTGCACTGAACGTGGGCGCCGCGGGGACCCGGCAGGTCGGCCTGCGCCGGCTGGGTGAGGCGCATCCGTTCGACTTCGCCAGCCTGAAGGGTCAGGCGCGTGCCCTGGCCAATGCCCCCTACCAGACACACAAGCGCACGTTGCCCGGACCGGTTGAAGCCCTGGACTGGGACCAGTACCAGTCGATCCGCTACCGCCAGGACCATGCGCTGTGGGGCAACGAGCCGGGCCGCTTCCAGGCCAAGTTCTTCCATCTGGGCCTGTACTTCCACTCGCCGGTGCGGATGTTCGACGTGGTCGATGGCAAGGCACAGGAGCTGGCTTACGACGGCGCGGCGTTCGATTACGGCAAGAGTGGGATCAAGGCTGGACAGCTGCCGGCGGACCTCGGCTTTGCCGGATTCCGCCTCAACACGCGCAAGGACACCGACCGTGACTTCGCCGCGTTCCTGGGTGCCAGCTATTTCCGCGCCGTTGGCAAGGAAGGGCAGTACGGGCAGTCCGCGCGTGGCCTGGCGATCGACACCGGTACCGGTGGCCCGGAGGAATTCCCGGACTTCATCGCGTACTACCTCGAGCGCCCGGCAGACGATTCGGACACCATCGTGGTGTATGCGCTGCTGGATTCGCCCAGCGTCGCCGGTGCCTACCGTTTCGCGATCACCAACGGCGATGTGCTGTTGATGGATATCGACAGCGCGCTGTACCCGCGCAAGGCCATTGAACGGCTGGGCATCGGACCGTGCACCAGCATGTTCCAGGTCGGCGAGAACGACCGCCGCATGGCGTGGGACTGGCGTCCGGAAATCCATGACACCGACGGGCTGTCGATGTGGAGCGGCAGTGGCGAGTGGATCTGGCGGCCGCTGGTCAACCCGCGCGAGCTGCGTTTCAACATGTTCGTAGACCGTAACCCGCGTGGTTTCGGGTTGCTGCAGCGTGACCGCAATTTCGACCATTACCAGGATGACGGCGTGTTCTACGAGAAGCGTCCCTGCCTGTGGGTGGAGCCCAAGGGCGAGTGGGGCGAAGGCTCGGTGCAGCTGGTGGAGATCCCCACCGTGGACGAAACCTTCGACAACATCGTTGCCTTCTGGAACCCCAAGGCCAAGCCCCAGGCCGGGCAGGAGCTGCTGGTCGGGTACCGCCTGTACTGGGGCGCCGAACCGCCGGCACGCCCGCCGCTGGCACACACCGTGGCCACGCGCACCGGGCTGGGCGGCATCATCGGCAAGAAGCGCGACTATTTCTCATGGCGGTTTGCCGTCGATTTCGCCGGCGGCGAGCTGGCCAGTCTGATCGACAAAGGCGAGGTGGAAGCGGTGGTGCAGACCAGCCGCGGCAAGGTCGAGATCGTCTCCGCGCGCCCCCTGCGCGAGATCGACGGCTACCGGGCGATGTTCGACCTGGTGCCGGGTGATGACAGCACCGCGCAGATCGACATCCGGCTGTTCCTGCGCAGCGGCGGCAAGACGCTGACCGAGACCTGGCTGTACCAGTACAGCCCGCCACCGGCCGGTGCATCCGAACGCACCTTGTACTGAGCCCGGTAAACGGGGAACCGGTAGCGCCGAGCCATGCTCGGCGAGCGCGAAGCGCGGCGTGTCTCCGTGATCTCACGATGTCGGACGGAATCCGCCGAGCATGGCTCGGCGCTACCGCGCTACCGCGCTACCGGCGCCGCCTCACAGCAGATCGATCTTGCCTTCGCCGCGGGTGATCTTCTTGAACTCTGCGCGGCTGACCGACACGTAGCGGTCATTGCCGCCGATCTCCACCTGCGGGCCGTCATGCAGGGCATGGCCGTTCTCGTCTACGCGCACGGTCATCGTCGCCTTCTTGCCGCTATGGCAGATGGTCTTGATCTCCTGCATCTCGTCGGCCCAGGCCAGCAGGTACTGGCTGCCCTCGAACAGCTCGCCGCGGAAGTCCGTGCGCAGGCCGTAGCAGAGGACCGGAATGCGCAGCTGGTCCACCACCTCGCTCAGCTGCCAGACCTGGGCGCGGGTGAGGAACTGCGCCTCGTCCACCAGCACGCAGCCCAGCTTCCCGTGTGCATCCAGATCGGCCTGGATCACCTGCTGCAGGTCGCTGTCGCGCTCGAAGGCCATGCCGTCGGCCTTCAGCCCGATGCGCGAGGCGACCACGCCACTACCGGCCCGGTCATCCAGCCGAGGGGTAAGGATGGCCACCCGCATACCGCGCTCACGGTAGTTGTGCGCGCTCTGCAGCAGCGTGGTGGTCTTGCCGGCGTTCATCGCCGAGTAATAGAAATAGAGCTTGGCCATGGGCAGATTCTATCTGTTCAGGTGGTCGCTCCGCCCTGTGCGCCAGCGTGGGCCCACCGCAGCCCAGGGTCTGGCCGCTACAATCAGCACCACATGCACGGTCTCAATCCCCCCCAAAGCGCTGCGGTGCTGCATATCGAAGGCCCCTTGCTGGTGCTGGCCGGCGCCGGCAGTGGCAAGACGCGTGTGATCGTGGAAAAGATCGCCCACCTGATCGGCTGCGGACGCTATCCCGCACGCCGGATCGCGGCCATCACCTTCACGAACAAGTCCGCCAAGGAAATGCGCGAGCGCGTGGGCAAGCGCCTGCGCGACCAGGATGCGGAGGACGTCACCATCTGCACCTTCCACGCACTGGGGTTGAAGTTCCTGCAGATCGAACACGCGGCGGTGGGGTTGAAGCGTGGCTTCTCGATCTTCGATGCCGATGACAGCAATGCACAGGTGAAAGACCTGATGTACGGCGCCAAGCCGGATGACATCGACGACGTGAAGAACCTGATCTCGCGTGCCAAGAATGCCGGGATGTCACCGGAACAGGCGATGCGCGAAGCGCGCAGCAACCGCGAAAAAGAAGCAGCGAGCGTGTACGAGCGCTACCAGTTGCGGCTGACCGCCTTCAATGCGGTCGACTTCGACGATCTGATCCGGCTGCCGGTGCAGGTGCTGGAGGAGAACCCGGACATCGCGGTGGCTTGGCGCGAGCGCATCGGCTACCTGCTGGTCGATGAGTGCCAGGACACCAACGACGCGCAGTACCGGCTGTTGAAGCAGTTGGCTGGCGAGAAGGGCAACTTCACCTGCGTGGGCGACGATGACCAGTCCATCTACGCTTGGCGGGGCGCCAATCCGGAGAACCTGCAGCAGATGGGGCGCGACTATCCCGCCCTGCAGATCATCAAGCTGGAGCAGAACTACCGCTGCTCCAACCGGGTGCTGCGTGCGGCCAATGCGCTGATCGCCAACAACCCGCACGAGCACCTGAAGAAGCTGTGGAGCGACCAGGCCGACGGCGAGCGCATCCGCGTGTGGGAATGCCGCAACAGCGAGCACGAAGCCGAGAAAGTCGCCGCGGAGATCGCCTATATCGCGCAGGCGCGGCAAGTGCCTTGGAGTGATTTCTGCATCCTGTTCCGCGGCAATTTCCAGTCACGCCCGCTGGAAAAGGCGATGCAGCTGGCGCGGGTGCCTTACCACCTGTCCGGTGGCACGGTGTTCCTGGAACGTCAGGAAGTCAAAGACACGCTGGCGTGGCTGCGGCTGCTGGTCAATCCGGACGACGATACGGCCTTCATGCGCGCGGTGCAGGCACCCAAGCGCGATGTCGGCGCGGGCACGTTGGCCAAGCTGGCCGAGCTGGCCTCTGAAAAGGACATGCCGATGGCGCAGGCGGCCGAGGCGCTCGGCGCGCTGCAGCAGTTGGCACCGCGCGCGGCCAACAGCCTGTCCCGGTTCACCGACATCCTGCGCGACCTGCGTGCGCAGACCCGTGAGATTTCCTCCGGCGACATGATCCGCAAGGTGGCCAAGGAGTCCGGGCTGCTGAGTGAGCTGCGCCAGCAGGCGAAGGAAGAGGCCACTTACCAGCGTCGTGCCAACAACATCGAGGAACTCGCGCAGTGGTTCGAGGGCGGCCCGCGCGGCGCGACTGCCGCCGACCTGGCCGGACAGTTGGCGCTGCTGTCGCGCAACGACAAGGACGACGGCGGCAACCAGGTCAGGATGATGACCCTGCACGCGTCCAAGGGGCTGGAATTCCCCTACGTTTTCATCGTTGGCTGCGAGGATGGCGTGCTGCCGCACCAGGTCAGCCTGGACGAGGGCACGCTGCAGGAAGAGCGGCGTCTGCTGTACGTGGGCATCACCCGCGCCAAGGTGCAGCTGTGGATGAGTCACAGCAAGCTGACGCGCAAGTTCGGCGAGCATGTACGGCTGAAGCCGAGCCGTTTCTTCGCCGAACTGCCGGCCGAAGAACTGCAGCGCGATGGGGCCGATCCGGTCGCCGACGCGGCACGCAAGAAAGAACGGGCATCGGCCGGGCTGGCGGCCATCCAGGCCTTGTTTGATTGAGTCAGTGGTGGCCACAATCGGCCATTCTCCCGTTCGTGGAATGTCCGTGCAGATCGAGACCGAACGCCTCCGCCTGCGGCTGATCAGCCCCGCGCTGGATGCAGCGAACACGCTGGCCCTGCTCAACGATCCCGGCTTCCTGCGTTTCATCGGTGATCGCGACGTGCGCACCGAGCAGCAGGCGCGTGACTACATCGCCACGCGCGTGCTGGCCAGCTACGCGCTGCACGGGTTCGGCATGTACGCGGTGGAGCGGAGTGCCGATGGCGCTTGGCTGGGCAATGCCGGGCTGGTGCGCCGCGATGGCCTGCCGGGGCCGGACATCGGCTATGCACTGCTGCAGGAGTACGCGGGCCAAGGCTACGCGGGCGAGGCGGCGCGCGCGGTGTTCAGCCATGCGCGCGGCGCGCTGGGCCTGCAGGACCTGTATGGCATCACGGACCCGGACAACCTGGCCTCGGCAGCGATCCTGCGCCGGTTGGGCATGCAGCAGCGCGGCCTGCTGCAGCTGCCCGGCAGCGAGGAGTGGGTGACCTGCTTCGCCACCCCGGGCGCGGCCTGCATCGCCGGATAGGGCCGGCGGCCGTGGCGGAATGCACGCCACCTGCGCAGCGGTTCAAAGCGCCGCTGCGCTCGCCGAGCATGGCTCGGCGCTACGGTGCAGTGCCGATGCACGTGGCGGGCGGTGCCGATGCCCGCGGCGTGCGCGGTGTCGATGCCCGCGGCGTGCGCGGTGTCGATGCCCGCGGCGTGCGCGGTGCCGATGCACGTGGCGTGCGCGGTGCCGATGCCCGCGGCGTGCGCGGTGTCGATGCACGTGGCGTGCGCGGTGCCGATGCACGTGGCGTGCGCGGTGCCGATGCCCGCGGCGCGCGCGGTGTCGTGGTAGCGCCGAGCCATGCTCGGCGGAATGTCTGATGCAGCCGACTGAAGTCGGCTCTACCGTAGTGCATCACCGCAGTGCGTCACCGCATTGCATCACCGCAGTGCGTCACCGCATTGCATCACCGCAGTGCATCACCGCAGCGTGTCAACGCAGTGCGTCCAGCTGCGCCTGCAGGTCGGCCACGGTCGCCTCCAGCTGTGCCACGCGCTCTGCCAACCCCGGATCCTGGCTGGCCGCCGATGCGGCGCCAGAGGCTGCGAAGCGCGCCGACAATGCCGCACCGTCCACGTCGCCGCACAGCAGGTGCATGTAACGATCTTCGCGCTGGCCAGCGGCACGCGGCAGCACCACGATCAGCTCGCGCTGTTGCAGGCGCTCGATCGCATGGCGTGCTTCGTCGCTGTCGCCGAACCGGTGCAGGCGTTCGGCACGGGTCACCAGTTCGCCAAGGGTCTGTGGGCCACGCAGCAGCAACAGGGCCAACAGCACCGTCTGCTGCCGGGTCAGGTCCAGGGCGGCCTGGAGACGGTGTTCGTAGCGGTCGGCGCGGGAAGAGAAGTGCTGGCGGGCCAGGCCCATCGTCTCCAGCGCCCGCAATGCATGCTGCACGTTGCCCGCATCCAGGTTCATCAGCGGGTCGCGTGCGGTCTTCTGGTTGGCCGCCGACTGCGCCGCATTGACGGTCAAGGGGTAGGTGTCCGGCGTGGTCGCCTCCTTTTCCACCAGGCTGCCCAGCAGGCGCGCCTGTGCAGCATCCAACAGCGGGCGGGCGGGGGTGTCGAGGACGTCGGTCATGGAAGGCTCCGTACTGGTCAGGCGGACAGCCACCAAGCATAGCCCCTGCCTTTGACATCTTTGCCGTTAAAATGGGCCGGTTCTGTACATGGTGAAGCCAATGCCTCGTCGTATCGCCCCTCTCTCCCTGTCCTTGCTCGCCCTGGCGACGTTGGGCCTGTCCGCCTGCAAGCGCGTCGACGCGCCGGCTGCCGATGCGGCACCCGTCGCGGTGGCGCCTGCGTCGCCGAGCATGGACAGCAGTGCCAATGACAACCTGAACGCGGTGCTGTGGGTGCAGCGGTCGGAAGAGTACAAGGCCGCTGCCGAACAGACCTACCGGGCGGCCGCCGATCGGCTGGATGCCGCGCTGAAGGAGGCGCACTGGGACGCACTGGTGCCGGAAGAGCGCGGTAACGAGGCCAAGGGGCTCAAGCCGGCGGTAGTGCTGGACCTGGACGAGACCGTGCTGGACAACTCGCCGTACCAGGCGCGGCTGGTTCGCGATGGCAAGGAATACGATGAGATGACGTGGGACCAGTGGGTGGCCGAAAAGAAGGCCAAGCCGGTCCCGGGCGTGGTCGACTTCGCCAAGGCCGCGACGGAAAAAGGCGTCACCCTGGTCTACATCTCCAATCGCGCCGTCCATCTGAAGGACGCCACCTTGGCCAACCTGCGTGCCGTCGGCCTGCCGGTGGCAGATGACAGCGTGTTCCTGGGCCTGGGCACCGTGGTGCCAGGCTGCGAGCAGGCCGGCAGCGAGAAGAACTGCCGTCGCCGCCTCGCAGGCCAGCAGTACCGCGTGCTGATGCAGTTCGGCGACCAGCTCGGCGATTTCGTTGAAGTCACCGCCAACACCCCGCAAGGCCGTGCCGCGCTGCTCGAGCAGTACCACGACTGGTTCGGTGAGCGCTGGTGGATGCTGCCCAACCCCACGTACGGCGGCTGGGAGCCGGCGCAGTTCAACAACGATTACAGCCAGCCACGCCAGGCGCGCCATGACGCCAAGCGCGCCGCATTGGACTACGCCCCATGAGCCGCGGCCCGCTGCCGTTACGCGACGACGAACGCCTGATTTTCGCCCTGGACGTACCAGACCGCGTGCAGGCGCTGGAGTGGGTTGACCGCTTGGGCGACAGCGTGGGGTTCTACAAGATCGGCATGGAACTGCTGGCGTCGGGCGAGTACTTCCAGGTGCTGGATGAATTGGCCCGCCGCGACAAGCGGGTCTTCGTTGATCTGAAGTTCTTCGATATTCCTGCCACCGCTGCGGCGGTGATCAAGCGGCTTTCGCAGTGGCCGGTGAGCTACTGCACCATCCATGGCTGGCATCCGGTGATGATGGAAGCCTGTACCGCGGTTGCAGGGGGCGACATGCGACTGCTGGCGGTCACCGTGCTGACCTCGATGGGGCGGGAAGATCTGGCGCAGATGGGCATCGACCGCGAGCCGGTGGATGTGGTCGTTGAACGCGCGCTGGCCGCCCAGGCCGCGGGCATCGATGGTGTCATTGCGTCGGGCCAGGAAGCCGCGCCGATCCGCGCGGCGACCGGTGCCGGGTTCTCCATCGTCTGCCCCGGCATCCGTCCCGGCGGCCCGGCAGGCGATGACCAGAAGCGCACCGTCGGGGTGTCCGAGGCCTTCCGCGACGGCGCCGATGCGATCGTTGTGGGGCGACCGATCCGGCTGGCAGCGGATCCGCAGGCGGCTGCACGCGGCATCCAGAAGGAAATCCACACCGCGCTGCGTCGCTGACCGCTGCGGGACGCCCAGCGCGTCCCGCTTCCCGCGTTCAACGGATCAACGGCCATCCCAGGTGCGGCGCTGGTCCTGCTCGAAGGCAGTGCCATCCAGGCCCAACAGCTGGACCGGTTGGATTCCGCTGACAGGTTGCTCCAGGCGCAGCAGGGCAACGTCTGGGCCGCCCTCCCTGTAGTCCGGGTGGGAATGAATTTCCGCGATGCGATGCACCACGCCTTCGTCGCGGCCCAGATTTGTCTGGCCGACACGCACGACCGCCAGGTCGACCGTTACGCCCATGCAATGCGCTGCAGTCAGCACCCAGGAGGGCGAGATCAGGGTGCCGCCACACAAGTGCTGCTGACGTGGCGTGTCACCGACGGCGGGGACCTGGATGCTGACCATGAAGGGATAGACGCCGGTGGGCGCGTCTTCGCCGCCGATGATGCGAGGCGCGGCCGCCGCCGCCTCTGAGAAAAGCGCAGTGAGACACAGGGCCGTTACCACTAACGGGGTACGAGGCATAAGCGAATCCTCGGATAGGGAAATGGGGAAAAGCGGTCAATCACGCGTCCACACCGAGTGGATGAAGGTATCGATGTCAGCGGACGCCAGTCGTGCATAGACGCCGGGGGAATCGCCGCGCGCACAGCCGATACCCCAGCTCACCACACCCAACTGGGACCAGCTGCCGTCGGCGGCCTTCACGAACAACGGGCCGCCAGAGTCGCCCTGGCACGCGTCCTTGCCCGCGCGGCTGGCGCACATTTCCCTGTCCCTATGGACCGTAGCGCGCCCTTCATACAGCGCCTGGCAGGCGCGGGTATCGATGAAGGGCACCTCGACGTGCTGCATGCGCGAAGGCGAGCTCCCGCTCGAAGACAGCCGACCCCAGCCGGCAACCGTCAGCAGCCGCCCCGGTACTTCGTAGCCGATGCCCTCGCCACGCGGCAGACGCACTGGCGTGATGCCCTGGACGGGCTTTTTCAGCTTCAGCAGCGCAACGTCGTTCGTACGGCCCGCGTATGCCGGATGGATGTGGATGGCGGCCACCGGATGATTGGTTCCGGTGCCGGCCTCCAGGTCGGTTTCCCCGGTGCGGATGAACAAGCGGGAGGCGGACGCGCCCAGCACGCAATGGGCGGCGGTCAGCGCCCACGAGGCCGAGATCAGGGAGGCACCGCAGATGTGGCCATAGCGGGGGTCGTCTGTTCCGGCGACCTGCAGGCTGGCCAGGAACGGGTAGCGTCCGTCGGGGACGTCTTCGCCCCCAACGATCGCGGGCTTTGCCAGTTGGGGGGAAGCCGCCAGGGCGGGGCCGGCAAGCAGACTGACCAGGAGGCAGGCAGGGATAAGGCGCATGAGTACACTCCCGTTACGACGGCGGTACGCCGACGCCGCCATTCCGCCGTAAAGAGGCCAGCCCAAGTGAGCACGGAGTCACTCTCTTCGTCCTCGCGGCCGCATCCCTACACGTCAAAGCGGCAGATGCATCCCAGCGTGCACCGCGTACCCGCGTGATGCGTCCACGACGCAATCAGCTGCCATCAGCGCGGGGAGGGGCGGGATCACTGTGCCGCCGCGCAGGTGGCTAGCGACCGGCAACCCACTCCCCTTGATGGTCGAACGGCGACGGTGATGCGGTGCGCGCAGCCCGCGATCCGGTTGCCAGCCCAAGCCGGGTCGCCCCCCATGACCCGCCACCCCCGCATGCCGCCGCCAGTGCGGGACCCCGTCTGCCCGGCACGCTTTGTGATCCAATGGTTTTTCACGACGAGGACGGCGCCGTTCGCGCCTGTCTTGCTGCCGCCATGCATGACCGGTCAAGATGCAGGCCGGTCTGGGGAGTCCGAACAAACATGTCGATCATGAAACGGCGTACACAGCGCCAGGCGTGGGCTTGCGGAGCCGTGCTGCTGCTCATGTTGGCCGCCTGCGGGCGCGACGCGGTGGATCCGGCGAAGCCGCCCGCCGAACCGGTTGCCGCCGTGCAGGCGATGGCCCGCGCCGTGGCCGCCAACGATCTGTTGGCCTATGCGCGGCTGTCCGTGCCGCCGGCCCAGTACCGCCGCCTGCAGGACGCCTGGGCCCAAGGGCACAGCCGTTGGCCACTGACCGAGCTGCCGTTGCATGACCAGTTGCTGCCGATGTTGCAGGCGTTGTCGGCGCCGGACGGCAGCCAGCAGCTGCAGCGCAGCTTCGAGCGGCAACTGGCTGGTCAGACCACCGCAGTGCGCCAGGCAGCGCAGTCCATGGGACTGTTCGGCGTGCAGTACCTTCGCCACGAGAACACGATCACGGCCAGCCAGCGCAGCCATTACATACAAGTGGTGGAAACCCTGGCGGGCTGGGCCGCAGATGCCCCGATCAGCGATCGCGCGCGTGCACGGGCCGCCATCACGGCGTTGACCGGCGCGGCGCGCGCCACCGGCATAAGCGATGACAGCCACCTGCAGCAGCACGGCATGGAAGGCAGTCTGCAGAAGCTCGGCCCCTTCATCGGCGTCTTGAAAGCGGTGATGGCGAGCTATGGACTGGACGTGGACGAATCGCTGCGGGAACTGACCGGCGACGTGCTGTCCCAGCAGGGCGACAATGCCCTGGTGCGGTTGCAGTACCCGCTGGCCGGACAGACCGTCAGCCTGCAGATCCCGCTCACCCGCCGCGAAGGCCACTGGTACCTCACCCGCACCTTGGCCGACACCGATGCCCTGCTGCGCAACGCCGACGCGGCGCAGGCTGAATCCGATGCCGCCATCGCTCCAGCCGATGAGACCGGGGCAGATGCAATGCCTCCGGCTAAGCCATAATGGCGCCGATGTCGAAACAGAACCCCCTGCCGTTCCCCGGCGAACAACCCGAGCCGACCGCCGCCGCCGCGACGCCGGTATCCCCGACGACCGACGGTTCGCTGCCGCCGCCTGCCCCTGCGCGCGTCGCAGGCGGACGCCGGCCGTGGTGGGCGCGACTGCTGGGTCGGCTGGTCGAGCCATGGCTGTCGCTGGATATCGAGCCGGAAGATCCCGGCCAGTACAACGACGGTCGGCCGGTGATCTACGTGCTGGAAGACTACGGTCTGTCCAATGCGCTGATCCTGGACAAGGCCTGCCGCCAGGCGGGGCTGCCTTCGCCGTTGACGCCGCTGCCCGGTGACCCCACCGGCCGCCGCCGTGCCTACGTGGCGCTGTCGCGACGCAGCTCCAGCAATTCGCTCATCCCCGAGCAACGCGGCGCCAAGACCCATTCCGATTCGCTGGCCAAGGTGCTGCAGGCGCATCGCGTGCGCGACGAGCTCGACGTGCACCTGGTGCCGGTATCGATCTTCGTCGGACGCGCACCGGACAAGCAGAGCGGCTGGTTCGCCGTGCTGTTCTCGGAGAACTGGGCACTGGTCGGCCGCTTCCGCCGCCTGCTCGCCGTGCTGTTGAACGGTCGCAGCACGATCGTGCGCTTCGCCCCGCCCATTTCGCTGCGCTCCACCATCGATGAAGGGCTGGACCCGGAACGCACGGTGCGCAAGCTGCAGCGCGTGCTGCGTACCCATTTCCGGCGTATCCGCGAGTCGGTGATCGGGCCCGACCTGTCGACCCGTCGCCTGCTGGTGGACCAGGTGCTGCAGGCCGAGCCGGTGCGCGAAGCCATCGCGTCCCAGGCACGCCGCGACAACAGCAAACCGGCTGACGCCTGGAAGAAGGCGCATGCCTATGCCTGGGAGATCGCGGCCGATTATTCCAGCCCTGCGGTGCGCTCGGCCAGCTTCATGCTCAGCCATGTGTGGAACCGGATCTATGCCGGTGTGCTGGTGCATCACCTGGACAAGTTCAAGGCCGCCGCGCCGGGCCATGAAGTGGTCTACGTGCCCAGCCATCGCAGCCACATGGACTATCTGCTGCTGTCCTACCTGTTGTACGACCGCGGCATCGTGCCGCCGCACATCGTGGCGGGCATCAATCTCAACCTGCCGGTCGTCGGCACCCTGCTGCGCAAGGGCGGTGCGTTCTTCATACGGCGCTCGATCCGGGGCAATGCGCTGTACTCGGCGGTGTTGAGTGAGTACGTTGCCCAGCTGGTCGCCGGTGGTTACTCCATCGAGTACTTCGTGGAAGGCGGGCGCTCACGCACCGGCCGCCTGCTGCAGCCGAAGGGCGGCATGATCTCGATGACGCTGAAGGCGTTCCTGCGTCAGCCGCGCAAGCCGGTGCTGTTCCAGCCGATCTATATCGGCTACGAAAAGCTGATGGAAGGCGGCAGCTATCTGGATGAACTGACAGGGCGGCCGAAAGAGAAAGAGTCGATCTGGTCGCTGCTGTGGGGCATCCCAAAGGTGCTCAAGCAGAACTACGGCCAAGTGGTGGTGAACTTCGGCGAACCGATTGCGTTGAACGACGTACTGGCCGAGAAGGCACCCGACTGGGATGGCAGCGCCGTGGCCGAGGATGAAAAGCCGGCGTGGTTGGCGAGCACGGTCGATACGCTGGCCGAACGCATCCAGGTGCGCATCAATGGCGCCGCCGACGTCAATCCGATCAACCTGCTGGCGCTGGCTCTGCTGTCCACGCCCAAGCACGCGATGGGCGAGGCCGACCTGATCGCGCAGATCCAGCTGTGCAAGACCCTGCTGGAAGAAATGCCGTACTCCGATCGAGTGACGGTGACCCCGCATTCGCCTGCGCGGATCATCGCCCACGCCGAGGAGATCAACGTCCTCACCCGCGTGCGCCATCCGCTGGGGGACGTGCTCAGTGTCAGCGGCGATACCGCTGTGCTGCTCAGCTACTTCCGCAACAACGTGCTGCACCTGTTCACGGCGTCGTCGTGGGTGGCGTGCTGCTTCCAGAACAACCGCCGCATGGGCCGCGCGGGCCTGGTGCGGCTGGGGCGCACGGTCTACCCGTTCCTGCAGTCGGAGCTGTTCCTGCCGTGGACGGAAGACGAGTTCGGCCAGCGCATCGAGCAGACCATCGATCTGTTCATCCGCGAAGGGCTGCTGCAGCAGGTGGGCGAAGACGAAGGCGGCGTGCTGGCGCGTAACACCGGGCAGACCGACGAAGTGTTCCGCCTGCGCGCCATCGGCCATTCGCTGCAGCAGGCCTTCGAGCGCTATTACATCGCCATCTCGGTGCTGGTCAAGAACGGTCCGGGCACGCTCGGCGCCGCTGAGCTGGAGAGTCTCTGCCAGCAGGCGGCCCAGCGCCTGAGCCTGTTGTACGCACCGGCCGCGCCGGAGTTTTTCGACAAGACCTTGTTCCGTGGATTCATCCAGAAGCTGCGCGAGCTGCGTCTGGTATGGCCGGATGAAAACAGCAAGCTGTTGTTCGATGAGCGGCTGGACGGCTGGGCCAAGGATGCCAAGTTCATCCTCGGCCGCGAGTTGCGCCACACCATCGAGCGGGTCAGTCCGGAAGCCGCCAAGCCCGAAGAAGCCGCGCCGCAGGATTGAGCGCACGGAATGCGTGCGCTGGGCCTCGCGAGTCGCTGGGGCACGGTCCTGGGAAACGCCGCGGTGGGCGTGATGGTTGGGCACGGGCGGTGGGCATGGGTTGGTAGAGCCGACTTCAGTCGGCTTGCCGCCGCAGCCGACTGAAGTCGGCTCTACCGAATGCCAGGGCAGCCGTCGTCAGGCCGGTTCGTCGGGAATCTGCAGGCTCTCCAGCCGGCTGATGCAGTCTTTCAGCTGCAGGCGGTGCCGCTTCAGCCGTTTGGACTCCAGGTCGTCGCTGCCGTTGGCGGCCATGTGCGTGATGCGGTCATCCAGCGCACGGTGTTCCGCGCGTAGTGCGCCCAAGCGCTCGGTGATTTCAGCGGGTGTGTAAGTGTCCACCTGCCGAGCATACACAGCGCAGGTGAGCGTCGGGGCAACCGGCAGCACCATGACTGGGGAAGTGCCGATGGCAGCCGGTAGAATGGGAGGATGAGCGCTGTCATCTCCCTGCCCGATCCCCTGCCGCGCGTGCGCCGTGATGCGGATCAGCAGGTGCGCGTGCTCGGCAGGCAGCTGCGCCGCCAAGTGGGCCAGGCCATCGCCGATTACGGCATGATCGGCGAGGGCGACAAGGTGATGGTCTGCCTGTCCGGTGGCAAGGACAGCTACACCCTGCTGGACATCCTGCTGGACCTGCAGCGTCGCGCCCCGGTGCCGTTCGAGCTGGTGGCGGTGAACCTGGACCAGAAGCAGCCGGGCTTTCCCGCCCACGTGCTCCCCGAGTACCTGGCCGGCCTGGGCGTGGCGTACCAGATCATCGAGCAGGACACCTATTCGGTGGTCAGCCGGGTGATTCCAGAGGGCGCCACGCAGTGTTCGCTGTGTTCGCGGCTGCGACGCGGCGCGTTGTACCACCATGCCGCCACCCACGGCTTCACCCGCATCGCGTTGGGACACCACCGCGATGACATGGCGGCGACGTTCCTGATGAACCTGTTCCACCATGCCAAGCTGTCCGGCATGCCGCCCAAGCTGCGCAGCGATGACGGCCAGCACGTGGTGATACGGCCACTGGCCTACGTGCGTGAGCGTGACATCGCCGAGTACGCGCAGGCGCGGCGATTCCCGATCATTCCGTGCACCCTGTGTGGCAGCCAGCCGAACCTGCAGCGTCGCCAGGTGGGGCAGATGCTGGCGCAGTGGGACATCGACCATCCCGGTCGCGTGGACCAGATCGCCCGTGCACTGGCTACCGTGGAGCCGTCCCAGCTGGCGGACCCGCGCCTGTTTGATTTTCATTCCCTGGAGCGTCGCCCGTGCGACGCATCTCCTGAGACGCCCGCAGCCGAAGATGGCCGTGGCGTCCTTCACTCCTGAATCCGGAATTCCATGTTCTTTCGCAACCTGACTTTCTTCCGCTTCCCCACCGCCACTGATTTCTCCAGCGTGGACACCCAGTTGCCCAATGCCCTGCTCAAGCCGGTCGGTCCGCTGGAGATGAGCTCGCGCGGCTTCATCTCCCCGTTCGGCCGCGAGGAAAAGGAGCAGTTCTCCCATCGCATCGAAGAGCACCTGTGGCTGACCGTCGGGGGTGAGGACAAACTGCTGCCCGGCGCGGTGGTCAACGACCTGCTCGAGCGCAAGTTGGAAGAGATCGAATCCAACGAGGGGCGTCGTCCCGGTGGTCGTGAACGCAAGCGCATGAAGGATGACCTGCTGCATGAACTGCTGCCGCGCGCCTTCGTCAAGAACTCGCGCAACGATGCGTTCCTGGACCTCAAGCATGGCTACGTCGCCGTGGATTGCTCCAGCCGCAAGACGGCCGAGTACTTCATGTCCGATATCCGTGGCCTGCTGGGCAGCTTCCCGGCCATGCCGCTGAATGCCGAGGTGGCCCCGCGTTCCATCCTGACCGGCTGGATCGCCGGCGAGCCGCTGCCGACCGGTCTGTCGCTGGGCGAAGAGTGCGAGATGAAGGATCCGGTGGAAGGTGGCGCCGTCGTCAAGTGCCAGCACCAGGAACTGCGTTGCGACGAGATCGACAAGCATCTGGATGCCGGCAAGCAGGTGACCAAGCTGGCGCTGGTGTTCGAGGACAACCTGTCCTTCGTGATCGGCGATGACCTGATCGTGCGCAAGCTGAAGTTCCTGGACGGTGCGCTGGATCAGCTGGAACACACCGATGATGACGGCCGCCGTGCCGAGCTGGATGCACGCTTCGCGCTGCAGAGCGCCGAAATCCGTCGGCTGTTCCTGTTGCTGGAAGAGGCGTTCAAGCTCAGCAAGGCCGACTGAACGGGGCGACCCGGTACGTGTCCATCCCCGCTGACGCCGTGCGGCGTATGCTGGCTCCATGAGTCCGTTGCTGCGCCGCCTGTTGTCTCCCGCGCCCACCGCTTCGGTGCAGCGGGACACCGTGCGCCTGCGCATCGGGGACGCGGAGATCGACATCCTGCGCGTGCGCGACCCGCGCGCGCGCCGCATCAAGCTGAGCGTGGACGAGCGTGGCGCACGGCTGACCCTGCCCTTGCGTGCCAGCCTGCAGACCGGAGACCGTTTCCTGGAAGAGCACCGGGGCTGGTTGGCGAAGCAGTTGCTGCATTTTCAATCCGATCGCATGCCGCCTGCGCTGGTTCCGGGCCAGCCCGGCCTGTTGCCCCTGCGCGGCGAGCTGTTGCCCTTGCGTTGGCAGGAGGCGCGCTACGCCAAGCTGGAGATCGATGCAGAGGGTGCGTGCGTGCATTGGCCGGTGCGCGCCACGCCTGCCACGCTGCGTCGCGTGCTGCGTGAGTTCTACGAGGCACAGACACGGGCCGACGTGGGCCAATGGCTGCCGCGTTACCTGCCTGGACTGCCGCGCGCACCCACGCGGATCCGCTTGAAGGTGATGTCCTCGCAGTGGGGGTCGCTGGCACCGGATGGCAGCATGGCGCTGGATCTCGCATTGGTGCTGGGGCGCCCTGCTGCCTTCGAGTATGTGCTGGTGCATGAGCTCTGCCATCTGCTGCAGGCGAATCACTCCGCGGCGTTCTGGCATGAAGTGGAGCAGCGTTTTCCGGCATGGCGGGAGCAGCGCGACTATTTCCATGACGAAGGACGGCGGCTGAAGGCGATGCTGCGGCAACTGCTTTGACGCGGTGAAGCGGCGTCAAAGCAGTTGCCCACGCATGTCACCTTATCCCCGCGCCTTCGGCGCGCCCCCTGGAACAACAAGGGGGCTCTCCTCCAGTCAGTCCGCGACGCCGTAGGGGACAAGCGCGAAGCATCGGGTAGCGCCGAGCCGTGCTCGGCGAGCGCAGCGGCGGCGAAGCGGCGTCAAAGCAGTTGCCTACGCATGTCACCTTATCCCCGCGCCTTCGGCGCGCCCCCTTGAACAACAAGGGGGCTCTCCTCCAATTAGTTCGCTACGCCGTCGCCGCTGCGCTCGCCGAGCACGGCTCGGCGCTACCGTGGGGATTGCTGCGTGGCACGCACCTTGGGAATTCGTGCGTTATGCACCTGGTAGCGCCGAGCCATGCTCGGCGAGCGCAGCGGCGGCGGCGTCACCGGTCCGGGTCATCGCCGCTGTGCGGCGGCGATCGCCCAGCGTGTGGCGACCGTGGGGGCGGTGATGCACACGGCGCGATCGGTGACGGTCGTGACGGCGCGCTCCAGCAGTTGGATGTCCGCTTCGTGCTGGCGCGCGACGTGGGGGTCTTCGAAGAAGATCGCGCGTTGGCAACGGCCTTCCAGCACCTGGTCGGCAATCTGGGCGTCGCCGCCCAGTGGGCCGCTCTGGTAGCGCGTCACCCACGGTTGGTCGACGGGCCAGCCGCGGCTCCATGCCAGTTCGTTGAGTCGCTGGCCAGTGGTTCCCGTGCCGATGCGCGAGGCGAAACGGGACAACACGTCGAAGTGCTCGGCGGCGAATGCCAGCATCGCCGGCTTCATCGCGTCGTGGGCGATCAGGGCCAGCGTCTGGTGGCCGAACGCATGCAGGTCATCGGCACCCGGATCGGCCGTCCATCCCGCATGCACGCGTTCCACTTCCACCCAGTCGCGGGCGCTGGCAACGGTGGAGAGGAAGGGTTTGCCGTGGATGACGCACTGCCGCTTGAGCGCGATGGCCTCGGGGAAGATCGATGACGGGTCGACCGGGTCGATCAGGTAGATGGCACCGTCCAGCGTGCGTTCCGGCCCCATGCCGACCACTTCGGCCACCAGCTTCATCAAGCCGCCCTCGCGTCCGTTGGGGTAGCGCGTGAGCTGCGTGGTAGCCTGCAGCAGACCGTAGTGCTGGATCGCGTCGAAGGTGCGCCCCACCGCATGCAGCGACAGCTCCAACTCGGCGATGCCGGCGTGGCAGGCGCGCAGCCAGCGGAAAAGTGCGGCGTTGCCGTCATGGTGATGAAGCCGGTTGGCTGCAAGGCCAAGTCGCATACGGTCATTCTCCTGTGGCGTCGGCGAAGTGTATGCCGTTGATGGCGTCGCGCCGAGCCGCTTATGCAGCAATCCTGATGGCCCGCTACGCGCAGGCTGCTAGCGTCGGCAGGTCATGGATCGCGGACAGGGAGAACATCGGGGTGGGGAGCAGGGGCATCACCGGGTACGTGTCTGGACTGGCCATGCTGCTGGCCGTATCGCTCGCGGCCGTACCGGCGCGCGCGGCCACGCCGGAGACCGATGCGGCCGCCAGCGCCGGGTGTGGCATGAGCCTGGGCGCCGACGACGAACGGCCTGTCATCCGCCTCGGCTTTCCCAACGACCGCGCACCGCTGTCATCAGGCTCGGCGCGTAACCCCGGTGGTGTGCTGCCGCTGCTGCTGGCGTTGCTGCCCCAGGCCTCGTTCAAGGTGCAGGCGCTGCCCACCGATGAACTGCGTCGCCGTATCGCGCAGGACGAACTGGACGCCGCCATCGGCCTGCCCGTCCGTGACCTTCCTGCGCACTGGCTGCACTCCGGCGGCTATCTGCGTGTTCCCAATGTCATTGTCACGCGCCGACAGGGCATCAGTGCGCTGGAGGCCAATGACCTGCAGGGGCGGCGCATCGCCGTCATCGATGATCTGCCGCACGGATGGCGCCCCCCTGATGCGCACGTACAGCGCAGTACCGATGCACGGCAGGCGCTCGCGCTGCTCCTGTCAGGCCAGGTGGATGCAGCCGTGGGCAACGCCCTTGTCATCGAACACGCGCGCAGGGCCACGCGGGCGGTCGGGCTGGTGGTGGGCGCCCCCGCCGGCTTCGATGACATCCTGGTGCTCGCCGCGCAACCCCGCTGCGCGCGATGGTTGATGGCCTTTGATCAACAGTGGCCTGCCTTGGCGCCGGTCATCGGTCGCGCCGCAGGGACGCCAGCGACCGCGCTGCGGATGGATGCCGATGGGATGAAGCGGCCGCTTGCGCTGCTCGGACTGGCGCTGGCGGTACTGGCGATCGGCCTGGTGCACGCCAACGGCTACTGGAAACTCAGGCGCGAGAGTCGGCGGCGCAGTCGGCTTCGACGACGTATCGATGAGATATCGGACAACCTGCCGGTCGTGGTGTTCCACGCACGACGGCAGCGTGATGGGCGGATCTGCATGGATCTGGTGGTGGGCGACGTACCGCAGCTGTTCAGTGCATCGACGGGCGAACTGCAGGCGGATCCTTCGCGGGCGCTCGCTGCGTTGCGCGGTCGAGACCGTCGTCGTGTGCTGGCGACCCTGGAACGCGGCGCACGGCGCATCCAACCCGTGTCGTTCCGCTTCAGCGCCCACGGTGTGCGGGGCATGCGCTGCATTGCCATGCACGCATGGCCGACCCTGCAGCAGAACGGCGAGCAGCATTGGGCCGGCTATTGGCTGGACGTCTCCGACGAGCAGATGCGCGAACGCGCCATTGAACGCGCGCAGGCGCACGCCGCCGCCGATGCGGACGATCGCACCCGCCTTGCTGCTGCGCTGGGCAGCGGGATGGACGAGCCGACCCATGCCCTGCAGCAGCGATTGGCGGTGCTGGATGATGGGCCTCTCGATGGACAGCAGCGTGCCGCACTCGCCTCGCTGCAGGATGCCTCGACGATGCTGTCGCGGATACTCGACGACGTGCGCTCGCTGTCTGCGGGCGACGCGGCGGAGATGATGCTGCACGCAGCGCCGGTGGACCTCAGGCAATTGCTGATCGGCGTGGAGACGCTGTTGCGCCCTGTGGCGCTGTCCAAGGGCCTGGTGTTCCAGCAGCGGGTGGACAGCGAGGTAGCCGACTGGCTGGAGGTGGACGGCACGCGGCTGCGGCAGATCCTGTTCAACCTGGTCGGCAATGCCATCAAGTTCACTGCGCAGGGCGAGGTAACGCTCCGCGTGCAGTGGGTGGGCGACGTCGGCGCGTCACAACGCGTGCGCGTCGAGGTCGCTGACAGCGGCGTGGGGATCGCACCCGAGCGTCAGGACTCCGTGTTCGAGCCCTTCGCACAGGCGACCTTGTCCACTACGCGGCTGTACGGCGGCACCGGACTCGGCCTGGGCATCTGCAGGCAACTCGCGCAGCGGATGGGGGGCAGCCTGCGCCTGCACAGCGTGCCTGGGAGAGGCACCGTGGTGGCGGTCGAACTGGAGCTTCCGCGCAGTAGCCCCGTGCGTTCCGACGCACCCGCGCTGCGCACGGGACCGACAGGCGCCGTTGTCCAACCGGCGGCACCACACTGTGTGCTGGTCGCCGAAGACGATCCCACTCAACAGGTATTGATGCAGTGGTGGCTGCGTGGCATGGAGCTGGACGTGGAGGTGGTCGCCGATGGCATCGCTGCGCTTGAGCGCTGGCAGCTCACGCGGCCAGCGCTGCTGTTCACCGATGAGCGCATGCCCGGCCTGGATGGCCAAGGCCTGGTGCGGCAGGTTCGCCTGCGGGAAGCGCAGCTGGGGCTGCCACGCACCCCGATCATCGGCATGAGCGCCGATACCGATGGCCTGCGCGACCTGCCTGTGGACTACCTGCTGGCCAAGCCGATAAGCAGGGCAACACTGCAGGCAGCGATCGTGATGGTCGCACCCGCGCTGCTGGTAGCGCCCGGGGTGGTGGATGCCGCGGCGGCACGCGCCCGCGCCGACGTGCCGACGCTTTCGGTCCTGGCGGGCCGCTTTGGCAGCGAGGAGGTCGCCCGCGCGCTGGCGCAGACGCTGCGGAGCAGCCTGGAAGACGACCTGTTGGCGCTGCAGCGCGAATGGCAGCAGGAATCGATGCAGGCCGCCGCGCAACGATTGCACCGCATGTCGGGCGGCGTGGGCAGCGTCGGCATGACGATGTTGTCCGCCGAACTGCGCGAGCTCAGCGAACGCGACGCGCCCATAGAGGAGGCCCAACGCATGGCGGTGGCGATCCACCTGCGCGCGTGCATCGCGCAGCTGCAACGCCTCACACCCTAGCGCTGGCCAGCGCTCAGCTGGCCAGCAAGCGCACGATGCTGGCGGCGGCGTCGCGTCCCTCGGCGACAGCGGTCACTACCAGGTCGGCGCCGCGCACGGCGTCCCCGCCGGCGAACAGTCGCGGATGGGCGGTCTGGAAGGGCAGGCGGTCTTTGCCGCCGACCTGCAGCCGGCCATTGCTGGCCGCTTCCACGCCCTGCGCGGACAACCAGTCCGGTGCACTGGGCGAGAAGCCGAACGCGATGATCACGATGTCCGCTTCCAGCAGCGATTCGCTGCCCTCGATCGCGACCGCCGCCTGGCGGCCGTTGGCATCCGGCTCGGCCAGCCGGGTTTCCACCACGGTCACGCCGATGGCCTCATCGTCCGCGCCGGCTTCAATGGACAGCGGCTGGCGGTTGAACAGGAAGCGCACCCCCTCTTCGCGGGCATTGGCGACCTCGCGCGCCGAGCCGGGCATATTGGCTTCATCGCGGCGGTAGGCACAGGTCACCTTCGCTGCGCCCAGCCGGATCGCACTGCGCACGCAGTCCATTCCGGTATCGCCGCCACCCAGTACCACGACGCGCTTTCCGTTGAGATCCGGTACCGCGATCTGGTCTTCCCAGCCGGCGATCGGCCGCCCTTGGGGATTGTCACCGCTGACGATGCGGGCGTTCTGCACCAGGAACGGCAGGGCCGGCAGCACGCCCTTCAGGTCCTGCCCATCCAGCCCGCCATCGGTATACCGGTACGCGCCGGTGCCCAGGAACACTGCGTCGTGCCGCTGCAGCAGGTCGTCCACGCTGACGTCGCGGCCGATCTCCACGCCCAGGCGGAACTGCACGCCCATGCCTTCCAGCACCTCGCGGCGCTTGCGGATCACGTCCTTGTCCAGCTTGAAACTGGGGATGCCGAACTGCAGCAGGCCACCGATCTGTTCGTAGCGGTCGTACACCACGGCCGTGATGCCGGCGCGCGCCAGCCGATCCGCGCAGGCCAGCCCGGCCGGGCCGGCACCGATCACCGCCACCGTGCGGCCGGTCGGCTCCACTGCGCTCAGGTCAGGGCGCCAGCCGCGGGCCAGCGCGGTATCGACAATGTATTTTTCGACCGCGCCGATGGTCACCGCACCGAATTCTTCCAGCGTGCAGCTGCCCTCGCACAACCGGTCCTGCGGGCATACGCGGCCACACACTTCCGGCAAGGGATTGGTGCTGTGGCACAACTTCGCGGCTTCTTCGATGCGGTTCTCCTGCACCAGCTGCAGCCACTGCGGAATGGCGTTGTGTACCGGGCACTTCCAGCTGCAGTACGGATTGCCGCAGTCCAGGCAGCGGCCGGCCTGGAACTGGGCTTCTTCCTTGCCGAACTTGCCGTACAACTCACCCCAGTCGCCGGAGGTGCGCAGTTCGACCGGGATGCGCTGCGGCATCGTCCGGGGCAGGTCGAGGAACTGGAATGCGTGCTTGCGGCTCATGGCGTGCTCTGCCTGTCGGCGTGGAGGTGCGGCGGGTCGGTGACCGGCAGCACCAGTGGAAAGGGCGCGGTCATGCGGCGCGACGCAGGGTTTCGGTCAGCGATTCAATACTCGCGGCCTTGGGCTTCACCAGCCAGAACTTGCCGATGTAATCGCGGAACTCGTCCATGATCTGCTGCGCCCAGATGCTGCCGGTCAGCTCGCGATGACGGCTGATCAGGCGATGCAGGTGCTGACGATAGTTCTCGAAGCCCTCCGCCGACACGCGGTGGATGTCGATCAGCTCGTGGTTGTAGCGGTCGACGAAATCACGGTCCACGTCGAGCACGTAGGCCAGGCCACCGGTAAAGCCGGCGCCGAAGTTCAGGCCCACCTTGCCCAGTACCAGCACCACGCCGTCGGTCATGTATTCGCAGCAGTGGTCACCGGCGCCTTCGATCACCGCCAGTGCACCCGAATTACGAACCGCGAACCGTTCCCCTGCACGCCCTGCGGCGAACAGTTCGCCGCCGGTCGCGCCGTACAGGCAGGTGTTGCCGATGATCGCCGTGCTGCGTGCTTCGAAGCGCGCGCCACGCGGCGGACGCACCACCAGCCGGCCGCCGGCCATGCCCTTGCCGACGTAATCGTTGGCTTCGCCTTCCACTTCAAGGTGCAGGCCACCCACATTGAATGCACCGAAGCTCTGCCCGGCGGTGCCGCGGAAGCGCAGCTCCAGCGGGGCGTCGGCCATGCCCTGGTTGCCATGCGCGCGGGCAATGGTGCCCGACAGGCGGGTGCCGATGCTGCGATCGGTATTGTGGATCAGGAAGCGGTGGTCGCCGCCGCGCTTGTGGGCGATGGCATCGGCCAACAGGCCATCCATCTGCGTGGCCAGGCTGTCCGGCGATTCGTACAGGCGCTGCGCCGCGCAGTGGCTGCCCTCGTAACTGGCATCCACCAGCAGGCGCGACAGATCCACGCGCACGCCTTCGCGCGGTGCGGTATCGATCTGGCGCAGCAGTTCGGTACGGCCGACGATCTCCTGCAGCGAACGCACGCCCAAATAGGACAGCCAGCCGCGCACTTCCTCCGCCAGCAGCTTGAAGAAGTTCTCCACGCGTTCGGGCTGCCCGGTGAAATACTGCTCGCGCAGGCGTTCGTCCTGCGTGGCCACGCCGGTGGCGCAGTTGTTCAGATGGCAGATGCGCAGGTACTTGCAGCCCAGCACGATCATCGGGCCGGTGCCGAAGCCGAAGCTGTCCGCGCCGAGGATCGCGGCCTTGACCACGTCCAGTCCGGTCTTCAGTCCGCCATCGGTCTGCAGGATGGTGCGGGCACGCAGATCGTTGCCGACCAGCGCCTGGTGCGCTTCGGCGACGCCCAGTTCCCACGGCACGCCGGCATACCGGATGGAGCTGACCGGCGATGCACCGGTGCCGCCGTCGTGGCCGGAAATGGTGATCAGGTCCGCGCCCGCCTTGACCACACCGGCGGCAATCGTGCCGACGCCAGCGTGGCTGACCAGCTTCACCGACACCAATGCGGTCGGATTGACCTGCTTGAGGTCGTAGATCAGCTGGGCCAGGTCTTCGATGGAATAGATGTCGTGGTGGGGCGGCGGTGAGATCAGGCCGATGCCCGGCTTGGCATAGCGCAGCCGTGCGATCAGTTCGTTGACCTTGTGGCCGGGCAGCTGTCCGCCTTCGCCCGGCTTTGCCCCTTGGGCCACCTTGATCTGCAGCACTTCGGCGTTGACCAGGTACTCGGCGGTGACGCCGAAGCGTCCGGACGCAACCTGCTTGATCTTGGAGCGCTTCTCCGTGCCGTAGCGGGCCGGATCTTCGCCGCCTTCGCCGGAGTTGCTGCGTCCACCCAGACGGTTCATCGCGATCGCCAGCGCTTCGTGCGCTTCCGGCGACAACGCGCCCAGGCTGATCGCGGCCGTATCGAAGCGCGGGAACAGCTCGCTGGCCGGCGCCACCTCGTCCAGCGGCGTCGGTGTCGTGGCAGGTACCAGTTGCAGCAGATCGCGCAGTGCCGATGGCGGACGGGCGTGCACCGCATCGCAGTACGCCTGCCAGTGCGCCGGATCGCCCGAGCGCGACGCGCGCTGCAGGCTCATGACCACGTCCGGGTTGTACATGTGGTACTCGCCGCCGTGCACGTATTTCAGCAGGCCGCCGACGTCCGGCTGCACCTGGTCATCCCATGCCTGCACGGTCAGCTCGCGGGCTTCTGCATCCAGCCGCGCGAAGCTGACACCGCCCACGCGCGACGGCGTTTCCGGGAAGCACAGGTCCACCACGTCCGGCTCCAGCCCGACGATCTCGAACAACTGCGCGCCCCGGTAACTGGCCACCGTGCAGATGCCCATCTTGGAAATGATCTTTGACAGGCCCTTGTACACGCCCTTGCGGTAACGCCGACCAATCTGCGACTGCTCGCCGCCCTTGCTCAGCTTCAGGATGCCGCGACGGCCGAGGTCGAACAACGTCTGGTACGCCAGGTACGGGTATACCGCAGTGGCACCGAAGCCCAACAGGCAGGCCATGTGGTGCGGGTCGCGCGCGGTGCCGGTTTCCAGGATCAGGTTGACGTCGCAGCGCAGCCCGGTGTTGCACAGGTGGTGGTGAACCGCGCTCGTAGCGAGCAGGGCATGCACCATCGGCCGGTCCGTGACCGGGTAGCGGTCGGACAGCAGCAGCATGACGATGCCCTCGCGCGCGGCCTGCTCGGCTTCGGCGCAGATGCGCTCGATGCCAGCCCGCAGGCCTTCTTCCTCGCTGTAGGACAGATCGATCAGTCGGTTGGCATCGACGTACTGCTCCATCTTCAGCAGCTGGCGCAGCTTGCGCTGGCTGAGCACCGGCGAATTGAGGATGACGTGGTTAACGGTCTCCGCGCCCGCATGGAAGATGTTGGTCTCCTTGCCCAACTGGGTGGACAGGGACATCGCGCAGTCTTCGCGCAGCGGATCGATCGGCGGGTTGGTGACCTGCGCGAACGCCTGGCGGAAATAGTCGTACAGCGGGCGGCTGCGTTGGCTCAACACCGCCATCGGCGTGTCGTCGCCCATCGAGCCGGTGGCTTCCTGTTCGGTTTCGGCCAGCGGCCGCAGCACCTGCTCCACCTCTTCGGTGCTGAGCTGGTACAGCTTGTGATAACTGCGCAGGGTGCGCGCGTCGAACGGCTCCTCCACCAACGAAGGGTCGATCAGCTCGGTCTGTAGATAGGTCACGCCCTGCTGCAGCCACTGCTTGTACGGTGCGCGACCGCGGTTGATGCGGTCTACCGCATCCGAATCCAACAGGTCACCGCGCTTGAGGTCGATGGCCATCATCTCGCCCGGGCCCAGCTTGCCCTTGCGCACCGCGCGCTCGGTCGGCACTTCCCACACGCCCGCCTCGGACGCCACCAGGAAGTGGCGGTCGGAGGTCAGCATCCAGCGCGCCGGACGCAGGCCGTTGCGGTCCAGGGTGCACACCGCATAGCGCTCATCGCAGGCCACGATGCCGGCCGGGCCGTCCCACGGTTCGCTGTTGAGGCCATGGAATTCGTAGAACGCGGCCAGGTCGGGATCCTTGAACTCCAGCGACTGGGTCGCCGGCGGCACCAGGATGCGCAGCGCCTGGATCAGCTCCATGCCCGCGCTGACCATCAGCTCGAGCATGTTGTCCAAACTCTGCGAATCCGAGCCGTGCATGGAGATCACCGGATCGAACTCGCCGATGTCGAAGCGCGGCGTCTTCCAGACCTTGCTGCGCGCCTGCGCCCAGCGCCGGTTGCCTTCGATGGTGTTGATTTCACCGTTGTGGGCAAGCATGCGGAACGGATGCGCCAGCGGCCAGCGCGGCAGCGTATTGGTGGAGAAGCGCTGGTGGAACACGATGGCGCTGGAGGCCAGGTCACTGCGCTGCAGGTCCAGGAAGAACCGCGACAGCTTGTCCGGCAGCACCATGCCCTTGTAGCTGATGGCATTCGGGCTGAGCGTGGTGACGTAGTAATCGGCGTGCTCGCGCAGCGTCTGCTCGCTGCGGCGACGGGCCAGGAACAGTGCCAAGGTAAAGGCCGCGTTGTCCTGTGCATCGCCGGCATCGACGAAGATCTGCTCGATGTGCGGCAGAGTGTCGCGCGCCAGTTGTCCGCAGACGCTGTCATCGGTGGGCACCACGCGCCAACCGCGCGGCTGGGTGCCGGCCTTGACCAGCTCGGCTTCCAGCGCAATGCGGCACGCTGCAGCAGCGGCTTCGTCGTGTGGCATGAACACCACGCCGGCCGCGAAACGCTCGCCGACGCGGATGCCGGCCTCGCTGGCGATGGCCTTCAGGAACGCCTGCGGCCGGCGCAGCAGCAAGCCGCAGCCATCACCGGTCACGCCATCGGCGGCCACGCCACCGCGGTGGGTCATCCGCGAAAGCGCGGCGATCGCGGTGTCCACCAGCAGCCGCGAGGGCTGGTCATCAAGCTGGGCCACCATGCCAAAACCACAGGCATCGCGCTCATGTTGCGGGTTGTAAAGCCCTTGGCGGTTGCGGGGGGCCATCTTTGCCTCGTCGTCAGGTGAGCGGCGACACTTGCCCCCGCCCAATCCTTGGAGCGTGTATCAGGAGGCCACCGGATACTTCGACTAGATCATAGATGGTGCAATGCCGCAACACACGGTTGCACGCGCAACCAAGGCGCTGGCAAGTGCTTGCCAGCGCTCAGGAAATCAACCGCAGCGGACGCCGGTTACAACGTTCTTTTCGTCCACTTCCACATTCAGGCGCTCGCCCACGAATTCCATCGTGGTCATGTCGCCGGGACGCAGCACGCGGAGGTCACGCGCGGCCGCATCCTGCTGGGCCTGGCCACCGAGTTCATCGGTGAACGGCTGGCCGACCAGGCTCTGCACCTGGGTGGCATCACAGTTGCCGACAGGCGGCGCTTCGGTCGCCTTGCCGGTTTCATCGGTGGGCGCGGTCGCGCTTTCGGCGGCTTGTTGCGCCTGGGCGGTGACGGCGTCCTGTTCGTCCATCGGCGGCGCCGAGCAGGCGGCCAGGAACAGCGTAGCGGGGAGCAGGATCAGGAAGGGGCGAGAGAACTGCAGGAACGACATGCGGACTCCATAAGCGTACGGGGTGACGAATACGTGAGCATACCGGCTGGTGGCCGCTGACGTGTTCGTGTTGCGTTATTGACGCGGCCTCGCACTCGCCCCCGCCACACTGCCCGCCATGAGCCAGACGCCCGTAACCCCTGAAAAAACCGCCGCCCGTGCCGCCGGCCTGCGTTATGTGGATGACAGCCAGCCCGGCTTCCGGCGTCGCCGTGCCGGCAAGGGATTCGCCTACCGCGATGCCGATGGCCAGGCTGTGCGCGACGCGGAGACCTTGGCCCGCATCCGCTCGCTGGCGGTGCCGCCGGCCTATACCGATGTGTGGATATGCAGCTGGCCCAACGGCCACTTGCAGGCAACCGGCCGCGATGCCCGGGGTCGCAAGCAATACCGCTATCACGCCGAGTGGGCGCGGGTTCGCGGGGCGGGCAAGTTCGATCGCACCATCGCCTTCGGTGAGGCGTTGCCGAAACTGCGTCGGCGGCTGGCACAGGATCTGCGGCGCAGCGGCTTCCCGCGGGAGAAAGTGCTGGCCATTGTCGTGGCGCTGTTGGCCGACACGCTGGTGCGCGTGGGCAACGAAACCTATGCGCGGGAGAACAAATCCTTCGGCCTGACCACCCTGCGCAATCGTCACCTGGCGCTGGTGTCCGGAGGCCGGGTACAGATGCGTTTCCGTGGCAAATCCGGCCAGCATCACGAGGTGGAGATCGGCGACAAACAACTGGCCAAACAGGTGCGGCGGATCCAGCAGCTGCCCGGCCAGGCGCTGTTCCAGTATCGCGACGACGACGGCACCGTGCAGCCGGTGGACTCCGGTGAAGTGAACGACTACCTGCGCGAGGTGATGGGCGAAGAGTTCACCGCCAAGGATTTCCGCACCTGGGGTGGCACCGTCGAAGCCCTCCGCGTGTTCGCCGTAACGGAGCTGCCGGAGCCGGCCAGCAAGACGGCGCTGGCCGCCGCCCAACGCGAGGTGGTGTGCAAAGTAGCGGACCTGTTGGGGAACACGCCCGCGGTGTGCCGCAAGGCGTACATCGATCCCAGCGTGTTCGACGGCTGGGAGCGCGGTGAGCTGACTGCGCTGGCCGGGTTGCGTGGGCCGCGGCAGTGGGAGCAGGCGACCCTGCGCTACCTGCGCAGGGCACGCCGGGTCAGCAAGAAACTCAGCCGCAGTAAATAGCGGTGATGTTGTTGGTGCGGCCGGTTTCGATGGTCAGCCGGTCGCCGCCCTGATGGGCCGCACCGGCCGCCGGATCCGCACTGCCACTGGCGGTCGGGCCGCTGCGCTCAAGGGTGCCGCGCAGCACCTGCACCTGCAGGCTGTCACTGTCCACGCGGGCGCGTTCTACGGTGGCCGCTGAGGCCGCCAGCCCAACCGCGCCCTGCACCTTGTCCAGATGGCACTGGCCGGAAATCACGCCGTCGATGGGCTGGACCTGGGCCAGTGGCGTGCTGCTGCAGGCGGCCAGGGAAACGGCCATCGCGGCCACGCTCAGATAACGGATCATCGGTGCAGCTCCAGTGTCGTTGAGGTGCCTAGCGTGCCGTGTCGCGCGTGGTGCCAGGATGAACGCCTGCACACGGTGGGCACGTTGCATTCACTGGCAGTGGAAGGCGGGATGTCCACACTGGCTGCACGTTCCTGACGTGCCGCTTCACCGGTAGCGCGGCGCAATGCCCCGCGGTTCTCATGCGGCACGTGCTGGTAAATCCGTGTCGAAAGGAGATCTCATGGCAACCGCCAAGACCACCACCACGAAGAAAGCTCCCGCCCGAAAGAAAGCCTCCCCGAAGGTCCGCAAGGGCACCCGCGCCACCGCAGCCGCCCCTGCCGAAACCGCCGTACGCAAGCGGGTAGTCAAGACCGCCACCCGCAAGACAGCCGCCACCGACGAGCGCGGCGCCCGCGTTGCTGCACGTCAGCGCCGTCTGCAGGATCAGGAAAAGGCAAAAGACGTTCGCGCCAGCAAGAAGGCCGCCAAGAAGAAAGTCACTCAGGCCGGTGCACGCAAGCAGCCGACCAAGATGCCCGCCCAGACCATCGCCAAGCCCGGCAACGAGCATGAGCTTTCCCTGTCGCCACGCTTCCTCGCCCCGGATTACGTCGGCAGCGGCAAGCTGAAGGGACTGCGCGCGATCGTGACCGGCGGTGACTCCGGCATCGGCCGAGCAGTGGCGGTGTTGTATGCCCGCGAGGGGGCCGACGTCGCCGTACTGCACCTCGATGAGCACGAAGATGCCGACGTCACCCGTCAGCATGTCGAACAGGAAGGGGGACGCTGCATTGTCATTGCCGGTGACGTGCGCGATCCGAAGTTCTGCAACCGCGCAGTGAAACAGGTCGCCAAGGCGTTCGGTGGTATCGACATCCTGGTCAACAACGCCGCGTTCCAGCTGCATTGCCATCGCCTCGAAGACCTGGACGACGCGCACCTGCAGGAAACGCTGCAGACCAATATCGGTGGCTACATCCAGATGGCGCGAGCGGTGCTGCCGCATCTGGGTGAAGGATCGAGCATCGTCAACTCGGGCTCTGAAACGGGCCTGTTCGGCAGCAAATCGCTGATCGATTACTCGGCGACCAAGGGCGCGATCCACGCCTTCACCAAGGCGCTGGCCAGCCAGCTGTTGCCACGTGGCATCCGGGTCAACTGCGTTGCACCGGGTCCGGTATGGACCCCATTGAACCCGGCCGACAAAGAAGCGCCGGATGTTGGTGAGTTTGGCCAGAACAGCGACATGGGCCGCGCCGCGCAGCCGGAAGAGTTGTCGCCCGCGTACGTCTTCCTTGCCGCTCCCAGCTGCTCCAGCTATATCAGCGGCGTGGTGTTGCCGGTAATGGGCGGCCCGCACGGCTGACCGCGACAGGCACCGTCGGCTTCCTCTCGCCGCTGAGAGGGCGCTGACGCCAACACGCCAGAGTGTGCCCCTGGTCAACCCCACCCCCTGCGCCGCGTCGCTAGCGTGAAGCTCCGGCTTCAGGGGGGTGGAGGTTTGACGCATGACCGAGATCAACATCAGTGCCGCTGCGGATGACGTAGTGGCGCTTCTGCGTTAGCAGCGTGCACGGGAGGCCGCCGCGCAGCTGCAGACACTGCGGGAGGCGCAGACGCTCGTCGTGCAGGAAGCGCTGGAGCGCTATGTCGCGGTGCGTGCGGCGCCGGAGCTTGAGGTGCTGGGGCGAACTGGAGGCATTGTAGAAGCTGACAGGGCGACCGTCGTACCGATGCTGGAGCGGTTGCAAGTGGCGTCGCGACCGCCGCGGATGCCGGCGTCTACTGAGACTGCGGCGTTGAGCCAAGCCCAGCAGCATGATGTATATGGAAGCATGGTGGCGCTACGTGGGAACGTTTCCGCGCAGGAAGCGATGGCGACGCAGGATCGGGTGATCCTCGGGTTGCGGAAGGAGACCCGCACGACCGTAAAGAGAGGTCAAGGTGACTACGATGATCGCATCGTGGTGCTGTGGCGCGACGCGGAGGGACAGGACATGTGCGGGAGTTCCTCGAAACTACCACCGAGCCGTCCGCTCAATACGATGGCCACGCCAAGACGAGGCCGGTCAGCCCTGGTTTTACTCACGTAATCACACGGACGAAAACCGAGGGGGAGGATGTCAATGCGGACCGTGTGAGAGACATGGGGCGACTGGCGGAGGGCACCACGGAGATGCGCGAGACCACCCATCCCCGTTTCAAAATGCCGGATGAGTTCTCATTGCGTCCCACGAGGGCGGCAGTTGCTGAGGGTTTGAGCCGTGTAGAGCGCGACACCAATGGTGATGGCTGGTTCGATGCGCGCGACATCGACGGTGTGCAGGATTTAAACGACACCTTCAAGATTCACCGCGGCGGTAACGAGAACACCTATTCTGCTGGCTGCCAGACCGTGCGCTATGAATACGATGCATTCGTCGAGACCGTGCGCGCCTCACCCGAACAAACGCGTTGGCAGTATGTGCTCACCTCTACCGGACCTGTGCAGTCGCAACGACTTGAAGCGTCCACACAGTTGGAGGTCGTGGGTGATCCGCGCCAGCCGCGTCACCGTGATCACCCTCTGCAGCAAGAGCTCAGCTCCCAGCTCCAAACACTAGGAGGGCGATACGCAGAACGTGCTGACGAATACAGTCTCGCATTGCTCTATGAGGCAAAGGTCGGTGGAATCACACATGTCGATCAGTTGGTAACCAGCAATGCCGTGGGTGACCGCGCAGCAGGTGAAACGCTTTTCATCGTCCAGGGTCGACCGGGGGACCCTGCTGCACTAAGGGTTGGAGTCAACGCCGCGTCGGTAACCGAGACGCCAGTGGAGGTGACGCTGCAGAGGCTTCAGCAACACGAGAACGAGCAAGCGGTGTCGATCCCTGCTCAGGCTGATCCTGCGCAGCGGCCCAATGGCGTCGTACCAGGAGGGCATTGATATGGGCAACGTGCGAACGTGCATGCTGGCGAGCATCTATTTCTTGCTCGCATGCAGCGCAGAGACGATGGAAGTAGCGTACGCAGCAACTGCGTCAAAGGGGCATTTGTCGAAAGGCAGCCCCGTTGCGAGCAGACCGCTGCATGTCGACAACGGTCTGCCCGCACTGCCAAGCGCGGCTGGTAGTGCTGACAGTAAAGGGGCCTACGTGCCCATGCCTGCAGACGCCAGGGAGATACTGACCCGGTTGAACTGCAAGGTGGAGGATGCCATCACGCCCAAGGTTGCGAGGATATCTGGCAATGACGGGGCGTCGGACTTCATGGTCACTGATCGCAGAGGCTCGGGCTACCGTTACTGGATACGCTCATTCACTGGCTCCGGCGGTACAACGGGATACCTCGCCCAGTTGAACGGCTGCCCGGCCCGGACGATTGGCATGCGCGCCTATATTGCAAAGGACGATGGTGCGCTGGAGGACATCACGTCAGAGATTCTTGACCGCGGTGGCTTTCCGGATGAGGCAGCGATGAAGAAGTACGTCGACCAGGAGGCGAGTGGTTTGTTTGCACTGATCGGCCAGCTTGATCGTGTACCTGTTGTGCGATGGATTGCAGAGGCTGACCCTGATCGTGGACTCCGAACAGACAAGCGAACCTTCGGACGCGGAAACTATGTCCACGGAGGATTTCTGCTGTGGACGGGCGACAAATTCGAGGTAAGGCAGAAAGTACCGGCAGCCGTGTGGCTCTGCGACAACCCCAAGGCGCCCGAATGCATCGACGACCCATTCGTCGAAGGGCGCTGACCCCGGACCGTTCGTCGGTCCATGACTTTCGGGGGGTTGACTACAGTTGTAGCTACGGGCACGGTAGCGACACGTGTAGTCAACCAGGGACGTGTCATGCGCCGTAAGACGATCGGGGACCAGGAACTGGCCCTGCTGCAGTACATCGACGAAATCGGGACGCCCAGCGTCGGTGAAGTGGCCGTGGGCTTCGGCGAGCCACGCGGCCTGGCGCGTTCCACCGTGCTGACGATGATGGAGCGGCTGCGTGGCAAGAACTATCTGCGTCGCCAGCAGGCTGACGGCATGTACCGCTACCAGTCCACTGCCGCACAGGACAGCGTGGTCCAAGGGGCCATCGCGCAGTTTGTCGATCGCACCCTGCAGGGCTCGGTATCGCCGTTCGTGGCCTACCTGTCGCAGCGCGAGCAGGTAAGTGACGATGAACTGGCCGAGCTGGAAGCCTTGGTCGAACAGCTGCAATCACGCCGGCAGGAGGGCTGAGCCATGGATACGACCATGATCACGATCGTGGAGCGACTGGCCTGGACCAGCGTGCAGACCGCGTTGCTGGTTGGGCTGGTGTGGGCGGTGTGCCGGCTGGTGCCTTCGCTGGGCGCGGCCACGCGCTGCCGCCTGTGGTGGCTGGTGTCGCTGCAGGCAGTGGCCGGACTGTTCTGGGCCCAGCCGTTGCAGCTGGCGGTGCTGCCCGCGCCTGCGCTGGCAGCCGACACCTTCATTGCCGGTACCGACGTCGCGTACGCCCATGCGCCGGCGCTGCCGACAGCGCAGGTGGTCAGCGCTATCCACACGGTGTCCAGCGCTGCCATCGGCGCTGCGCCGTGGTGGGCGCTGGTCCTTGCTGCGCTGTGGATCAGCGGTGTGCTGGCCATGGCCTGGCGCACGGCCGCCGAGTGGCGGCGCACTCGGGCCCTGCTGGCCGCCGCACAGCCGTGCGCGGACCAGACGCTGGTGGAGGCGCTGAACCTCGCCGCCGAAGCACATGGCCTGCGCCGTGCCCCCCGGCTCTGGATGAGCGCACAGATCGATGCACCGCAGGTGGTCGGCCCGTTGCGCCCGGTGCTGCTGTTGCCTGCTGGCGCGCGTGCGCTGCAAGGTGATGCACTGGACCTGGCACTGACCCACGAACTGCAGCATCTGCAGCGGCACGACCTGCAGTGGGGACTGCTGCCCGCCGTGGCGCAGCATCTGTTCTTCTTCCATCCGCTGCTGTGTTTGGCCGTGCGGGAATATGCGCAGGCCCGCGAAGAAGCAGTGGACGCGGCGGTTGTCGAGGGGCGCAGCGAGCGCCGCCAGGATTACGGGCGCTTGTTGCTGCAGCTGGGCGTGATGCCGCGGCCGCACCTGGGCGTTGCCAGCGCCGCGCCGAGCACGGCCAGCCTGAAACGCCGGCTGCTGTCATTGCAGCAGCGGCACGCCTGCCCGAAGGCGGTCGCGGTGGCGCTCACTGTTGCGGTGCTGGCCATCGGCGTGCTGCCGATGCGTCTGGTCGCTGCGCCGCCGCCGCCCGCACCACCCGCTGCGCCGGCTGCACCACGTGCGCCCGTGCCACCAGCGCCCCCGTCGGCACCGGCCGCACCGCCAGCCCTCGCCGTGCCCCCCGCAACCGACCTGCCTGCCGCACCACCGGCCCCTGCAGCACCTGCCGCACCTGCCAAAGTGCAGGAGAAAACGACAAGCACCACCACGATCATGCGGAGTAGTGATGACGACAGCCTCAGCATGATTACCCACGGCGAGCTGGACCTGGGTAAGCGCCCGGACCGCGCCTATGTGCTGCTCGACGGCAACGCGAGCTACGCCCACGGTGCAATGGATGACGTGAAACAGGCACGCCGGGATCTGGGTGCCGATTCGCAGGCGTTCTGGTTCCGTCAGGGAACAGAGCGCTACGTGGTACGTGACCGCACTCTGCTGCTGCAGATGCAGGAGGCCTATGCGGATGCGGCGCGCATCGGGACCGAGCAGGCGAAGCTTGGCCGACAGCAGGGTGAGCTGGGTCGGCGCACCGGCGAGCAGGCGCGCGCTGTGGCGATGGTGGCGCGGGAAGAGGCGCTGCGTGCCGTCCGCCACAGCACGGACATCAACCGCGATGCCGCTGCGGAAGCAGCACGTGCCTCTCTCGAGGCCAGTCGTGCCGCGAAAGACGCGCGCGGGAATGCGGAACTCGCCACGCTGGCACAACGCCAAGCCTCACTGGGCGCGGAGCAGGCTGCGCTGGGTCAGCGGCAATCGCAGGCGCATGCACGGGCGGCACGCGAAGCCGAAAAAATAATGGCCCAGGCGCTGCAGGACGGGCGAGCGCAGCGACTCTGAGGCGCAGGTGGGCAGGTCCCCTTCGCAATGCGCGGAAGGGACCGGACTCTGGCACCGTTGCAACGTAACGTCAGCCGCAGCTGGCGCCCTCGATTTTGTTGGCCTCATCCACGCGGATCGTCAGTCGATCCTCGCGGAAATCCATCGTCACCGCCATGCCCGGCTTCACTACGCGGGCATTGCGTGCCCCCGAGTCCCGAACGGCTTTCGCGATGACTTCTTCGCTGGCGGTCTTGCCCACCAGCGCGTCCAATGTATCCGGACGACACTGATGGCCCTCGCCGCCCGCGACGTGGGGCTTGGGATCGCCAGCGGGGGGATCCATGCCCGGCGCAGCACTGCTGCATGCGGTGAGCGGCAACAAAGAGCCGAGCAACAACCAGCGGTTCGATAGCATCGTGGATCTCCCAGGTCGATTGGATGAAGAACTGTCCCATCAGGCGCCATCCGGCGTAAACAGGGAGTCAAACCGCTATCGGCTGATGAACGCAGGCCGTTTCCATTACGCTGGCGGTTGCTCGTTTCGAAGAACGGAAGGTCACTCGTGGTGGAACAGGTCATCCGGCTCAATGCTGCCTTGGAAAGCATTCCGGGCCTCAGGGAGGTGTCGGTGCAGAAGATGGACGTGGGCGATCTGACCGCCGATGACTTCTCGCTGCTGCCCTATGCGGATCTGCCACTGGGTGCGATGAAACGTACCGCAGGCGGGCGTGCGGATGAGCTGGTCATCTGCATGGACTTCGCGCTGGAGGAGGGCGTACGCGGGCTGCTCGGTCTGGAATTCGTATCCTGGTGGGTGCGTGATGCGGCCCGTGCGGGCGCCGCCATGCAGGTGCGCAGCCTCGCATTGCCACCCATCGGAGAGCAGTTCGGATCGACCCTGCGATTCCGCATCGACTGGTTCTACACCGATCCGGACAATGACATGCAGCGGCTGCTGGCGGCCGTGGATGCGCTGGCGTCCGATCTGGAATCAACCATCGCGCAGCAGGACATCGTCAAACGGATCAAGGGACGGAACGGGCCGGCAGCGGTCGTTCCCGGTGATCGTCCAGGACGTCCGGCGCCGCCACAGCCTGTTTCAGCCGGATTGCGTACGTTGTTCCGCCGCAAGCCGCACTGACCTACCCGCCGGCCAGCGCGAGCGTCTGCCGGTCCTGTGCTTCTTCGTGCACCAGTCGCTGCATCAGCAGGGCCAAGGTCACCACGTCCTGGTGGTTGTGTTCGGCTACGCGGCGCAGGTTCACCGCATCGCCGCCGCGCAGGTAGCGCAGCCACGCCGACGGGGCTTCCGACCCGGGCAGGTCGTCCTCGCGGACGATCTTCAGCAGTTGACGCTCAATGGTGGCCAGGCGGCAGTTTTCCCATACCCCGCGATAGCGCCGGCGCGTTGGATACAGCAGGTCGACATGGTCCAGCGGGGTGATCGGATCGCCCTGTCGCGCCAGGCGGTACCGCGTTTTCAGCAGGGGCGCGTCATAACTGCGGCCGTTGTAGCTGGAAAACACCGTGCCCGGCGCCAGCCAACCGGTGAAGGTACGCAGCATCTCGGCTTCTGCCGCCATGGTGGAGATCATCAACTGGCGGATGCGCAGCCCCGCTCCGCGCGTCGGATCCACATGCCAGTCCGCCGCGCCGATCATGAAGGCGCGCGTGCCGGTACCACCGGCCAGGCCGGTGGTTTCGGTATCGAAGAACATCAGGTCACGCGGTGACACGTGCTCGGTCTCGCGCTTGGCGAAGGCCAGTGACAGCGGTACCGACGGGATGTCCTGCGGCACGAAGGATTCGATCAGGTGCAGGCCCGGTGCGATCTCGTTGCCTGGCAGGTGGCGGTCAAGTGCGCGTGCGCGACTGGCCGGTGCGGCGTCACTGCTGCGATCACGTACGCCCAGCAGACGGCGCAGGCTGGAGGCATCCGCGACGGCGCGCGGGGCCGTGGCGACACCCGTCGCCTTGTGGCGGATTTCCTGTTCCACCCAGGCGAACACCGACCGTGCGGCGGCAGGCTGCCTTGCATCGTTTGCGGCGCCAGGCAGCGCCGACTCGGGAGGGGCCGGTACTGCTGCGGGCGCAGGCGGAGGCGCCACCGCCTTGGCATCCCCGGCCTGTCGACGCAGCAGCCGCAGTTTGTCCAGGCTCAGGCTCACGGTGCCAACAGCTCCATCGGATCGACCACGGTCACGGCGACATCGGGCACTTCTTCGCAGGCCACGGCATCGAACAGATCCAGCACCCGCAACGCCAACGCGCGCGGCGTGGTGTCGTCGGTTTCCTGCGCGGCCAGCACCGGGCCCACGCAGGCGGGGCAGCCGGCCTTGCAGTCGCACCGTTGCACCAGCTCACGCGCGCGCTGCACCAGCTCCTGCTGGCGCATCCATAGCGGCTCGCTCAGACCCACGCCGCCGGGGAAGTTGTCGTATAGATACACCGTCGGTACGAACTGCTGCAGCAGCTCCACCGCTGCCGGATCACCCTCTTCGCCCCGCAGTTGCCCGCGGCCGGTCTGGTCGGCGATGGCGAACCAGGCGCCGTCGCCGTTGCCGACCGCCTTCTGCAGATCGCGCGCATCGGCCATCACCGCCACGGTCGCCACGATGTGCAGCGCGTACGCCGCGCCCAGGAAGCCGTCCAGCGCATCCTGCTTGCTGGCGAACGCTCGCAGTAGCAGGGCCTGCGGCAGTTGCCACCACACCGCCGTGGTATGCAGCTCCTGATCCGGCAGGTTGACCGGACCGTAGCCGATGTTTTCATGGGTGTAATAACGGATCTTCTTGTAGCCCGCCACGCGGCGTACGACGTGCACCTCGCCATGGTGGGAATCACCGCGGCCGGCACCGTTGCCATCGAAACGGTCCAGCACCTTGAGCTTGGTGAAGTCGATGCTGTCGGTGTAATAGTCCACGTGGGTACGCGTGACGTAGGCCTTGCGGCCTTCCCAGTCCAGCGTCTCCACCTGGTACGGCGTGGACTGCACCATGTGGATGGCCCCTTCGTACAGGGTCAGCGCGGCCGCCGAATAATCCACCTCGGCGATGATCTGCTGTTTGCCGCCACTGCGGTCCACCACCACGAAGTTGCCATCGGCCACCGAGCGCAGGCTGACCGCGTTGGCGGGATAACTGTCGGCGATCCACTCCCAGCGTTCGCCCTCGCGGTGCACGACCTCGGTTTCCGCCAGTGCTTCCAGGAACACCTCCGGGTCGATCGGGCCGAAGCCATCGCCGACCAGGAACGGGAGCTCGAAGGCCGCGCAGCGGATGTGGTCGAACAGGATCAGCGGCTGGTCCGGCGCGATCCGTGCATGCTCCGGCGATGCCTCGGCGAAGAAGTCCGGATGCCGCACGACGTACTGGTCCAGCGGCTGCGAACTGGCCACCATCACGCCCAATGCCGGTTGCTGGCGACGCCCGGCGCGGCCGAAGCGTTGCCAGGTGGCTGCGACACTGCCCGGGTAGCCGTTGAGGATCACCACGTCCAGGCTGCCGATATCCACGCCCAGTTCCAGCGCGGAGGTGCTGACGATGCCGTCGATCTGCCCGGCGCGCATGGCCCGCTCGGTCTCGCGGCGCTCGGTTGGCAGGTATCCACCGCGGTAGGCGCGGATGCGCGCCGGCTTGCGCGGATCGTGGTCGAAGATGTCCTTGAGGTACTTGGTCAGCACTTCGACCATCAGCCGGCTCTGCGCGAACACCAGTGTCTTCAATCCGGATTTGATCGCGATGCGGGCGATACGGTTGCTCTGTGAGCGTGCCGATGCCCGCAGGCCGAGATCCGGGTTGACCACCGGCGGGTTCCACAGCAGTACCTGCTTTGGCCCACTGGGCGCCCCGGATTCGGTGATGGCGGTGACCGGGGCCTCGATCAGTGCCTCGGCATGCTGCTGCGGATTGCCGATGGTGGCCGAGCACAGGATGAACTGCGGTTGCACCCCGTAGAACGCGCAGATGCGCTTCAGGCGACGCAGCACGTTGGTGACGTGGCTGCCGAACACGCCCCGATAGGTGTGCACTTCATCGATCACCACGTAGCGCAGGTTCTCGAAGAACTGCGCCCACTTGGTGTGATGCGGCAGGATGGCCTGGTGCAGCATGTCCGGGTTGGATACCACGATGTCGCCGTGCAGGCGGATCGCCTGGCGGGCATCACCCGGTGTATCGCCGTCGAAGGTAAACGCCTTTACGCCCAGGTCACCGGCGCGGTTGAGCTCCAGCAGGTCGGCCACCTGATCCTGCGCCAGCGCCTTGGTCGGGAACAGGAACAGCGCCTTGGCCTTGTGCTGCATGGCCGCGCTGATCACCGGCAAGGTGTAGCACAGTGACTTGCCGCTGGCGGTGGGGGTGACGATGGCCACGTGCTCACCGCGTTGCGCTGCCTCCCAGGCCTGCGCCTGGTGGCTGTAAAGCTGGTCGATGCCGCGCGCCTTCAAGGCCGCAGCCAGTGCAGGCGGCACGCTGTCCGGAATGGGCGCGTAGCTGCCTTCGCGGCCGGGGATGGCGAAGCTGCCGGTGATGCGGTCGTGGTAACGGCGCTGCAGGCGGGTGCTGAGCAGGGCGCCATCGCGCGCCGGCAGGCCGTCGCGGGTGGCGAGCTGGTGCTCGGCGTCGGCGGTGCGCTTGGCGAGTTCGTAGGCCATGGGAACACAGATTACAGGGGGTGACATGGCACCACAGACGGGTCTCAGCGTGTGAGACACCGTGACGGAAGGGCGTGAATCATTCAGCGCAGTGCGACCCGATACGCCGTGCAGCGCGCCGGCCACGCGGACGCGCATCAACGAAATCTGAAGCCCCATGACCGTATCCTCGCCCGTTGGACACAGGCGGCACGGGGGGAGGGCGGTGGCACGACGTGCAATGCAGGGCGCAATGCTGGCGGTCTTGCTGCTGGCAGGGGGCGCGCAGGCGCAGCAGGCCGCACCGGTGGCCGCGTCCGTGCCTGTGGATGATCCCGCGACGGCGCCGGGCGCTGTGGAACGGGTCGGCGGGTCGGCCGCACAGAACGATGTCACCACCTTGGGCGAAGTGCGCGCGCTCCGGCCTGATGACGAGCAGCCACTGGACCTGTATCGCTTCAAGAACCCGATGCGCGCGGAGGACAACCGCTTCAGCCGTAACTGGAGCGAGCCGCCGTCGCCCGAGCAGGTCAGCATGAGTGGTGGCTACCTGATGATGGGTGTGGTCAAAGGGGTGGCCGCAGCGGCCAAGGGCTTGAACAAGATCACCGGCGGGCCGGACCAGATCCAGGCGGCCATTGCCCGGCCGCCGCCGGAACTGAGCGCTGAGCAGCAACGGCGCGCGCTGCAGTTCTGCGCGCAGCAGGAAGGGTGCGGCGCACCGCCACAGGAATAGGCAGTGTCCGTCGTGCCTTCACCATGAGACGACCGGAGCGCGCTTACGCCGAAGGGGCCGGCCGCCGTTCCAACCACCACAGCAGCGACGTACAGGCGACGAACGCGAGCCACCACGGCCAGCGCGGCCCCGGCACGCGTTGGCTGGCCTGCACCGGCGCCGGTTCGGTCGTGGCCAGCCGGTGCGCAGTGGCATCCATCACCGCCTGTCGATGCAGCGCACGGGCCTGATCCGGATCGAACACATAGCGCCATTGCGTGCGATCGCCGTGCTGCAGCCGCTGCCAACCGGGCTGCCGTGGCCACCAGCCCGCACAGCGCGCGTCGCCCGTCGCCGGATCAACCCGCAGCGGCACCGCCACACCCTCGCGGGTCAGCGACCGCAAGGGGGCCTGCACGCCGCACAGCGGCTGGCGCTCACCGGCCCACGCCAATGTCTGGGGCGACCACAGGCTTGCACTGCCGGCCTGCGCACGGGCGAGCGTGGCCATGACCGTGCTCCACACCTCACCGTGGCGATCCTCGCGACCGGCCAGCACCCAACGCCAGCTGTCGGTGATCGGCAGCATCCCGATGCGGCCCTTGCCGACAGCGAGCCAACCGCCGATGGCCTTGCCCTGATGGTCCTGCAGCAACGCGTGACTGCCAGGTGCCTGTAGCGCCAGAGACTCCAGCACCGGCAGCGCCGCCGTGTGGGATTCGCGGTCCGCCTCTTCGCCATCACGGGTGGGCAGGGTACCGGCGGCGACGGGGCCGCGGCGCGCCTGCCGCATGGTCGCATCCCCATCGCCGGGCAGCGTCGCCGACTGGCTGGTGGCATCGCCGCGCACGGGCAGACCCAGCTCACCCAAACGTTGGCGCGTGCTGGCCGACGGCGCGCCGGTACTACGTACCAGCACGCCCAGCCCATCGCGCAACGCCGCCCGCACCGCGGCCAGCTGAGGCGCGCCCAGCGCAGCCAGGCTGCGTTCGTCGAGCAACAGCACGTCGCTGCGCGCCAGCGTGGCCGCGTCCAGTGCCACGCTGCCATCGCCCAGGCTGACGCCCGCACCGGCGTCCGCCTGCACCTGCACCTGGATGCCGGCGTCGGTCGCCCAGCGCCGCAGGTACTTCAGTTCGGCGCCGGGCGCGCCGGCCCGCACCAGCAGCCGCAGCGGTGCCGCGGCCAGCGTCTGCTGCGGCACTGGAACGGTGTCGGCCACATGGCCCTGCGCATCGAGCAGGCGCAGCTGGAACACGCTTCGACCCTCGGCGCGGGCAACGCCGCTGAGCTGCACGCGGCCATCCGCTGGCAGCGCGGCGCGATCCACCACGGCACCGGCCGGATCCAGCAGTTCGGCCCGCGCGGCGGCAACGCCGTGTGCCCGTGCCTGCAGCTCGAAACGTGCGCCGGGGCTGGTGTCGGCGGGAGGCTGCAGTGACACCCACCCCGTAGGGGCAGGCGCAGCCTGCCAGCGCGTGTCGGCAGGCAGCACGGTGTCGCGGTCACGTGCAGCCAGGCCCGCACCGACCAGGGTCACACGGGAAGAAGGATGAAGGCGCAGCGCGGTGGCCAGATCAGGAACGCGCGCTGCACCGGCCACGTCATCGGCTTCCGGCAGCACCACGTGCGTGCCGCCGGTAGGCCGTGCGCCGGCGCTGCCAGCGTCTGCACCGATCACGACCAGCCCCCTCATGGGCACGCGCTGCGTCGGGGGCAGCAGGCAGGCGTACAACAGGGCAGCAGCCAGCACCTGCAGCGCGATGACGGCGATCTGGCGGCCGCGGCGGGCCGCGGGACGGCGCAGCTGACGCACGCTGGCGACCAGCACGATCAGCGCCAGCGCGACAGCGACCCAGGTGTTCAACGCGGATGCACTCATTGCTGCGCCTCCAATGCATCCAGGTAACGCTGGCCCATCGCATCGGCGGCGTTGCGCCGTGTCACCTGGGGTAGCGGACGTTGCACCGCACGCCACAACTGCGCACGCAGGCGCTGCCGGCATGCGTCACAGCCCGGTTCGATGCGCAGCTGTTCAATGGCAGCGGCCAAGTCGAGGGCGTCGGGCAGGAAGGCGCTGTTGCGCTGCTGCCACGCCGCCAGTGCATCCAGATCCGGCGTCTGGTCGCCGTCGCCAAGTCGCTGCCAGGCCTCCACCACCACCGGATCCGGTGGCGTGCGCGCGGTCAGCGGCAACGCCCGGCTGGCCAGCCCTGCGCGATCACCGCCCAGCCGCCGGCCCTCGTCGATCGGCGGCAGTTCCGGGCCGACGCGGGCCAGGTAGATGCGCTCGGCCTGCTGCACCTGCTTGATGAAACCGAGTGCCTTGTAGGCATGCGGCAGGGCCTGCTCGGGGCGGCCTTGGCGCAGCTCGCCCTCGGACGACCACATCTGGTCAAGCGCTGCCTTCAGCGTGGCGCGGGTCTGCGGGTCCAGCAGGGTCGCCGCTTCCGCATGGTCGTGGGTATGGCCGTACTCGGACAATACGTCGGTGGCACTGCCGAACACCGGCGGCGCTTGCGGTACGGCCGCGGCACCGCCGTGATCATGGCCATGATCGTCATCAGCGCCGGCCTGGGTGTCGTGATCGTGCGCGTGATCGTCGTCGTGTGTGTCCGCAGCGGGCACATCGCTGGTGGGCAGGTCGCTGGTTGGCGGGGCCTTCGGCGCGCCCTCGCTTTCCTCGCCGAGGAACTGGCCGTAACGCATGCGCAGGATGCGCTGGTCCACGCCGATGGCATCGCTGCGCGTCATGAAGCCGTCCGCGGCCAGGCGGCGCCGCTCACGGATCAATGCTTCGGCATCGATGATGATCTGCCGCTGGCTGCGGAAGTAGGCCGGCAGCGTCTTCTTGATGCGACCCTCAAGTTCGGCACCGCGCACGGCTTCGGTGCTGGGCAGGCGCAGGATCACACTGTTGCTGCGGCCGATCTGCGGCGCCGGTGCGTGGTTGTCGCGCACTTCCAGCTGGGCGATCACATCGTTGCCTGGCTGTGCGCCGAGGGCCGCCAGGTCGAGGGTGTGGGCAAAGCGCCGGGCCGTAGGTTCGCCCGTGCCGGTCAGCGCCACGCTGCGCCGGGCGAAGGTGATGTTCTCGCCACTGCCTTCGGTGGTGGTGATCGACAGCGTCGCCCGCGCGGCGACGCCGTGGTCGTCGCTGGCCTCGAAGCGCAGCGTCCACTGGCGCTGCCCAGGCGTGCCCAGCACCAGGCTGGAAGGCGGATCGATCACCCGCACCGTGGGCGCGCGGTCGGCGACCACGTCGAGTCGATGCAGCCGGGCGTCGGCCAGTGCGGGCTCGCTGACTATCCGGTACAGCACCGGCGTGCGGGCAACGTCCTGTGCCTGCCACTGTCCTTCGTGCTCGCGCAGCGGTAGGCGGCGGCCATCATGGAACTGCAGCCACGCGGTGCGCGGCGCCCGGTCGAAGCGTACGGACCAGGACAGGCGACTGTCGGCGGCGACCTTGGCATCGAGCGCGTTCTGCGTGCGCGCAGGTTGGCCGGTATAGGCCGGCGCTTCGATGCGCAGGCGGGTGGACTGCAGGCGCAGCGGGCCTGCTGTGGTGGGGAGCGCCTGCGTGGCAGGGACCGCCACCGGCGACGGTCCCGCGTGTGGCCAGCCCAACGCGAGCAGGGCCGTGGCGCCGCCGCCGATCACGCACAGTGCGATGGCAGCGCGCGGCCAGCGTGGGCGCAGCTCAGGCACGGCGCGTTCAAGCGTGGCCAGCACATGCGCGCGCTGGCGCCGCTGCAGGGGATTGAGCGCGGTTTCGTCGGCGAACAGCAGGTCGGCGCTGTCCTCGCTGGCACCGCTGCCGTCGAGCTGGCGCTGCAGCCAGCGTCTGTCCAGACGGCGCGCGCGGGTAATGGCCACGCCCGCGGTGACCAGCAATGCGACCGTTGCGATCACGCAGGCGATATCGAACCCGGCCACGCGCAGCGCCAGCGCGGTGGCCGCCGCGGCCCAAGGCAGGCCAAGCGACAGGGTAATGACCACGCGGCGCCGACGCGCGCGCTGCCAGGCCTGTTGCAGCGTCTTCATGCGGGTCGCCTCCGTCGCGCACTGCTGGCCATCCAGCGCTCCAGTGCGAACAGCAGCAGGATCACCAGCATCAACCAGGGGGCAAGTTCGCGCGCCGGCGGCACGGTCGGGGGCAGGGACGCGCGCTGTGGCGCCTGGTCCAGCGCATCGCCCAGGCGGGGCGACGCAGGCGGCTGCAAGGCCTGCAGCAGCTGACGTGGAAGGTGATCGTCGCGCAGCGCCAAGGTGCGGCCCGCGTCCCATTCCCCGGGCAGATACAGCACGTGTCCGCGACCCGAGCGCTGCTCCCACAGCAGCGGCGCGCCCTGTGCATCGCGGAGCAGCAGGCGGGCGCCTGCCGGGTGCGCGGCACGTGACAGGATGCTGCCCCCTTGGTCCACCCAGGCCTGCCATGTGGTGGGCAATGGGTCGGCACTGCTCCATACCCCGGTTTCACCAGGCTCCGGCAGCGCGTCAGCGGATAGCGGTGCTGCCAACGGCTGCGCCCCCCACGCGCGCTGCAGGGCCGTCAGCCAGTGTTGCGCCGCTGCGGGTGCATCGCTTTTGACGCGCAATCGAGGCGGCGCCGGAACCGCTTGTGATGTACGAGTGGCCAGCGGCTGCGGACGCCACTGCACCGGGCGCGACAGCTGCAGGCGCGCCCCGTCGAGGCCGGGCAAGGGGTCGGGCACATACACGGTCAGGGCTGTGCCGGTCGGCAGTTGGGCGTCGAGTTCGCGCAGCAGGCTGGGCAGCGAGGCATCGCCTGGCGGCGCTGGCTGTCCGATAGGGGGGAATCCGGGCGCCAGCCAGTGCCAGTTGCGCAGGTCTTCCGTGCTGCGCAGGGCGGCTGCATCCAGTCCGGGCGCAACGACGGTCCACGCGGCCGGCGCAGGTTCTGGCCCGGTCAGCGCCGGTCGCGCCAGCAGCAGGGCGAGCGCGGCCAGCAGTAACAGGCGCACCAGCAGCAGGGGCCAGTCATCGAAGCGGATACGTTGGCGCGGGCGAATCCGTGCGCGCAGCCAGCGCAGTGCGGCAAAATCCACCGGCGTGTAGGGATGGCGGCGGGCGAGGTGGATCAGCAACGGCAGCAGCCAGGCCGCGACCGCCAGCAGGCCGAGTGGGAACAGCAGGCTCACGCGGTGATCCCGCGGCCGAACAACGCCTGCAGAGGCTGGTCGAGCGGCTGGTCGAGCCAACTGGTGGCGGATGCGATGCCCCCTGCCTGCAAGCGGGACTGCAGGGCAGTGCGCGCTTCGGCGAAGCGCTGCAGGTAGTCGCTGCGGATCGCGGCACCATCACCCCGCACTTCCTCGCCGGTCTCCGGGTCGCGGAAGCGATGTCCGGCGTCGAACGGAAAGTCGCGTTCGTCGGCGGTCAGCACCTGCAACAGCACCACGTCGCGGCGCGCACGCGCCAACTGCTCCAGCAACACGACACCGGTCTCGTCGAAGCCATCGCCGATGCACAGCAGCAGGTCGCCGGGACGAACGCGTTCCCACAACGGCCGCAACCGTTCCGCGGCAGGCCATTCCCCGCGCGCGCGCAGGGCCTGCAGCTGCAGATAAACGCGATCGCGCTGGCGCGCGCCGTGGCCGGCCGGAACCAGTTGCAGGCCCTCACCGTCGATGGCCAGCAGGCCGAAACGATCGCCTTGCTGCAGCGCCAGCTCGACCACGCACGCGGCCAGCAGGCGCATGTGATCCAAGCGGCTGCGGCCGGGATCGACACGGTCGGTCTGGCCGGCCGAGGCCGTGGCATCGAGCAGCAACCAGACCGTGATCGGACTTTCGCGTTCGGACTCGCGCACGAAGAAGCGGTCCGAGCGCGCGTACAGCTTCCAATCAACCTGGCGCAGCTCATCGCCGGGTTCATAGGCACGGTACTGCGCGAATTCCAGGCCCGCGCCACGGCTGCGGCTGGCATGCTGTCCGATCCCGCTCATGCCGCTGGCCAGCCGCGGCCGCAGGCGCAGCGCACGCAGGCGCGCACGCAGGTCCGGTGGCAGCAACAGGGGCAAGCCGGTGCTCAAGTGCGGGTCAACCGGGGAATGGAACGGCCTGCAGCAGCGCGGCGACCACGTCGTCGGCACGCTTCTGCTCGGCCTCGGCGGCGAAGGACAGCACCAGCCGATGTCGCATCACCGGCGCAGCCAGTGCGAGTACGTCTTCGCGGGTGGCGGCAAAGCGCCCCTGCAACAGGGCGCGCGCTTTCGCGGCCAGTACCAGCGATTGCCCAGCGCGCGGTCCCGCACCCCATTTCACCCACTGGTTGATGGCGGCCGGCGCACCATCGCCCGGTCGGCTTGCGCGCACCAGGCGGGTGATCCAGGCAAGCACGTCGGCGCTGACATGCACCTGCCGCACGGCCGCCTGCAGGGCGAGCACTGCCTCGGCATCCATCACCTTCGGTACGCCGGCGGTGGCGCCGCCAGTGGTCTGTTCCAGGATCTGCCGTTCTTCGTCTTCGCTGGGATATTCAACCAGGACGTGCAGCAGGAAACGGTCCAGTTGTGCCTCTGGCAGGGGATACGTGCCGGCCTGTTCAATCGGGTTCTGCGTGGCCAGCACGAAGAAGGGCTGCGGCAATGTGTACGTGGTGCCGGCATAGCTGACGGTGCGTTCCTGCATGGCTTCCAGCAGGGCGGCCTGGGTTTTCGGCGGCGTGCGGTTGAGCTCGTCGGCCAGCAGCAGGTTGGTGAAGATCGGCCCTTGCTGGAAGCGGAAATGGCGGTGGCCGGTGCCGTGGTCTTCTTCCAGCAGTTCGGTGCCCAGGATGTCACTGGGCATCAGGTCAGGGGTGAACTGCACGCGCCGGAACTGCAGCTCCAGGGCGTGGCCAAGCGAGCGCACCAGAAGGGTCTTGCCCAGTCCGGGCGCGCCTTCCAGCAGGCAATGCCCGCCCGCCAGCAGGCCGATCAGCAGTTGCTCTACTACGGTGTGCTGGCCGACCACGGCGTGGGCGAGCGCGCTGCGCAGCTCATGCAGGCGCGGCAGCAGGGAATCGAGGTCGGGGGTGCTCATGGGAATGCCTGTCCTATCAATGGTTCAACGCGTACATCACGATGTTGACGCCGAAGCGGGTGTTGTCTTCGGCCAGGAAGCGTTTGTTGCGCCAGTCATAGTCCCACTCGCAGCCGTAATCCTTGTTGCTGTAAAGCAGGCCCAGCCGACCGTCCACCTCGATGCCCTTCAGGTAGTCGTGCACCAGGTCGTCACCCCAGCCGTTGAGCTCGAAGCTGGTGGCCGGTGGCCCCTCCGGAAACTGAAAGAAGCTGCGATAGAGCGCATGGGTGTTGGGCAGCTTCTTCAGGGCCTTCGGCCCGAACAGCCGCGCCATCTGCGCCTCGAACGAGGTGGCGAACAGACCGTCGATATCGTGGTTGCAGTCATCGACGAACACGAAGCCGCCATTGCGGACATAGCGCACGAAGTTCTGCCGCTCGGCGGCGTTGAATTCGACCAGCGTGTGGCCGGCGAGGTAGCAGAACGGTGCCTCCATCATGCGCGGATCGGCAAGCGCGACCACACGTTCCTGCGGGTCCACCCGCAGCGAGGTGTAATCGATCAACGAGGTGATCAGGTTGGATGGCATGCGTGCATCCACGTCCCAGTCGCCGGAGTCGTACTGCAGGCGGGTGAACCAGAAGTCGTAGCGTGAGCTGCGCGGGCCTGCCTGCGCCCATGCCGGGACCGCTGCCGCAGAAGCGGCGGCGGCGAACCAGCGCAGGCAGGCCCGGCGATCCATCAGACTGCGTCGGACAACGAGGTGAACGTGAAGTCGCGCAGGCGCATCGGCGGGATCATCATCACGAAGCTGGACTCATCACCGGCCACGCGCACCGGCTTGCCCAGCTCGTCGATGTTGTTGAGCATGATCACCGGCGACTCGTTGAAGCGGAAGTTCTTCACGGGGTGCTTGATCTGCCCGTTCTCGATGTAGAACGTGCCATCGCGGGTCAGGCCGGTCAGCAGCACGGTCTGTGGATCGACCATGCGGATGTACCACGTACGGGTGACCAGGATGCCCTTCTGCGTGCCGCGCACCAGGTCGGCGGTGCTCTTGTCGCCACCGCTCATCAGCAGGTTGCCCGGCCGCGCGTTGGCGGTCTTGCCCTGCTTCTGCGCCCAGAAGCGCGAATAGTCCAGGCTGGCGATCTTGCCGTTCTCGATGATCGCGATCTTCTCGCGCGGCATCCCGCTTTCGTCCCACGGCAGTACCGGCGCTTCCGGGTGCCACGGGTCGGCATGCAGGCTCACCCGCGAATCGTAGACCTGCTCGCCCAGCTTGTTGCCGCCGCCCTTCTTGGACAGGAAGCTGCGGCCTTCGTCTGCAGTGCGTGCGTCGAAGAACCGCATCATGAAGCTGATCAGGCCAGCCGCTGCGGCCGGTTCCAGGATCACCGTGTACTTGCCCGGTTCCAGCGCCTTGGCTTCAGCCGATTCGGTGGCCTTGCGCATGGCGATGCGCACGTCCTGGTCGGCCTTGAAGTCCGCTGCGTCCTTCAGGTTGCGGCCGACCCAGCCCGAACCACGGCCGTCTTCGGTGCGCACCGTGCAGGTGTAGTCGAAGTTGCTGGTGCGCTGGTAGCCGAAGTTGCCCTTGCTGTTGGCGGTGGCGGTGAAGCCATGGCCATCTTCGAGGAAGCCGGCGGCGATCACCCCGGCCTGGCGGCAGGGCAGGATGGAATCGGCGGCGACCTTGGCCCGGAACGCCGGATCGATCGCACCGGTGGATTCACTGAAGGTCGGCGTCGGGCGGTATTCCTGCTTGCCGATGGCCGGGATGAACTCCGGGTTTTCCGGCGCCAGGCGGGCCAAGTCTTCGGCACGGCGGACCACGCGCTCCAGCGCGGCGTCGTCGAACTCGTTGATGGAGGCAGTGCCGACGCGCTTGCCGAACGCCACTTCGACGGCCAGCGACGCATCGCTGACGATGCCGCTGGTGGAGATGTTGTTCAAGGCGAAGCGGATGTTGCCGTTGATGGATCCGGCCAGGGTGGCCGTGCACTCATCGGCCTTGGACAGGGCGATGACCTTGTCGAGGATGGCCTTGGCCTGCTGTTCGGTGAAGATGCTCATGGGTATCGGGCTCCAGACCGGTCAGCCGAGGCTGCGTGCGGTGTTGATGACGTTGATGCCATTGAAACGGGCAGTGGACGAACCGTGCGAAACCGCCGAGACCTGGCCCGGCTGGCCCTTGCCGTCGAAGAACGAGCCGCCCAGGCGGTAGTCGCGCTCATCGGCAACGGCGGTGCAGGCGTTCCAGAACTCCGGCGTGCGGATCTGATACGCCACGTCCTCCAGCATCCCGGTGATCTTGCCGTTCTTGATCTCGTAATACAGCTGGCCACCGAACTGGGCGTTGTAGCGCTGCTGGTCGATCGAGAACGAGCCGTCACCGATGATGTAGATGCCGTTCTCCACGTCCTTGATCAGTTCATCGACGCTGAGCGGCTTCTTGCCCGGCGCCATGGACACATTGGCCATGCGCTGGAACTGCACGCTGGACCACGAATCGGCGTAGCAGCAGCCATCGGACTCGGTCTTGCCCAGGATGTGGGCCTGGTCGCGGATGGTCTGGTAGTCCACCAGCTTGCCGTCGCTGATCAGGTCCCACCGCTTGCACTTCACGCCTTCGTCGTCGTACGCCACGGCGCCCAGGCTGCCTTCCTGTGTCTTGTCGGCGAAGATGTTGACCAGCTCGCTGCCGTACTGGAACTTCTGCTCGCGCTTGTCCAGGGTGGCGAAGCTGGTGCCGGCGTAGTTGGCCTCGTAGCCGAGCACGCGGTCAAGCTCCAGCGGATGGCCGACCGATTCGTGGATGGTCAGCCAGGTATGCGACGGATCCAGGACCAGATCGTACTTGCCCGGCTTCACCGAAGGCGCCTTCAGCTTCTCGCGGGCCTGCTTCGCCGCGGCGATCGCATCTTCCTTCATGTCATACGAGCTGGAGTAGTTGACCACGCCGTTGGGCGTCATGACCTTGCCCGCCGCAGCACCGTCCAGGTACTCGTAGCCCATGCCCATCGGCGAGGACAGCCCTTCGCGGGTGCGGAACTTGCCGCTTTCCTTGTCGATGGCGGTGATGGTCATCGGCACCCAGATGCGGTGCACGTCCTGATCGATGTACGACCCATCGGTGGAGGCGAAATACTTCTGCTCGTTGACCAGGAACATCATCGAATTGACGAAGCTGGCACCGGCGTTGATGGCGGCCGCATTGACGTCCAGCAACAGATCGACCTTGTCCTTGATCGGCACGTCCATGGCGTTGCGACGGATCGGCGTGCGCCAGCTGACCTCGCCCACGCCAGGCGCCGCAGCGAGCTGCACCGGGGCGGTCTGGATGCCCGCATTGGCACGGGCGATGCCCGCGGCCTGCTGCGCGGCCTTGGCGATATCGGCAACGGCCAACTGATTGGTCGCCGCGAAGCCCCAGGCCCCGTTCACCAGCACACGGATGCCGACGCCGGTGGATTCGGTGTTGACGACGTTCTGCACCTTGTCTTCGCGGGTGATCACGAACTGCCGCAGGTAGCGACCGATGCGCACGTCGCAGTAGGTGGCGCCGGCACTGCGCGCCGCCTGCAGGGCAACATCGGCCAGGCGCTTCTTCAGCGCCGGGTCGAGCATGGTCTGCAGTTGTTCGGCGGCGATGGCCTTGCCGAAGAAGGAGGGCACCAGCAGGCCGCCCGCGGTAAGCCCGGTGAGGGCGAGGAAGTCACGTCGTTGCAAGGCTGCTCTCCACGTATGGATGTTGGACAGGACTCATGCGCCGAGACTGCGCGCGGTGTTGATGATGTTGATGCCGTTGAAGCGGGTGGTGGACGAACCGTGGGAGACCGCCGACACCTGCGACGGCTGGCCCTTGCCGTCGAAGAACGAGCCGCCGAGGCGGAAGTCGCGTTCATCGCAGATCGCCGTGCAGGCGTTCCAGAACTCCGGCGTGCGGATCTGGTACGCCGCATCTTCGACCATGCCGGTGATGCGGCCCTCTTTGATCTGATAGCACAGCTGGGCGCCGAACTGGGCGTTGTAGCGTTGCTGGTCGATGGAATACGAGCCGCGGCCATGGAAGTACAGGCCGTTCTCCACGTCCTTGACCATGTCGGCCACGCTCAGCGGTGCCTTGCCCGGTGCCAGCGACACGTTGGCCATGCGCTGGAACTGCACGCTGGACCAGGAATCGGCGTAGCTGCAGCCGTGGGAGGCCTCGCGTCCCAGGATATGGGCTTCATCGCGGGTGGCCTGGTAGTCGACAAGGATGCCGTCGCGGACCAGGTCCCAGCGCTGTGTCTTGACCCCTTCATCGTCGTAGGCCACGGCGCCAAGGCTGCCCGGCTGTGTCTTGTCGGCAAAGAAGGTGACGATGTCGCTGCCCCAGCGGAAGCCGGCGTCACGCTTGTCCAGCGTGGCGAAACTGGTGCCGGCGTAGTTCGCTTCGTAGCCGAGCACGCGGTCCAGCTCCAGCGGGTGGCCGACATTCTCGTGGATGGTCAGGAACAGGTTGGACGGATCCAGCACGACATCGTATTTGCCGGCCTTCACCGAGGGCGCGGTGAGCTTCTCGCGGGCCTGGCGCGCCGCGGCCGAGGCGTCTTCGCGTGCGTCGTAGGACTGCCCGTAGCCGACCACGCCGCCGGGCAGTTCGAAACGCCCGCTGCGGTCGCCGTCCAGGAACTCGTAGCCCATGCCCATCGGCGCGGACAGCCCGTTGCGGGTGCGGAATTTGCCGCTGGCCTTGTCCACGGCGGTGGCGGTGAAGGGCAGCCAGATGCGGTGCACGTCCTGGTCGATCCACGACCCATCGCTGGAGGCGAAGTACTTCTGCTCGTTGACCAGGAACAGCGTCGAATTGAAATAGTCGGCCCCGGCGCCCAGCGCGGCGTCGTTGATGTCCAGCAGCAGGCCGACCTTGTCCTGCACCGGCACGGCCATGGCGTTCTTCTTCAGCGGCGTGCGCCAGCTGACCTCGCCGACGCCCGGGGTGGCCGCCAGCTGGACGCGGCGCGTCTGCACGCGCGCATTCGCACGCGCGATGGCCACCGCCTGCGCGACGGCCTGCACGACCTGCTCGGGCGTGCGTTGGTGAGTGGCCGCAAAGCCCCATGCACCGTCGACGATTACGCGGATGCCGACGCCGGCCGATTCGCTGTTGGTGACGTTCTCGACGGTGCGCTCGCGGGTGATGATGCCCTGGCTCAGGTAGCGGCCGATGCGCACGTCGCAGTAGCTGGCACCGGCCTGGCGTGCTGCCTGCAGCGCCGCGTCCGCCAGGCGCTTGCCCATGACCGGGTCACCCGGCTCCAGCAGCTGCTCGGCGGCGATCACGCGGCCATGCGGCAGCATCAGGCCGGCCAGGCCGGCACCGGTGAAGGCCAGGAAATCACGACGTCGCACTGCCACCACCCCACGTGCACTCAGTTGACACCCGACTTTCGCCAGCGCAATGCAATGACGCAAGTGACTGCAGTCATGGTCGTGTCACAGGCACAATGGCGTTCTGCCACTTTCGTCACGAACCATGACCGAAAAACCCTTCTCCCTCGCCTGTGAACGAAACCGCGATCCGATCGCGGCCGCGCTGGATCCGCTCATGGCCGATCGCCGCCACGTGCTGGAGATCGGCAGTGGCACGGGACAGCACGCTGCGTACTTCGCCCAGCGCTGGCCGTGGCTGCAGTGGCAGCCCAGCGACCACCCCGACCATCTGCGAGGCATCGCGGCGTGGCGGGCCGAGGCGGCGCTGCCCAATCTGCAGGCACCGTTCGCGCTGCAGGCCGAGCTGCCACCGTCGCCGCCGCTGGCCGTGCCTGCCGGAATCCCGCGTTTCGATACGGCGTTCAGCGCCAATACCCTGCACATCATGGGATGGGACCACGTACAGGCGCTGTTCGCGGGTTTGCCCGCGCTGCTGCAGCCCGGTGCCTTGCTCGCGGTGTACGGTCCGTTCAATTACGGCGGCGCGTACACCAGTGACAGCAACGCCCAGTTCGATGGCTGGCTGAAGGCCCGCGATCCGCGCAGTGGCCTACGCGATGCGGAGGCGGTGCAGGCACTGGCGGTGGCGCAGGGCTTCGTTGCGCTGGAAGACCTGGCGATGCCGGCCAACAACCGGCTGCTGGTGTGGCGGCTGGGCTGATCAGGCGTCGGCGGGTGTCTGGAACTTGCCCAGCAGACGCGTGCAGGATGCATGCAGTTCGCTGACCAGATGGTCCAGGACTGGATGCGCGATGCCTTCGGCGCGCAGGCGCGCGTTCAATTCGCGTGCGGCAGGCGGCAAGACGCTGGCCATTTCCGCCAGGGTGTACAGCGTAGCGGCGGGATCGAGCCTCATCGATTCTGCGGTGGACTGCCAGTCCTGCAGCCGGATATCCCACCACTTGTAGTGGCTGCCGATCTTCATCGCCATCTTTATCTTCCTCCGCTGCAGGCTCGGATAAGGAAAGGCGCTGGAGATGTCGTAGAGCGGTGCAAGCCTTACCGCGCCGTCGGCGCCGAACAGCAGTGAGTAGTTCTTGGCGTGGGCGTCGGTTCCGCCAATCAGGTAATTGAAGATCAGCGCGCGCATCAGTACATCAACGTCTGCACGGGGTTGGGAAGAGTGCGTCCACAGCACGTCGGCCAACGCATCCGGGCCCGGTCCACCCTGGTTCTGGTATTTGAGGTGAGGGGTGATCGACAGTGCCTGGCAGAAGTCTTCCTGATGGATTCGATGCCAAGCACCGTCCATCTCTGCGCGATCGTAACGTTGGATCAGGATGGCGGACTCGTTCTTGACGACCATCTTCTCCACGTGTGCAGCCGGTAGGCCGAGCGCACGTGCCAGCCGCAGGCAGAAGATTTCATTCTCCACAAACCCATCGTAGTCGCCGCTTGGTGGTTTGATGATGTGGGTCGTTGGCAGGCGGCCACCCGGAATGGCCCATCCGCCGTCTGGCCTCTTCATCAATGCGATTTTTGACTGTGCCCCGGCGAGGCTGAAGTGACCAACTTCGTCATTCGGGCGTCCGACTCCTCGGGTCTGCCGTAACCCGGCCAGACGGGCGGCAACCTCTTCGTCGCTCAGTAAAATCACGGCATCATCGGCGCCACCCAGGACGGCCGCGAGCCTGTCGTCGCTGACGAACTGGACCGCGCCCGCGCAATCCTCCCCCACATGGGCCAACAGTGCAGCAGGGTTACGAGGCGAGACGTGGAAGTGCGAAGCCCAGCGCTGGAGGAGGTCTTCGTTATCGGGCAGCAGTCCCCACAGAACTGCTGTAACGTCCTGGTGTGCGAACTGCGGTCGCAGCAAGGGCAGGCTCAGCGACAACGGGTAGGCAGAGGGGTTCGCCAGCCACTCTCTGGTATACGCGAACTGGGGATTGCCGTGGGCATCAGCGTTTAGTGTCCCTGCGATCTCGCCGGAGAGAAGTACAGTCAGGGCCATCGGTGTCCTCGGAGACGTGTGCAGGATCATTTGACCGTACGGATGGAAACATCCGGAGTGACTCAGCGTGGTCGGCGAGCGGGTTTTCCCGCCGAAGATACCGGCTGGCTCAGGGCATTACTCGATTCAGCGCTGCCCTTTCCTGCCGGACCTCTCGAATCCGCATGCGCGAGCCAGTTACCAACGAGATCGGCGACGGCAATGGTTCCAGGGAGGGATGACACAGACGCAACCTTGTTCTGATCAATGATCCGGTCGATGTCGGGACGCGGAATCACACGCGGTACGTGGCCGTCCGGCAGGTCGGACGATGTCGCGTCCAAGCGAAGGCCGAGCACGTTCAAGGTGCGAAGTATCAGGCTCAGTTCTGCGCCCGGCTTTCCTTTTTCGATCTCGATGATCCATCGTCGACTGACGCCGACCTCATGCGCGAGTTTGGCCTGATCCCAGCAAAGCGCTTTGCGCCTCTGTCGGATGAGACTTCCAAGGTCGTCGGGTGTCTTGAGCTGCGCCATGCCGCGAATGTAACCGAAGACTCACATCAATCCATAGTGCGCGAACGGTTACTTCTTCAAGAAGTAATCGAACGGTTACATTTTTGACGGCCAGCGGCCGCCACTACCGTCAGGCGACCTGCACGATATGCAGCGCGCGCGGGTTGCGCCACTGCGCCAGCAGGGTGGCTTCGCGGGCCTTGGCGGTGTGCAGGTGCGCTTCCTTGACGTGGCCATAGCCGCGGATGTGTTCCGGGATGCTGGCGATCTCCACCGCCAAGGCAAGCCGGTGGTCGTCCAAGCCGTCCAGCAACACTTGCACGGTGGATTCGTAGTCGCTGATCAGCTGGCGCTCGCCCACCCGTTCGGCGGTGCGGCCGAAGGGATCCAGCCGGCCGCCTCGCAGGAACTTCAGCTTCGCCAGCATGCCGAACGCTTTCAGCATCCACGGACCGTATTCTTTCTTGATCAAACGCCCCTGATCGTCCTTCTTCGCGAACAGCGGCGGCGCCAGGTGGAAGCGCACCTGGTAGTCGCCTTCGAACTGCTGCTGCAGCTGGCGCTGGAAATCGCCACTGGTATACAGCCGCGCCACTTCGTACTCGTCCTTGTAGGCCATCAGCTTGAACAGGTAGCGGGCGACGGTTTCGGTCAGCGCAGTGGAGCCGCCCAGCGTGTCCTGCTCGGCCGTGCGGACGCGCTCGATCAGTGTGCGGTACCGGTCTGCATAGGCCTGGTCCTGATAATCGACGAGGAACGACGTGCGACGCGCGATCATTTCATCCAGCGAGCGCGACAGGCGGGCATCATCCAGCGGCAGGAAAGCCAACTCCCCACCACCATGCCCCGGCAGGCCACGCAGTTCACGCTCGTCGCTGCTGTTGCGCGGCGCGGCCGTGGCGCCCCCTTCATTGCCTTCCCACTCTCCCGGCGGCAGCGCATGCAGCGGGCCGGGCGTGTCTTCCGTGTCGGTGTGGCGATTGCGCACCAGCCCGGCGGCTTGCTGCACCGCCTGCGGATCGACCACGGCCAGGCGGCCCCAGGCGAAGGCCTGCTGGTTCATGGCCACGGCCGCGCCATTGAGCTCGATGGCGCGCATCAGTGCGTCGAACGACAGGGGCACCAGGCCCTGCTGCCACGCATAGCCGAGGATGAACAGGTTCGCCGCGATGGCGTCGCCCAGCAGTGCGGTCGCCAGCTGCGTGGCATCGAGCAGCAGCGGTTGTTCGCCACCCAGGGCCACGCGCACGCCGGCGATGATGTCGGCGGCGGGGAACTGCATGTCCGGCCGTGTGGTGAAGCCGCCCGGCATCGCTTCGTACGTGTTGAGCACCACCTGGGTGCGGCCGGCGCGCACCTTGGACAGCGCCCAGTAGTCGTTCACCACCACCATGTCGCAGCCCAGCACCAGGTCGGCTTCGCCGGCTGCGATGCGCACGGCATGGATGTCGGTGGGCGCTCGCGCGATGCGGATGTGGGTGGTCACCGCGCCGCCTTTCTGTGCCAGCCCGGTCTGGTCCAGCACGGACGAACCCTTGCCTTCCAGATGGCCGGCCATGCCGAGCAGTGCGCCGATGGTCACCACACCGGTGCCGCCGACACCGGTGATCAGGATGTTCCAGGGTTGCTCCAGCGCGGTTCGCACAGGCGGTGCCGGCAGGTTGTCGAGCAGGGTGGACGCCTCGCGCTTGCTGCCCTTGCGCGGCTTGCCCCCGTGCACGGTGACGAAGCTCGGGCAGAAGCCGGTGGTGCAGGAGTAGTCCTTGTTGCAGTTGGACTGATCGATGTCGCGCTTGCGCCCGAACTCGGTTTCCTTCGGCAGCACCGACACGCAGAAACTCTTCTTTCCGCAGTCGCCGCAGCCTTCGCAGACCAGCGAGTTGATCATCACGCGCTTGGGCGGATCGACCAGCTTGCCGCGCTTGCGGCGGCGGCGTTTTTCGGTGGCGCAGGTCTGTTCGTAGATCAGGATGGAGACGCCCTTCACTTCGCGCAGCTGCTTCTGCACCGCGTCCAGCGCACTGCGGTCATGGAACTCCACGCCGGTGGGGAACTGCTCGCGCTGCTTCGTCCATACCTCGATGTTGTCCGACAGCACCACGATGGTCTGGATGCCTTCGGCGCGCATCTGCCGGGCAATGTCCGGCACGCTGAGGGGGCCGTCCACCGGCTGGCCACCGGTCATCGCCACCGCATCGTTGTAGAGGATCTTGTAAGTGATGTTGACGCCGGCCGCCACGGACTGGCGGATCGCCAGCGACCCACTGTGGAAGTAGGTGCCGTCACCCAGATTCTGGAACACGTGCGGCGTGTCGGTGAACGCGGCCTGGCCTGCCCACGTCACGCCTTCGCCGCCCATGTGGGTGAACGTGTCGGTGCTGCGGTCCATCCAAGTGACCATGTAATGGCAACCGATGCCGCCCAGCGCACGCGAGCCTTCGGGCACGGTGGTGGAGGTGTTGTGCGGGCAGCCGGAGCAGTAATGCGGAATGCGCGGGAAGGCCGCGCGCGGCAGCGCCAGCTCCGCTTCCTTTTCGCTCATCCACTGCAGGCGCTGGGTGATCGATTCGTTGTTGAAGAAGCGCTGGATGCGCCGGCCGATCACGCCGGCGATGGTGGCCGGGGTCAGCTCGCCGGTGGACGGCAGGATCCACTCGCCGGCCTCGTCGTACTTGCCGACGATGGACGGACGCGCGCCCCAGCTGGCCGGCCAGTTGAAGAACTGCTCCTTCATCTGGCGCTCGATGAAGGCACGCTTCTCCTCCACCACGATGATGTCTTCCAGGCCCTGTGCGAAGCGCGCGATGCCCTGCGGTTCCAGCGGCCAGGTCATGCCGACCTTGTACACGCGGATGCCGATGTCGGCGCACGCGGCTTCATCCAGGCCCAGGTATTCCAACGCCTGCAGGACGTCCAGGTAGCTCTTGCCGGTGGTGACGATGCCCAGCCGCGCGCGCGGTGAATCCAGCACGGTGCGGTCGATGCCGTTGACCCGGGCGAAGGCCTGCGCGGCACTGACCGCGTAGCGGTGCAGGCGCATTTCCTGGTCCAGCGGCGGGTCCGGCCAGCGGATGTTGAGACCGCCTGCCGGCATCTCGAAATCATCCGGCAGCAGGATGCGCCGTGCCAGCGGATTCACTTCCACCGAAGCAGACGACTCCACCGTTTCAGCGATCGTCTTGAAGCCGATCCAGCGCCCGGTATAGCGGCTCATCGCCCAGCCCAGCAGACCCATGTCCAGGATGTCCTGCACGCCGGCCGGGTTGAGCACCGGCATCATCGCGCTGACGAACTCGTCTTCGCTGCCGTGCGGCAGGGTCGAGCTCCGGCACGCATGGTCGTCGGCGGCCAGTGCGAGCACGCCGCCCAGTCGCGAGGTGCCTGCCGCATTGGCATGCTTGAACACGTCACCGCAGCGGTCCACGCCAGGGCCCTTGCCGTACCACATGCCGAACACGCCCTGCACGTTGGCGCCGGGGAACAGGTTGGTCTGCTGGGTTCCCCAGACCATGGTCGCGCCCAGGTCTTCGTTGAGGCCGGGGGTGAACTTCACCTTGGCCGCTTCCAGCGGCTGGCGTGCGCGCCACAGTTCCAGATCGAAGCCGCCCAGCGGGCTGCCACGGTAGCCGCTGATGAAGCCGGCGCTGTCTATCCCGGCCGCCTCGTCGCGCAGGCGCTGCATCAGGGGCAGGCGCACCAGCGCCTGGACGCCACTCAGGTAGATCCGTCCCTCGCCACGGGTGTATTTGTGGTCGAGCGTGTAATCGCGGTCTAGCAGGTCGGCGGACGCCGGTGAGGTGAGCTGCGCGGTGCTGGTCATGGCTGGCCTGGTTCGGATCGGCTGGCATCGGCGCTGCGGCTGCAGACCCGAAGGGCGCGGATTGTAACAGTGGGGCCGTTGTGGGCCGGTACTCGCATCCGGGACCGAAGTCCGGTTAGGATCGGGGCGTGGGAGGTTGTTGTTGCAACCTGGGGAAAACACGATGTCATTTGCAAGAAAGTTCCTGGCCGGCATGTTGCTGGCTTCGGGGCCGGCCGCTGCATGGGCCGCGCCCGCATTGCCTGCACCGCAGGAGTTCTATTTCGACGCCGATGCCGCCGCTGCACCTGTGCAGGTGGTTCAGGGCGAAGGCGATGAGTTGGTCAGTCAGTTGCTGCGCCAGCGCGAACGCGGGCGTAAATCGCTGGAAGCCACGGTGCAGTTGGCCGGTGTGGCCATTGGCCAGGGCCGCGCCGAGCTGGGCCAGCAGCTGTACGCCGAGGCGCTGCAGGCGGCACCGGCGGCCTCGCCGTCCGGCCGCATGGTGCGCTGGAACCACGGCTGGGATCTGTACCGACAGGGCCAGGCGGACGCCGCACTGACGCAGTGGCAGGAAGCGGCCAGCGGGCTGCGCGGCAACCCGTCGTGGGTGCCACCGACGTACGCCTTGGCGCTGTGGCAGATCGGGCAGAAGGACGATGCGGTGAAGTGGTACGCCGCGGCGGTCCGCACCGAGCCGGCGCGCTGGAGCACATCGGCCAACTACGCCGCCCTGCTGCCAACGTGGCGCGACAGCGAGCGCGAGACCCTGGCGCAGGTGCAGAAAGCCTGGGCCACCAATCCCCCGGCGTGGCCGTAACGCGCAGGACGGCGGGGTAACGGCGACGGTGGCGGCGACGGGTAGAGCCGACGGGTAGAGCCGACTTCAGTCGGCTGGCATTCGCACGCCAACGGCAGCGGACTGAAGTCCGCTCTACCAGAGCCCACCGCAGGCCAGAGCAGCGGGCACACCGCGACCGGAACGGGCCGGCGGCGCCTCAATCGTCGGCATTCACCGTGCGCGCCGACGCCCACTCGCGCAGGGCGTTCACCTGCTCGGCCATCAGCACGGACAACGGGCGGCTGCCGCGGATCTCCGCCATCAGCAGCGGCGTGTCCAGTGGGCGTTGGTCGGCATGCGCGGCGTACATGCCTGCCACGATGGCCTGCTCGATCTCCGCGCCGGAGAACCCGTCCGCTGCCGCTGCCAGAGCCGGCAGGGCGAAATCGTCGGCATTCAACTGACGTCGCGCCAAGTGCAGGCGCAGCAGCTCCACGCGCACATCCGGGCTGGGCAGGTCGACGAAGAAAATCTCATCGAAGCGGCCTTTGCGCAGCAGCTCGGCAGGCAGTTCGTGCACCTGATTGGCGGTGGCGACGATGAAGACGGGCGCCTTGCGTTCGGCCATCCAGGTCAGCAACGTGCCCAGCACCCGGCGGGACACGCCACCGTCGTCCCCCCCCGTCGCCAAGCCCTTTTCGATCTCGTCGATCCACAGCACGCAGGGCGCCAGCTGCTCGGCCGATGCCAATGCCTGGCGCAGGTTGGATTCGGTCTCACCGTGGTACTTGTTGTACAGCGCGCCCACGTCCATGCGCAGCAGGGGGACGCCGAACCCGGCGGCGGTGGCCTTGGCCAGCATCGACTTGCCACAGCCCTGCACGCCCAGCAGCAACATCCCGCGTGGCGGGTCCAGGCCAGCCGGCGCAGCGCCAGCAAGGAACGCGATGCGCCGCTGGCTGATCCAGCGCTTGAGACGGTTGGCACCGGCGACATCGGCAAAGCGTGCCGTGTCGTATTCGTAGAACAGGTGTCCGCTGCGGTTGAGCAGCTCGAACTTCAGCTTGGCCAGCTGCGGCAGGTCGTCATCACCCAGGGCGCCGTCGGCGTAGATCAGCTGGCGGGCAATCCGCCGCGCATCCACCAGGCTCAGGCCCTGCAGGTTGCGCAGGATCTTCTTCACCGCCTCGCTGTCCACCTCCACCCGCCGTCCACCGTGCTCGCGCGCATACCCGGCGGCCTCTTCGCGCAGCATCTTCAGCAGCGCATTGGCGTCGGGCAGGCGGGGGTTGAAGCGGGTGGCCAGGGCTTCCAGCTCCGGCGGCAAGGTCACTTTGGCGCCGATCAGCACCAGCACGTGCGGTTGGCTGTGGCGACGCTGGATCAGATCGCGCAGCGCGCGCTGGTGGCTCGCGTAGCCCAGGTACGGGTGGAAATCGAGCAGCAGGTAGATGCCGCGCTGGTCGGCCTGCTGGATCATCTGCAGCGCCGCGCTGGCGTCGGGCGGCCCCACCGGCTCGTCTTCGCGGTCCAGGTCGATGCGACGCAGGCCCTCGGTGATCGACCAGCGATGCAACGCACGCCACACATGCAGCAGCGTCTGCCGGAACAATTCGATGATGCGACCCTCGTCCTGGGTCTCGATGACGATCAGGGGCGTATTGGCGCGGATCAGTGCGCTCAGGTCCTGCAGTTCGCTCATGCCGGTTCGATCCTTCGGGGGCGCCACCATAGCAAAGGCACGGGCCGGGTGGTTCAGCCGCGCGACTATCTCCGTCACCTGCACCGGTGTACGCTCGGGCGACGTTCTCCCGGAAGCGAGGCCTGCATGAAGACCATTCTGGTGGCCGGTTCAAAGGGTGGGGTGGGCAAGACCACCATCGCCACCCATCTGGCCGCGCACGCGGCACTGCAGGGAAGGCGCACGGTGATCGCCGATGCCGACCCGCAGGGGTCCAGCACGCGCTGGGCACAGCGCCGTTCCGAGCTGGAAAGCGCCGTACTGCCGCTCGATGTCTACAAGAAGAGGCAATGGCTGCAGAAGGTTCCCGATGGGACCGACACGGTGATCATCGACGCCCCGGCCGGTGCGCTGGCCGACGATATCCCGCATTTCCTGGACGCGGCCGACGCCGTGGTAGTGCCGGTGCTGCCCTCCGCGCTGGACATTGAAGCCATCGTCGGCTTCCTCAACAGCCTGTCGAAAGTGGCCCGGGTGCACAAGCGCAAGCTGCCGGTCGGACTGGTGCTCAACCGCACCAAGCCATGGACCCAGACCTCGCAGCAGGCCATCCAGATGCTGTCCGAGTGGCCTTACCCGGTGATCACCCAGCTGCGTGACAGCCAGAGTTATGTGGTCATGACCGGCATGGGCCGCAGCCTGTTCGACTACCGCTCGGCACAGGTGCGCGAGCACCAGGCCGACTGGGAACCCCTCCTGCACTGGCTGGACAAGGCATGAGCCGCCTCCGCCACCCCTCCAACAAGGGAAGACTCCGATGCGTGAACTGATCCTGCTGCGCCATGCCCATGCCGAACCGGCCAGCACGGGCCAGGCCGACCTTGACCGCCCGTTGTCGGCGGTGGGTCTGGCCGAAGCCGAGGCCGCCGGCAAATGGTTGAAAGACAACAAGCTGCAGCCCGACTGCGTGCTGTGTTCCCCCTCCCGCCGTACCCGCGAGACCTTGGAAGCCGTGGTCGGTGTGACTGGCTTCTTCGAGCACAAGCTGGAAGACAAGGTGTATGACGCCACGCCCGGTACGTTGATCGGGCTGGTCGATGACCGCAAAGACGTAGAGCGCCTGATGATCGTTGGTCACAATCCCGGCCTGGAGCGCCTGGTCGCCCTGTTGAACACCGGCGAGACCAGCGACTACCGCGGCATGCCGCCGGCCGGTATCGCAGTGCTGCAGTTCCCGAAGGACGTCAGCATCGAACCCGGTGTCGCCATCCTCAACGCGTTCTGGTGGCCGTGATCCGATGACCGCGTGGCAGAGGGGGCTGCTGCTCGCATTGATGGGACTGCCGGCGGTGGTGGCGGCGCAGCCATCTGCGCTGCCTGCGGTGAAGGTGACCCACCGCGCGCCGATGTACCTGGACACGGGCCGCTCCCAGCTGGGCTTCGAGGTGCGCAGCCGCCTCGGCCAGCGCATCGAAGGCAATTTCCCGCAGTTTGAAGGGCGTATCGAGGTGCTGTCCGATGGGCGCCACCAGGTCCACCTGAAGATGTTCACCCGCACGGTGGAGATACCCGGCAAGGTCCGCTACACCGGCTGGATGCGGGGGCCCGACTTTTTCGATGCCGAGCGCCACCCGGTCGTGGAGTTCGACTCGCTGCCCTATGATCCGGCGCGGGTCGACCAGGGCGGTGACATCCAGGGACGCCTGATGCTGCGGGGGGTCAGCCACCCGGAAGTGCTGCGGGTGGAGAAAGCGGAATGCGCCAGACCCGGCTATGATTGCGACGTTGTGAGCCGTGGGACTGTCCTGCGAGGCCGTTACGGCATGGATAACTGGCAGTTTGCCCTGAGTGATCGAGTGACCTTCGTACTGCGCGCGCGCCTGACCGGGGTGCCTGAACCGTGAATCTGATGCTGCGCCTGATGGCGCTGGCAACGCTGTTGCTGGTCGGCGGCTGTGCGTCGCTGTCCAACAGCGAGCGCGCGCGTGCGGCCAACATCGCCGTGCAGGCACGCTCCACCGTCGTCGAGTGCGACCAGGCCGACCGTTGCGCGCAGGAATCACCGCTGCGCGCGCTGGCCGGACGGGCATTCAGCGAATCCGCGCCTGGCCAGCCCCGCCACTACGCCACCATCCTCGATGAAGGCGAAGAAGCCCTGGTCGCCCGGCTGAACCTGCTGCGCAGCGCCACCCGCAGCATCGACCTGCAGACCTACATCTTCGACAAGGACGACAGCGCGCGGCTGGTCCTCGACGAGCTGCTGGCCGCCAGCCGCCGCGGCGTGAAGGTACGCCTGCTGATCGACCAGCTCTCGGCCATTTCCGATCTGCAGATCCTTGGCGCGCTGTCCTCGGCGCACCAGAACTTCGAACTCCGCGTCTACAACCCGACCTTCGGCAAGGCCCGGCTGAATTACTTCGACTACGCCGGCAGCGTGCTGTGCTGCTTCCGGCGCTTCAACCAACGCATGCACAACAAGCTGCTGGTGATCGACGACGCCATCGGTGTGGTCGGGGGCCGCAATTACCAGGACGACTATTACGACTGGGATGCGGAGTACAACTTCCGCGACCGCGACGTGCTGGTGGCGGGGCCGGAGGCGCGGACCATGGCGGCCAACTTCGAGGCGTTCTGGCTCGCGCCGCGCAGCGTGCCGGCCGAGCGCCTGAATGACGTCGGGCGGATCCTGCTCGACAGCGGCCCACCGCAGATGCCGCCGGTCGACTACCGGCGACCGGAGCGCGTGCAGCGCGTCATCGCCGAGGCCACCGACACCGCGTGGATCACCCGCAGCTTCGTCGATACCGCATTGCCGGTGGCATCGGTGCGTTACGTCGCCGACCTGCCGCGCAAGCACCGCCGCGAAAACCCCGAGCATCCCCGCAACGGCCAGCACGTCACCGAGCCACAGCTGGATCGGTTGATCGCCGAGGCGCAGTCCGAAGTGCTGCTGCAGACGCCGTACCTGGTGCTGTCCAAGCCGGCCCGCAAGCTGTTCGCTGATCTGCGCCAGCAGCCTGATCCACCGCGCGTGCTGGTGTCGACCAACAGCCTGGCCGCTACCGACAACCCGATCGTCTATGCGCTGTCCTACAAGTACAAGCGCCGCAACATGCGCGAGCTGGGCTTCAACATCTTCGAGTTCAAACCGTTTCCGCTGGATGCCCCGGTGGACTACCGCAACCTGATGTCCGATCCGATCGCCGGAGACTACCCGGAGGGGCGGCGCGGCAGCATGCTCGGCGGTAGCGCGGCAGGCAGCAACGCGCGCCCGCCCGGCAGTGGTGGCAGCACCCGCTCGGCCGATGCAGGCGTGGGGACAGGTGCCGGCCCGGTCGTCGAGACACCGGCAGCGCGTAGCAATCCGCGCACCGGCAGTGCCTACCAGAATGCCCGCGAACGCCGTCGCGCATCGGGCAGCGAAGTGGAGCGCGACCTGCTGCGTACCGAGACCCGGCCCTCCTTCCTGGGCAGCCGGGCGGTCAACCGACCGCTGCCGGTAACGCGATCCGGTGCCCGCATGGGGCTGCACGCGAAGTCCTTGGTGGTCGACCGCCGGATCGGCGTGATCGGCACGCATAACTTCGATCCGCGCAGTGAAAACTACAACACCGAAGGCGCGGTGATCATCGACGATCCGGTGTTCGCACAGCGGCTGGCTGACAGCATCCTGCGCGATATCGATCCCCAGAATTCCTGGACCGTGGCACCGCGCAGCAAGCCGCCGGTGCTGTCCGGATTGAACTACAGCATGGGCAAGGCATCCGAAGCGTTACCGATCCTGGACTTCTGGCCGTGGCGCTATGCCACCGATTACGAGTTCCAGCCGGGCCCGGACTGTCCCGAACCGCTGCCGCGGCAGCATCCGAACTTCCGTTCCTGCTATACGGCGGTCGGTGACTTCCCGGAAGTGAATGTCGGCCCCAAGCTGCTGCTGGTCCGCATGCTCACCGCCTTCGGTGCCGGCCTGGTGCCCATTCTCTGACTGGAGAGCAGCATGTCATCCATTTTCCGCCAGCCGGTTGTGCTGGAAACGCTCAATTCGCTCAGCGCCAACACGGTGATCCAGCAGTTGGGCATCGTATTCACTGCGGTAGGCGATGACTGGCTGCAGGCCACCATGCCGGTGGACGCACGCACCCACCAGCCTTACGGGATCCTGCACGGCGGTGCGTCGGTGGTGCTGGCCGAAACGCTGGGCAGCAGCGCCGGCAACCTGTGCGTGGACAATGCCCAGCAGGTCTGCGTCGGGCTGGAGATCAACGCCAACCATGTCCGCGCCAAGCGCGAGGGCGTGGTGACCGGGACCGCGCGCGCCACCCATGTCGGCCGCAGCACGCAGATCTGGGACATCCGCATCGAAGACGAACAGGGCCGTCTGGTCTGCACCTCGCGGCTGACGCTGGCCGTGGTCGCTGCCGGTCACGGCTGAGGCATCGCACCGGATATCGCAGGCGGCGTTCGCATTGTGCCGCGCGAGGTTGCACGGGGCTGACGGCGAAGGGCTGCACGTGGCCGCACGTTGCCGTGGGCGTGGGACGGCACTTGGTCGCACGTTGCCGTTGGGGCGGGACTGCACTTGGTCGCACGCTGCCTTTGCGGTTGCCCTGGACTGGACGCACGTTGCCGGTGGCGTGGGATTGCATTTGGTAGAGCCGACTTCAGTCGGCTGCGGTTGCGGTAGCGATTGCTGCCAGCCGACTGAAGTCGGCTCTACCAGGGCGTTGCGGTTGCGGTTGCCGCCAGCCGACTGAAGTCGGCTCTACCCGGGCGTTGCGGTTGTGGTTGCTCCCAGCCGACTGAAGTCGGCTCTACCGCAGGGCGCGGGGGCGCGGGTGCGGACGGAAGAGCTGCCACAGCGGTGCCCACCGCATACTGCAACACACCGTTGCCCGCCAATGGCCAGCTCGCGCAATGCGTTTGGCCACATCGCGCTGGCAGCCACTGCGGCGCTCGGGTATCGTTCCCGCATGAATTCCCCCACTCCGGCCTCACGTGGCGGCGTGGCGCGTGCGTGCCGTTACCTGTACCGCGTTCCGCTGCTGCTGGTCCATCTGCTTGTTTTCCTGCCGCTGATCCTGGTCGGCATGCTGCCGCCGTGGGGCGAGCTGCGCATCGGCCAGGAGCCGTTGGCCTACAAAGTGGTCAACTGGTGGTCGGCCGGCTTGATGTGGATCTTCGGCTTTCGCCTGGTGCGCATCGGCCAGCCCTTGCGCGGTGCAGTGCTGTTTGTCGCCAATCATGTCAGCTGGATCGATATCTGCGCACTGCACAGCCAGCGCATGATGGGCTTCGTCGCCAAGCGCGAAATCGCCGGCTGGCCGGTGGTGGGCTGGTTGGCGGGACGTGGGCAGACCATTTTCCACCAGCGCGGCAGCACCGAATCGCTGGATGGGGTAATGCAGCAGATGGTCGTACGCCTGCGCGAAGGCAAGGGGGTGGGCGTGTTCCCTGAAGGACGCACGCGTGGCGGCCACGACGTGGGCCCGTTCCATGCACGCATCTTCCAGGCAGCGGTGGAAACCGGGGTGCCGGTGCAGCCGGTGGCCCTGCGTTACGGCGCCGGTGGTAGTGCACAGACCATCGTGGCCTTTGGCGCGCGCGAAAGCTTCTTCGCCAACTTCCTGCGCCTGCTGGGCGAGCCGGCGCGCCGCGCTGAAGTGCATTTCCTTGAGCCGATCCGCAGCCAGGACATCGAAGGTCGACGCCGCATCGCCGAGACATCGCGTGCACGAATCCTTGCTGCGATGGGCGGCGCCTGAGCCGACGGTGTCCGTTCCCGCGCCCGCGCTGTCGTTCGATCCCGGTCCGCCGGGACTGCTGACTGCGGCCGATTACCAGCCGCCGCGCTGGCTGCGCAACGCGCACCTGCAATCGATGCTCAGCTCCAGCAAATTGCGCCTGCGCCGTGGCCAGGAACTGCTGGCCGCTACCGGCGCGCGTCATGAAGAGCTGATCGTCGACGCGGGCGAGGGCGTCCGCCTGCAGGCCTGGCACAGCACGATCGAGGGCCGCCCGGCACGGGGCATGGCGCTGCTGCTGCATGGCTGGGAAGGCAGTGCCGAGTCCAGTTACATGCGCATGACGGCAGCCCGCATGCTGGCCGAGGGCTTCGATGTGGTGCGGCTGAACTTCCGCGACCACGGCAACACCCACCATCTCAATCCGGGCATCTTCCACTCCAACCGCATCGAGGAAGTGGTCTGTGCCGCAGCGGACATCGCCCGCCGCTGGCCGGATCTTCCGCTCGTTGCCGCGGGCTATTCGTTGGGCGGCAATTTCGTGCTGCGTCTGGCCCTGCGCGCGCCGGATGCCGGTATTCCGCTGCAACGCATCGCGTCGGTGTGCCCCGTGCTGGATCCTGGCCTGACCATGGACAGCATCGAAAACGGTCCGGCGATGTATGACTGGTACTTCCGCCGCAAATGGGCCGGATCGCTGCGTCGCAAGCGGGATCTGTATCCCGACCTGAGCGACTGGGACGAGCGCGTGCTGCGGCTGGATATACGCGCACTGACCGCCTGGCTGGTGGAGCACCACACCGATTACGGGTCACTGCAGGCGTACTTCGACGGCTACTCGATCGCGGGCGAACGCTTGGCGGGCCTGCAGGTGCCCGCCGATATCCTGATGGCCAAGGACGATCCGGTGATTCCCTTCGTTACCTTCAACGACTGGCACCTGCCGCGTTTGGCGCGCCTGGAAACCGCCGAGTGGGGCGGACATTGCGGGTTCCTGGAAAACTGGCGCGGTGACGGGTTCTCCGAACGCTGGGTCGCCCAGCACCTGGCACAGGCCGCGCTGCCGGTCTGACGGCATGCGGTGGCGGTGGACGCCTCCTGCGGCAGGGCGTGAAGGGATCGGCCACCGCGCTCCGGCCATGCGCGACCGGGGCCGTTACAATGCGGGATTGCTCTCCAGCCGGACCCGCCATGCAAGATCAGATCCTCCAAGCCCTGCGTCGCCAGGACGCCGACCAGGCCGTGCAGCTGGCCAGTGCATGGGCCGTTGCCGAGCCACGCGAGGCGCAGGCCCATCGCTGGCACGCTCTGGCGCTGCAGCAGCAGGGCAACCTGCAGGCCGCCGCTGCCAGCATGCAGACGGGTTTGGACCTGGCGCCGGATGATGCCGACCTGCACCTGCAGAATGCCGGCCTGCTGTTGGCGATGCACCAGTTCGACGACGCGCAGGCCGCGCTGTCACGCAGCAGCGGTGCCAATCCCAACGAGTTGTCCGCGTATCTGATGCAGGCGCATCTCGCGTTGGCGCGCAACGATGTAAACGCGGCGGACCAGCAGGTTCGGCTGGCCGCACGCGTGGACGAAGACAGCCCGGACGTGGCTGCCCTGCGCGGCATGGTCGCGCTGCGCCGTGGTGCCCTTGACGAGGCGCTGGCCCAGCTGACCACCGCCAGCCGAGCGTTGCCTGACGATCCACGCATCCTGTACGCGCTGGGTTTCGCTTACATGGGCAAGGACATGCTGGCCTTCGCCGAGCAGGCCTTCCGTCGGGTGCTGGCGCTCAATCCCGCATTGACCGCATTGCACGGTCTGCTGGTGCAACTGGCACTGCGACAGGAGAATCCTGCGGCGGCGGCGGAGATCGTCGACCAGGCGCTCGCGCAGCCTGGCCAGGACAGCATCCCCATGCGCCGGTTCGCCGCACAGCTGGCGCTGCAGTCTGGTCAACCCCTGCAGGCACTCGAGCACCTGCGTCCGCGTCTGGCCGAAAACGCGGGTGACCCCAAGCTGCTGCAGCTGCTGCTGGGTGCCTGGCAGCGCCTGGGCCGCGATGAGGAAGCACGCACCGAGCTGGACGCCGTGCTGGTCGACAACGATCAGCTGCACAACCTGTGGTTGGCGCGCCTGTCGGTGGAAGCGGTCGGCAGCGAAGGTGCCGTTGCGGTAGGTGATCGCTGGCTTGCTGCCATGCCTGCGCACGTGCAGGCGATGGAGACGCGGATGCGCCTGCATGACATGCGCGGTGAGCACGACGCCGCCGAAGCGATGGCCGAGCGCATCGTCGCGCTGGAACCGGGCCGCATCAGCGGCGAGACCCGCTTGGTGGATGGTTTGGTGCAGCGGGACCCCGACGCCGCGGCCGCACGCGTACAGGCGCTCGTCGATAAAGCCGAAGGCCACCGGCGCCTGGACCTGCGTACCTGGCTGGGCGAAGTGCATGACCGTGCCGGTCGTCCGCAGGAGGCATTGCGGGTGTGGCTGGACCTGCACGCGGAGCTGCTGAGCCAACGCCTGCCCTTGCCGCCGCAGGCCAAGTCGCCGTCCAGCTGGCCCGCACTGGGTGAGGTGGCGGCGGACATCGCGTCGCGCCCGATGTTCATGTGGGGCGCGCCCGGCGCCGGCGCGGAGCGTGTCATGAGCGCGCTGACTGCCGCCACGCCCCTGGTGCGCATCGATCGATTCGGACCGACCCCGCCGGGCGACCCCTTCCAGAACTACAACACCCTGCAGGAACTGGCGAGCGGTGCACTGGAGCCGGATGCACTGGTGGCGCGCTGGCGCGAGCTGCTGCCCGCCCGCGGTCTGGCCAACGACACCGTGATCGACTGGCTGCCGTTCTGGGACATCGCGCTGTTGTGGGCGATGCGCCCGGCGCTGCCGCAGGGGCGGCTGTTGGTCGTGCTGCGTGATCCGCGCGACATGCTGCTGGACTGGATTGCGTACGGTTCGGCCGCGCAGATCGGCCTGCCCAGCCTAGCCGAGGCGGCCGAGTGGCTTGCCCGCTCGCTGACCCAGGTCGCACTGCTGAACGAGCAGGATCTCTACCCGCACGTGCTGGTGCGCATCGACGAGGTACAGAACGATCCGCGCGCGATGGCCGCCTTGCTCAGCGGGGTGTTCGGCGCCGAGCTGCCGACGGCCCAGCACATCGGCCCGCCGCGTCTGCCCAGCGGTCACTGGCGTGCGTACCGCGAGGCGATGTCGTCGGCCATCGAGCTGCTGACGCCGGTTGCGGTTCGTTTGGGTTATCCGGAAGCGTGAGGGCACAGACCATGAAACTGAGCAGCAACAGCCTGCGCGACGGCGCACCGATCGACCGCGAATTCGCCGCCGGCGACGCGCAGGGGTTCGCCCCGGACCGCAATCCGCATCTGGCATGGAGCGAGGTGCCGGACGGCGTCCGTTCGTTTGCCCTGGTCTGCGTGGATCCGGACGTGCCGACCGTGCCGGACACGGTCGGACGCACGGACATGACCATTCCGCGCGACCAGCCGCGCTGCGATTTCGTGCACTGGGTGATGGCGGATATCGCGCCCGACGTGCGCGAACTGGCCGCAGGCAGCTGCAGCGACGGCTTCGTGGTGAAGGGCAAGGCCTATCCGGCCGGCCCGGCCGGTAGTCGGCAGGGACTCAACGATTTCACCGGCTGGTTTGCCGGCAACCCGGACATGGCCGGTGCCTATCTGGGCTACGACGGCCCGTATCCGCCGTTCAATGATGAGCGCCTGCATCGCTACTTCTTCAGAGTGTTCGCCCTGGATGTTGCGACGCTTGACCTTCCGACGCCGTTCACGGCAGGCGACCTGCATCGTGCGATGCAGGGTCACGTGCTGGCGGAAGCCACGTTGCATGGCACGTATACGTTGAACCCCGCACTGTAAGGGGGGGATGGCCGGGCCTGCGGCCCGGCACCCGCTCGAGGCAACGGCAACAGCAACAGCGACGTCAAAGGCTGCAGGGCTGCGTGCAGGTGGGGCGGGATAGGTTGGCGGGGGACGGCAAGGGCCGCATCCATGCGGGCCTCGTTTCGTGCCATCCATGGCACGGGTCCACGTCATCGCATTCGCGCTGCCGCTCCCACGCTTTGCTGCGCAAACCGCGGGCCCCGTCTCACCAGCATCCACACCCCGCCGCTTCGCGGCCGCCCCTGACTCAGGGGCTCCTTCCACCCGACGGGTCAACGGGGCCTGGGGTAGCGCCGACCCATGGTCGGCGGAGTGTTTCCGCCAACGGCCCGCTGCGCTCGCCGACCATGGGTCGGCGCTACCGCTTTTCTTCTCTTTTCATACGCGGCGGGCGGCCACGGAACCTGTCAGGGGGCCGGGCGGTGGGGCTGGGCGGGGGCGTTGAGCGCCATGGATGGCGGGTCCACGTCATCGCATTCGCGCTGCCGCTCCCACGCTTTGCTGAGCAAACCGCGGGCCCCGTCTCACCAGCATCCACACCCCGCCGCTTCGCGGCCGCCCCTGACTCAGGGGCTCCTTCCACCCGACGGGTCAACGGGGCCTGCGGTAGCACCGACCCATGGTCGGCGGAGTGTTTCCGCCAACGGCCCGCTGCGCTCGCCGACCATGGGTCGGCGCTACCGCTTTTCTTCTCTTTTCATACGCGGCGGGCGGCCACGGAACCTGTCAGGGGGCCGGGCGGTGGGGCTGGGCGGGGGCGTTGAGCGCCATGGATGGCGCGAAACGAGGCCCGCATGGACGCGGCCCTTGCCGGTCCCCGCCAAGCCCCACCGCCCGGCCCCAAGCAAGCAGCCTGCTGTCAGAGTCAGCCGCGAGGGGGTCCACCCGTTCGCGCTTACTTCTCGTCCGCCGACTCCACCACCATGTCCAGCACGTACGCCTGCGACGAGGCGTCGGCGGGCGGGTTGTCGATCTTGAAGCGCTTCACGCGCAGCACGTTGCGGATGCCCGCTTCGTGCGTGTACCCCTCGATGCCGTCGTAGAAGTTCTCGAACGCACCCGGCTCGCCCTGCTTCACGCCCTGGTCGTCGAAGCGTACTTCGCGTACCTGCAGGCACTGCTTGTCCTTGATCAGCGGGTGCGGGCACGGCTTGGTCTGCGCTGCCACTTCGAAGAACACCGTCTCACCCGGGCCACCGTAGCGGGTCTCCGCGCTGGCCTCGGGCAGGAAGACCAGCACATCGCCGTTCGCCGGGCGCAGGGTCAGCTCGCCATTGTCGGCGACCTCGGCTTTCACTGCTCCTTGCAGCCGGCTGCTCAGCGCTTCATCCAGTGCCATCACGGCCGGTTCGCAGGCCATGCGCGTGGACGCCATCTGCTGGAAGGTCAGCGTGCCATCGGCCAGGGTGTAGCCACCGCTCATGCGATTGCAGGTGTTGGACACCGCCAGGCGACCGTCGGTGAAGTCGAGCGTGACCGGCTTGTCGGTCTGCGCAAACAGGGCGTCGATGCGCTTGCCTTCCGCGGTGGTGGCGTCCTTCAATAGCCAGTGCTGGCCCTGCAGGCGCTGCGCCTGCAGGTGCGCCGCCGTCTTCAGTGCGGCCGCAGCGGCCGGCGCGCGCGCCAGGTCGTCGGCGTTGCCGGCCGGCGCCGGGTTCTCGCTGCAGGCAGCCAGCAGCATCAGGGGGAGGGACAGGATCAGCTTGCGGTTCATCGGATTCTCCTTGGATGACCTGTTTCAGAACGGATGCGCGTGGCCAATGGGGTCACGCGCAGGCGAGGGGGTTCAGTTGCCGGCCGGCAACCACAGCAGCAGCGCCGCACCCAGCGCGATGCGATAGATCGCAAACGCGGTGAACCTGTGCGACTTGATGTAGCCCAGCAGCCACTTCACCACCACGAAGCCGGTGATCACGGCCGCAATGAAGGCCACGCTGACATCGGTCCAGTTTTCAGTGGCCAGCTTGCCCTCCTTGGCCAGCTCCAGGAACGCGTACGCGCTGGCGGCGAACATGGTCGGGATGCCGACCAGGAACACGAACTCGGTGGCGGCGGCTCGACGGCTCAGGCCGAGCAGCATCGCCAGGAAGATCGCCGATGCCGAGCGCGACGTGCCCGGAAATACGCCCGCCACTACCTGCGCGATGCCCACGCCGATGGCCACCGTCCACGTCACCTGATCGCGATCAGGCAGGCGGGCGGTATACGCCTCCACCAACAGCATCCAGATGCCGCCGATGATCAGCGCCCACGCGACCGGGCTCACCGTCTCGGGCAGTTCCCAACCGGCCAGGCGGACCGGCAGGCCCAGCACCGCGGTGACCAGGAACGCCGCGCCGAGCTTCATCACATAGTCGCGGTTCTCACGCTGGTGCAGGCCAGTGGCCAGGGTCCACAGGCGCTGGCGGAACACCAGCGTGATGGCCAGGATCGCGCCGGCCTGGATGATGATGTTGAAGAAATCCGAGCGTGCACCCAGCCAGTGCTGGGCGATCAGCAGATGCCCGGTGCTGGAGATGGGCAGGAATTCGGTAACGCCTTCGAGGATGCCCAGCAGCAGGGCGGAGAGCAGGTCGGACATGGGGTGGGATGGAATGGCTGACGGCAAAAGGTGCCGAAGAGGATAGACCATCTGCCCACGCACCAACCCAGTGCACGGGCCAACACACGCACCACGATGGTGCAGCATGCGACGCACCCTTCAAGCGCACGCTCATGCAAATCAAGGGCTTGTGATGAGAAAAAAGTTGGCACGGTGTGTGCTGAGGTAACCTCAGGCATTCAATTCCAACCGAGGTTGCACCCGATGTCCGTTGAAAACGTTGAGAAGCTGGTCAAGGACAACCAGATCGAGTTCGTCGATCTGCGTTTCGTCGACATGCGCGGCATCGAGCAGCACGTCACGTTCCCGGTCAGCATCATCGAAGCGTCGCTGTTCGAAGAAGGCAAGATGTTCGACGGCAGCTCCATCGCCGGCTGGAAAGGCATCAATGAATCGGACATGGTCCTGCTGCCGGATCCGTCCAGCGCCTATGTCGATCCGTTCTACGCTGATCCGACCATCGTCATCAGCTGCGACATCCTGGACCCGGCCACCATGCAGCCGTACGGCCGCTGCCCGCGCGGCATCGCCAAGCGCGCCGAAGCCTTCCTGAAGTCCAGCGGCATCGCCGAGCAGGCCTTCTTCGGTCCGGAGCCGGAGTTCTTCATCTTCGATTCGGTGCGCTTCGCCAACGACATGGGCCACACCTTCTTCCAGGTCGATTCCGAGGAAGCGGCATGGAACAGCGGCGCGAAGTACGACGGCGCCAACAGCGGCTACCGTCCGGGCGTCAAGGGCGGCTACTTCCCGGTGCCGCCGACCGATTCGCTGCACGACCTGCGCGCGGAAATGTGCAAGACGCTGGAGCAGGTCGGCATCGAAGTCGAAGTGCAGCACCACGAAGTCGCCACCGCCGGCCAGTGCGAAATCGGCACCAAGTTCAGCACCCTGGTGCAGAAGGCCGATGAGCTGCTGCGCATGAAGTACGTGATCAAGAACGTGGCGCACCGCAACGGCAAGACCGCCACCTTCATGCCCAAGCCGATCGTCGGCGACAACGGCAGCGGCATGCACGTGCACCAGTCGCTGTCCAAGGGCGGCACCAACCTGTTCTCCGGTGAAGGCTACGGCGGCCTGAGCCAGATGGCGCTCTGGTACATCGGTGGAATCTTCAAGCACGCCAAGGCCATCAACGCCTTCGCCAACGCAGGCACCAACAGCTACAAGCGCCTGGTGCCGGGCTTCGAAGCACCGGTGATGCTGGCCTATTCGGCACGCAACCGTTCGGCCTCGTGCCGCATTCCGTTCGTGACCAATCCGAAGGCGCGTCGCATTGAAATGCGCTTCCCCGATCCGATCCAGTCCGGCTACCTGACCTTCACCGTGTTGATGATGGCCGGCCTGGATGGCATCAAGAACCAGATCGACCCCGGCGCACCGAGCGACAAGGATCTGTACGACCTGCCGCCGGAAGAAGAGAAGCTGATCCCGCAGGTCTGTTCCTCGCTGGACCAGGCGCTGGAAGCGCTGGACAAGGACCGCGAGTTCCTGAAGGCCGGCGGCGTGATGGATGACGATTTCATCGACGGCTACATCGCGCTGAAGATGCAGGAAGTCACCAAGTTCCGTGCGGCGACCCATCCGCTGGAATACCAGTTGTATTACGCCAGCTGAGCACGCGCGGCGGTGGCGGAGGATACCCCTCCCACCTTCGTCATCGCCGCATCTTTTCCGGCTGGGGAGCCGGAAAGGATGAAGCCTGCAGATGCTGCTGAAGTTGTTCCACCCGTCCAGGGGCAAGAGAGACCGGACGCGCGTCCTGGGCCTTCCTCCCTCCCGCGTCACCGGCTGTGTTTGGAGAGAGACACAGCCACCAGGGCCCAGACCACGTTCGGCGCAACAGCCACGGCCATCAGCATGATGGCCCGTGGTTGCCTGACGCCACGGCATGCACGCGCCGTGGATCCATCCACCATCGGGATATGCGCATGAAACTGATCTCCGCCATCATCCGACCGTTCAAGCTCGACGAGGTCCGCGAGGCCCTCTCCGACGCAGGCGTGTCGGGCATCACCGTGACCGAAGTAAAAGGTTTCGGTCGCCAGAAGGGGCACACCGAGCTGTACCGCGGCGCTGAGTATGTCGTCGACTTCCTGCCCAAGATCAAGATCGAAACCGTGGTGACCGACGAGCGCACCGACGCGGTGATCGAAGCGATCCAGAACGCGGCAGGCACTGGAAAGATCGGCGACGGCAAGATCTTCGTCACCCCTGTCGACCAGGTCATCCGCATCCGCACCGGCGAAATCGGCGCTGACGCGCTGTAACCACTCGGAGATCTCCCGCATGAAGATTCGACTGTTCGCCGGGTGGCAAGCCCGGTTCCATATGGTGTGCCTGATGATGCTGCTCAGCGCACTGGCCGTCGGTGCCTTCCCGGGCACGGCGCATGCCCAGGCACAGGTCACGCCCGTGCCGACGGAAGAGGTGGCCGTCGAGCCGCTCCCCGTTGACGCACCTGCCGCACCGGTCGCCGAGGCCACCGTGGCTGCACCGGCCTACGACCATGGCGACGTGGCCTGGATGCTGACCTCCACGCTCCTGGTGCTGCTGATGGTCGTGCCCGGCCTGGCCCTGTTCTATGGCGGCTTGGTGCGCTCGAAGAACGTGCTGTCCGTGCTCAGCCAGATCCTGGTCGTGTTCTCGCTGGTGATCATCCTGTGGGTGGCCTACGGCTACAGCGCGGTGTTCAGTGAGGGCAATCAGTTCTTCGGCTCGTTCACCCAGTTCGCCTTCCTCAAAGGGTTCACCCCGGACTCGGTGGGCAACACGCCGATCGCCGGCCTGCCCGACTATCTGTTCGTCGCCTTCCAGTCGACTTTCGCCGGCATCACCACCGCACTGATCGTCGGCGCATTCGCCGAACGCATCAAGTTCAAGGCGGTGATCCTGTTCTCGGCCCTGTGGTTCACCCTGAGCTACATCCCGATGGCGCACATCGTGTGGGGCGGTGGCTATCTGGGTGAACTGGGTGCGATCGACTTTGCCGGTGGCACCGTCGTGCACATCAACGCAGGCGTGGCCGGCCTGGTCGGCGCGTACTTCGTCGGCAAGCGCATCGGCTACGGCCAGACCGCATTGAAGCCGCACAACGTGGTGTTCACCTACATCGGCGCGATGCTGCTGTGGGTCGGCTGGTTCGGCTTCAACGCCGGTTCTGCCGCCGCTGCCGATACGGTCGCATCGCTGGCCTTCCTCAATACCATCCTGGCCACCGCCGCGGCGGTAGTGGGCTGGACGCTGGTGGAAGCGATCACCAAGGGCAAGCCGTCCGCACTGGGCGCCGCATCGGGCGCAGTGGCCGGCCTGGTCGGCATCACCCCCGCCTGCGGCACCGTGGGCCCAATGGGCGCATTGGTCATCGGCGTGGTGTCCGGCGCGCTCTGCGTGTGGGGCGTCACGGGGCTGAAGCGCTTGCTGAAGGTGGATGACACCGCCGATGTGTTCGGCGTGCATGGCATCGGCGGCATCGTCGGTGCGCTGCTGACCGGTGTGTTCAGCGCGCAGTCGCTGGGCGGCACCAAGGCCGACCTGGATATCGGGCATCAGGTCTGGGTGCAGTTCGTCAGCGTGGCATTCACCATCGTCTGGTGCGCCGTGGTGACGACGCTGATCCTGCTGGTGGTGAAGGCGGTCGTCGGCCTGCGCGTGACCGAGGAAGCCGAACGTACCGGTCTGGATGTCACCTCGCACGGTGAATCCGCCTACGAAGTCTGATCCATGCTGATCTGTTGATGACGCACGCATTGCGTCGTGACCGGCGGTCCGGGGGCCGCCGGTTTTTTCATGCCCTACAATCGGGGCATGACCCTCATCCGCCGATCCGCCCTGTTGCTTTCCTGTGCCCTGCTGGCCGCCTGTTCCGGGGCACCGGTGGAAGAGCGCAATCCGCTGGCCACGTGGGTGCCATCGAGCAACCACAACGCCCGCATGCCGGTGGTCATCGTGCTGCACCACACCGACCAGCACTCGGTGCAGCAGAGCCTGGATACGCTGCGCAGCGCCAACAGCGGCGGCAAGGTCAGTGCCCATTACCTGATCGGCGCCGACGGTGCGCGCTATCAACTGGTGGCCGACGATCGCCGCGCCTGGCACGCAGGTCCCGGGCGCTGGGGCACCATCACCGACCTCAACTCGGCCTCCATCGGCATCGAGCTGGACAACGACGGTGATACGCCTTTCAGCGAGGCGCAGATCCAGTCGCTGATCGTGCTGCTGCAGGACCTGAGTACCCGCCTGCGCATTCCGCCGTCGCAGGTGATCGGCCATGCCGACCTGGCACCGTCGCGCAAACAGGGTCCGAGCCGCTTCTTCCCGTGGCAGCAACTGGCGCAGGCCGGCTTCGGTGTGTGGCCGCGTGACAGCGACGGCATGCCGCCTGCCGGCTTCGACGCCTGGCAGGCGCTGGCCACCTTCGGCTATCCGCTGGACGACCGTGATGCGGCAGCACGCGCCTTTCATCGCCGCTTCCGCGGCAGCGATGACTTGCCGGCCGTGCTCGACACCGAAGACGCCCGCATCCTGCACTCCCTGCAGCAGCAGGCCACGACCCGGTAGAGCCGACCAGGTAGAGCCGACTTCAGTCGGCTGCCCCTCTCCCCGCCCTGACTCACCCACACGCCTGGCAGCGCCTCCTGACCCACATCAGCGCGCTTGCGCCGTGAATCCACCGGCATCCCCTGATGGGCCACGGCCAGGCCACGCAAGAGACTGGCGCAGGGCAGCTCCGCCCTGCACCACGACACATCACCATGAAGCCTCTCACCGCGCGAGCGCATCACCTTGCCGTTGCGCTGCTCATCTCGCTTGCCCCCGCATCCGCGTGTGCGGCGGATCAGTCTTTCCTGGTCCACTCCGATACCCAGTACCAATGGTCTGACGATGGCAGAAACCGTGACCCGATGGCCACCCTTACGGCGCAGAGCAAAGCAATTGCCCTGTGGCTGGCGCGACAGCCGAAGGCCGCGCCTGTATTTCTCAATGGTGACGTCACCGCCTATGGGCATGGCGACGAGTGGGAGGTCATGCTCCGCGACCTCGGCCACCGATTGATCCCGAACCGCTACTGGGGCTTGGGCAACCACGACTACGACAACAACATCAGGTTGCCCGACGGCTCGGGCTGCTTCAACAACGGGTGCGCGCGCGACTCGATCTACCACCTCGACGCGGCAACGAAGCACTGGGATCTCGATGCGTTCGACTACAGAACCCGCGATGACGGGTTGTTTCGCTATCACGACGGTAGCTTGGCCTACAGCAAGACCATCGGCGACATCACCTTCATCCAACTGCACAACCATTACGCGTACCAGGACGAGTTCAAGAGCACCGTAGGCCTGCGCAACTATGTTTTCAGGATCACCCCCTCGCTGCATTGGTTGGGTGGCGTGCTTGAAAAAGCGAACGCGGCAGGGAAATTCGTCGTCATCAACATGCACCGTCCGCCCCTGGGGTTTGGCAGTGGCCCCGAAGCAGAGGCAGCACGGGCGCAGTTCAAAAAACTTGTCACGGATCATCGGGTGCTCGCGATATTCCATGGCCACACCCATGTCGCGGGGATAGAAGAGCCTATTGGTGATACGCCTGTGTTCAATTCCGGTGCGTCGTTCCGCAAGACCTTCCTGACCGCAGACCTGGATCTGCGCGCCAACCAACTGACGGTGTATCAGGCAAACGACAACAAGGTGTCCCGGACCCCCTTGCAGACAGTGCAACTGACGAAGGTGTTCGCCCCTGAGGTGGTGCTGAGGCCCACGCCCCTTGGAGAGCCGGCCCTGCTCTTTTCCTTCGGTAATACGCGTAGGGATCTGCGCGTCGGCTGGATCAAGGTGAAGCTGAGCGGAGAAAGTACAGAGCGGGAAGGGCCCCCGAACCAGCAGATGAACGGGCTGACGCCCAAGCACGATTACAACTACGTGCTCACGGCGTATGACGCCCGGGGTGGGCAGGTGCTGGCGACATTCACCGGCAGCTTCAACTCCGGTAACGCCCAGTATCCGCCGACCGATCTCTGCTTGGGGAAATGGGACGTGGACCAAGGCCATCTCACGCTGCACTGGGAGCGCCCATTGAACTTTCCGGCCGTCCATTACAGCTTCGTGGAAGGCTACAGCGTGGACAGCGGCGAATGGTTCCGATTCCGCAGCCCCAACGACACGAACCAAGGCAGTACGGAGCAGACCATCTACTACACAGATCGCGGTATCGCCGATCCGACGCGGCTGAACTACGCGGTCTATTACTGGTCTTCATCCCGGGGCCACACCCCTGCGGCCCTGCTCCGGGGTGAGGACTTCTTCAAGGGTGCTGGCTGTCTGCCGAAATGAGCTGACGAGGGCGACCGAGGCCCTGTTCTCACGATGTCATCATTTCCGTGAACAGGGCTTCGGCAACGTCTTACTTTCCTCACTCAGGAATGTGATCACGCCCCATAAACTGCAAAAAAAAGCACAGGGGCTGCTGAATGAACCGTAGCATCGTCGCTACCGGCACAACCGGGCTGGATACCATTCTTCGGGGAGGGCTGCCCGCGTCCAGACTGTACCTGCTGGAGGGGCAGCCCGGTTCCGGCAAGACCACGCTCGCTCTGCAGTTCCTCCTCAAAGGCGCAGAGCTGGGTGAAAGCTGCCTCTATGTTACGTTGTCCGAGACCGCAGACGAACTGGCCGAAGTCGCGCACTCGCACGGGTGGTCACTGGATGGGTTGCACCTGTTCGAACTGGCCGCTGCCCAGAACGTGTTGGGCGATGGCCAGCAGCAGTCCGTGCTGCATCCGTGGGAAGTGGAACTGGACGGCACCATCAAGCTGATCCAGGCCGAAGTGGAGCGCTTGAAGCCGACCCGGATCGTGTTCGATTCCCTTTCAGAGCTCCGCCTGCTGGCGCAGGATTCGCTGCGCTACCGCCGTCAGGTCCTTGCGCTCAAGCAGTACTTTTCGCCGCGCAACATCACCGTGTTCCTGGTGGACGACCTGACCGGTGGTGAGCGCGACGCGCACCTGCACAGTCTCTGTCACGGTGTGATTTCCCTTGAGCGGGTCACTCTGGATTTCGGCGCCGCACGTCGCCGCATGCAGGTGCAGAAGCTGCGCGGCGTCAACTTCATCGCCGGCTATCACGACCTGGCGCTGGTGAAGGGCGGCATGCGTATCTTCCCCCGGTTGATCGCATCGGACCACCACGTGCCCTTCGTCGGCGATCCGATCTCCAGTGGCGTTGCGGGTATCGATGCCCTGCTCGACGGCGGACCGCTGCGTGGCACCAGTACGCTGTTGACCGGCCCGCCAGGCAGTGGCAAGACGAATGTGGCGCTCAAGTACGTCGCCACCGCCTGCGAGCGTGGAGAGCGCTGTTGTGTGTTCGAGTTCGACGAGCGCACCGGCACCCTGCTTACGCGCGCGAAGGCGCTCGGCATGGACCTGCAGGCGCACATAGACAGCGGACTGCTGGAGCTCCGTCAAATGGACCCGGCCGAGCTGTCGCCGGGCGAGTTTGCCTGGGCCATACGGGAGTGCGTCGAAGAGCGGGACTGCAAGTTGATCGTGCTGGACAGCCTGAATGGCTACCTGTCCTCGATGCCGCAGGAAAAGCAGCTGATGCTGCAGATGCATGAGCTGCTCTCCTATCTCAACCAGAGTGGCGTGGTGACATTCTTCATCAACCCGCAGAATGGCTTGGTCGGGTCGATGTCGACCGGCAACCTCAATGTGTCCTACATGGCCGACACTGTGATCATGTTCCGCTACTTCGAGGCAGGCGGCCGCATACGCAAGGCGATCTCTGTCATCAAGAACCGCAGTGGCGCGCACGAGGATTCCATCAGGGAGCTGCGGATCGATGCGGAAGGCCTGCGCCTGAGCGAGCCGCTGAAAGACTTCAGTGGCATCCTCACCGGCACGCCGCAGTACGTGGGTGAATCAGGACCGCTGTTGGACAGCAATGCAGACCAGCGCTAGTTCCGATTCGCCAACGGTGCTGATCGTTGCGCCCTTCGGACGCGACGCCGAGACCATTGCCAAGCTGGTCGAGAAAGAGCTGGCCACGCCGAAGCGGTGTGCCACACCTGACCATGCAGCCGCCCAGCTGGACGCGAGCATCGGCGCCATCGTGCTCACCGAGGAAGCGCTCTTCGGTGACGACGCGGCGATGCTGGAGGCCGCACTGCACGCCCAGCCGGCATGGTCCGATGTGCCGGTGGTCGTGCTGCGTGCGGCGAAATCCAGGCTCGCACCGGCGCGTCCCCTGCCTGGCCACTACTCCAATCTGGTAGAGGTGGAGCGGCCGGTCGGTGCGGCGACCCTGATCAGTACGATCGCATCGGCGTTGCGCGCCCGGCAGAAGCAGTACGTCATCCGTGACCAGGTACAACGCCTGAGCCAGAACCAGGAAACCCTGGCGCGTAGTGAGGCGGAGCTGCGCCTGATCGCCGATGCGCTGCCGGTGCTGATTGCCTTTGTCGATCCGTCACTGCGCTATGTGTTTGTCAACAAAGCCTACGAAGCGTGGCTGGACGCTCCTACGACGGAGATTGTCGGACGGCGCCTGCCCGACATTCTCGACGCGCCCACGTGGCAGCAGCGCAAGCCCTACGCAGAGCGCGCGCTCGCCGGCGAGGCGGTGCAGTTCAGCGTCAACTGGCCTACCCGCAGCGGCGAACGCCGCGCGTGCGATATCCGCTACCTGCCGCGCCGCGACAGCGCGGGCCGGGTCGACGGGTTCCATATCTTCGTCGCCGATGTCACCGCCAAGACCCTCGCCCTGGAGGCCGTGCAGCGCCAGGCCGAAGAGCTCGAGCAGAAAGTGGCCGAGCGGACCGCCGAGTTGCAGGCGCAGGTGGTCGCGCGCGCATCGACGGAGTCGGCCCTGCACCAAGCGCGCAAAATGGAGTCGGTCGGCCAGTTGACCGGTGGTATCGCGCACGACTTCAACAACATGCTGACGGGCATCATCTCGGCGCTGGACCTGATCCGGATGCGTGCCGAGAGCGGGCGCGTGGATGGCGTGGAGCGCTGGATCGACGTGGCCTCGGCATCGGCACACCGGGCCGCGGCGTTGACCCAGCGCCTGCTGGCATTTTCGCGGCGCCAGTCATTGAACTCGCAGCGCCTGTTGGTGAATGAGCTGGTCCATTCGCTCGATGACCTGATGCGCCGTACCCTGGGTGAGAAGATCCGGCTCAGCATGGACCTGGGCCACGACGTGCCCCTGGTACGCGCCGATTCCAACCAGTTGGAAAGCGCCATTCTCAACCTCACCATCAATGCGCGCGATGCCATGCCGCAAGGTGGCCAGCTGGAGATCCGCACCCGGCGCCAGGTGGTGGAAGAAGACGAGGCTGGGACCGGGGAAGACCGGCTGCGCGCAGGATGCTATGCCGTGCTGTCGGTGACTGACACCGGCGAGGGCATACCGCCGGATGTGATCGAACGGATATTCGAGCCCTTCTTCACCACCAAGCCGATCGGGCAGGGTACGGGGCTCGGCATGTCGATGATCTACGGCTTCATGCAGCAGTCCGATGGCCATGTGCGCATCGATTCCGAAGTAGGCTGCGGCACCACCGTCCGTCTTTACCTGCCCGAGTCGGTGGCCGACAGCGCGGGCGAAGGTGCCGGCGACGCACCGCAGGCGCCGCCCGAGACCGCCACGCCCACCGGTGCTGGACAGCAGCTGCTCGTGGTGGAAGACGATGCACAGGTTCGAACGCTGGTGACCGAGGTGCTGACCGAACTGGGCTATGCGGTGACGGTAGTCGAGGATGGAGATGCGGCGCTGAAGGTCCTGCAATCCCGGCGCGTGGATGCACTGGTCACCGATGTCGGGCTGCCGGGCCTCAACGGACGCCAGCTCGCGGAGATCGCCCGGCAGACCCAACCCACGCTGCCGGTGCTGTTCATGACCGGCTATGCCGAGGCAGCGCGGGATCAATCCGAATTCCTGGAGGCGGGCATGCACATGATCGGCAAGCCCTTCTCGTTGAGTGCCTTCGGCGATGCGGTCGCGCAGCTGTTCCTGCCGTGATGGGGCGGCGCTGACGTTCACTCTCGTCGCCGTTATGCACTACATTGGTGCAATGACTGCTTCTTCTCCTGCGCCGGCTATCGACCAACTCGGCACGCCCCTCGCCTGGGCGGATGCCGAAGGTCGCATTACCGGTTGCAACCCGGCGTTTGCGCGTTGGCTGGGGGTCAGTGGTAGGAGGTTGATCGGCAAGCCACTGGTCGCGCTGGAGACGCAGGGCGAAGCGCTGGCGCATTTCCTGTCACGTGACGAGCGCGACAGCCTGCGCCTGCATCGTCTGGCACTGGGCATGCCGGGTGAGGGCGCACGCTTTGCCGAAGGCTGGATGAGCCGCCTGGATGACGGCGGGTGGTTGCTGGAGGCGCATCCGGTGGATGAGTTCCCCGGTCTCGACCCGACCACCGCGCTGCCGAGCGCACTCAGCGCCGCCTTGAAAGGACTGGCCCACGAACTGCGCAACCCCTTGGCGGGATTGAAGGGTGCCGCGCAGCTGCTGGCGCGCCGGGTGCATCACCGGGATGCCGATGAGCGTGAACTGGTGGAGCTGATCGGCACGGAGATCGAGCGGCTGAACAGCCTGCTGGATCAACTGCTGTCACCCGTGCCGGCGGCGCCACACGCCGCACTGAACATCCATGCGGCGTTGGAACAGGTCCTGCGCCTGGCAGAAAGTGAAGCCGGCTGGGCAGTGCGCCTGCAGCGCGACTACGACCCCAGCATCCCCGAGTTCAGTGGCGATGCCGATCGACTCAACCAGGCGGTGTGGAACCTGGTACGCAACGCCATGCAGGCGGGTGCCGGCGGCATCACCCTGCGTACGCGCGTGGAGCATGGCGTGCGCATCGCCGAGCAGTTGCACCCGATGGCGCTGCGGCTGGAAATCGCCGACGACGGCCGGGGCGTACCGGAGGAGCTCGCCGAGCATCTGTTCCTGCCGCTGGTCAGCGGGCGTGCGGAAGGCACGGGCCTGGGCTTGGCACTGGCACAGCAGGTGGCACGCGAGCACCGCGGCACGCTTACCTATCGCTCGCGACCCGGGCATACCGTGTTTACGTTGCTGCTTCCGATCAGCACTCCTTCCTTACGCGAGGACGCCGCGCATGGCTGATCTGCCTGACACCGCGCATGGCGGCCACCGCGTATGGGTGGTCGATGATGACCGTGCCGTGCGCTTTGTTCTCAGCACGGCCCTTCGCGATGCCGGCTACCGCGTCGAAAGCTTCGACAGCGCCGCCGCCGCGCTCGACGCGTTGGACCGGCAAACGGTGCCTGCCCTGCTGTTCACCGACGTGCGCATGCCGGGCGATGACGGCCTGGTGCTGCTGGATAAACTGAAAGCGGCGCACCCGCAGCTTCCGGTCATCGTCATGTCGGCGTATACCGATGTGGCCAGCACAGCGGGTGCATTCCGCGGTGGCGCACACGAATTCCTCTCCAAGCCGTTCGATCTGGACGACGCCGTCGCGCTGGCCCGCCGTGTGCTGCCTGATGGCGAAGCCGAAGCCGAGTTGACCGACACGCCGTCGCCGGCCGATGCCGCTACCCGGGACCAGGCTCCGCAACTGGTGGGCGATACCCCGGCGATGCGCGCGCTGTTCCGTGCCATCGGCAAGCTGGCGCAGGCACCCTTGGCGGTCCTGATCACCGGCGAAACCGGCACCGGCAAGGAGCTGGTGGCGAGCGCGCTGCACCGTGAATCGCCACGGGCGGGTGCGCCCTTCGTGGCCCTGAACACGGCCGCCATTCCGGCCGAGCTGCTGGAAAGCGAGCTGTTCGGCCATGAAGCCGGTGCGTTCACCGGTGCCCAGCGCCGCCACATCGGCCGGTTCGAACAGGCCGACAAGGGCACGTTGTTCCTCGATGAAATCGGCGACATGCCGCTCGCCCTGCAGACCCGGCTGCTGCGCGTGCTGGCGGAGGGCGAGTTCTTCCGCGTAGGAGGGCGTGAGCTGATCCACGTCGATGTGCGGGTGGTGGCGGCGACCCACCAGGACCTTGAAGGGCTGGTCGCACAAGGGCGTTTCCGTGCCGATCTGTTGCACCGGCTGGATGTGGTGCGCTTGCAGCTGCCGCCTCTGCGCGAGCGTCGCGACGACATCGGGCAGTTGGCGATGACGTTCCTCGCGGCCGCCACGCACAAGCTGGAGGGTCCCCCCAAGCGGCTCACCGCAGCAGCACTGCAGGCGCTGCGCGAACATGAGTGGCCGGGCAACGTGCGTGAGCTGGAGAACGTGTGCTGGCGCATGGCGGCGCTGGCGGCGAGCGACACGATCGGCGTGGCCGACGTGGAGATGGCCGTGAACCGGGGCGGCACGCGCAGCGCTGCGCGCCCGGCGGTCACCGATCCAGGCCAATGGGAAGTGCTGTTGTCGCAATGGGCCAAACAGCGTCTGGCCGAGGGCGCTGAGGGCCTGCATGCCCAGGTGCGCGAGCGTGTCGACCATGCCTTGCTGGACGCCGCATTGCAGCTCACTCACGGCCGCCGCGCCGAAGCCGCAGCCCGATTGGGCTTGGGCCGGAACACATTGACCCGCAAGCTGGGTGCCGGCCGCCGCCGCAGCTGACCTCATTTTTCCGTCCCTGCGCGTCCGCACGACGTGGCGTTGATGCGCCATGGACAGGGATGCCCGTAACGTGCCCAGCAAGGAGTCCACCATGACCTCAATCCGTTTGATCCTGCCGGCTGCGGCTGGCCTGTTCCTCGCAGCCTGCGGCACCACGCCGTCCCCGCCTCCCGCGCCGCCCGTGGCCGTCAGCGTGGTCAGCACGGCGCAGATGGCCGAGAGCAATCTGTCACCGGCCTCCGCCAGCATCGTCAGCGGCCGCTTGGCCCTGGTGCCGGAAGCGGGCGGCGTGCATGTCACCGGCATGATCGGCGGGCTGCAGCCGTTGCAGCAGCCTGGCTTCCACGTACACGAGCGTGGCGATTGCAGCGCCGTGGATGCCAGCAGCGCCGGCAATCATTTCAACCCAACCCAGCAGCCGCACGGCGCACCGGGCACGGGGCCGCATCACCTTGGCGACATGCCGAACCTGCGCGCCGATGCGCAGGGACGTGCCAACGTCGACATCCATCTGCGAGGCGTCACCCTGGGGGGAGGCGCTGCCAATGACATCGGCGGACGTGCCCTCATCGTGCACGCCCAGCCCGACGACCATCGCAGCCAGCCGGCCGGCAATGCCGGCGCCCGTATCGCCTGCGGCATCATCCGCATCACGAAGTAGGACTTCGCTGCAGGTTTCGTACTCACCTATCTGGAGAACCACCCGATGCGCCTGATCCATACCTCGATGTTCGTCGCGCTGGCCGCGTTTGGCCTGACCGCCTGCAACAAGCAGCCCGACAGTGCCACCGACAGCATGGCGCCGGCCACCCCTGCCGAAGCCACCGCCACCACCACGCCTGCTGAAGCACCGCCGCCGATGATGGAAGCCGCCGCGGCGGCCACTGCCGTTGCCGACCTGGCGCCGACGCAGGGCAATGAAACCAAAGGCTCGGTCAGCTTCAAGGTGGTGGACGGGCGCGTGCACGTCACCGGCCAGGTCAGCGGCCTGAAGCCGGGCAGCGAGCACGGCTTCCACATCCATGAAAAGGGCGATTGCAGCGCACCGGACGGCGCCAGCGCCGGCGGCCACTTCAATCCCGGCACGCAGGATCACGGCAGCGTGGCCAGCGATCCGCATCACGGCGGCGACATGCCGAACATCAAAGCCAACGCCGAAGGCATCGCCACCATCGACGCACCGGTGTCGACCAACGTCAACATCGGCAAGGGGGATGGCTTTGACATCATCGGCCGCGGCCTGATCGTCCACGCCGATGCAGACGACTACAAGACCCAGCCCACCGGCAACGCCGGCGCCCGCCTGGCCTGCGCAGTCATCAAGGCGCAGTAAGCCTCTCGTAACAACGCAGCAACCCGAAAAAAGGAACGCCGGCGAAAGCCGGCGTTCCTTTTCTGCTCCTGCTCTTCCTGCCCTACCGCGTGCGCAGCCAGCCAACTGACAGGAGGCGGTGGGCATGCCATTGCAGGACCTTGTGAGGCAGGAGCCGAACATGAGCCCCCATGGACGGGTTCACGGCGTGTCCTGCAATGGCATGCCCACCGCCTCATCCACTGAGAACGAGGCGCGAGCACGCAAAAAAACTAACGTTCCAACAGCGCCCGCGCGTCCTGGCCTGCCTCGCAGTGCACGAACAGCACCGGCACGCCGTGGGCTTCCAGCACCGCCGCCATCTGCCGCTGGCGCATCAGGTACTGCTCATAGATACCCTTCAGCCGCTCGCAGTCGTTCTTGCCGTGCGAATAGTGCGCGCACCACCCGGCCGGATCGAACAACGCCATGCGTGCCTCGCCGTGGGTATAGCGCAGCAGCGGCTCCGGCGCGGCGTCCAGCCACTCATCGGTGCCTGCCTCCATGATCGCCGTTTCGATCAACGGCCACAGGGCAGCCAGTCCCTGGTTGTCGTACTGCATCGACATCATCGCCGCCAGGTCATTCACGGTGAAATAGCGCGCGTGTTCCACGCGGGCACCAAACGCCTTCTGTGCCAGCAACGCGGTATCGGCGTGTGCCATGCCTTCCGCCAGCAGCAGCGTTTCCAGCGCATCGGACACGGCGGCCGTCGCCGCCGCATCGCTGCCCGTCAGCAGGAACGGCACCACCCGCAGTCCACCCCCCTTCAAGGAGGGATCCGCCTGGAAAGGCAGTGGCACGTCGCCGCTTGCATCCGCGCCGAACGCCAGCAGGCGCGGGCCCTCGCTGCGGCCGGGTGCGCGCATCTGCAGTTCTTCCAGGCGCCGATGGATCGGCCAGCCCGGGCGCAGCACTTCGGCGGGATCGAAATGGGCGGCGGCAAACACCAGGTCCAGTTCACTGGCCTGTGGCACCAGCTTGGCCAGATCGCGACCTACGCGCTCGGCCAGTTCACCGGATTGTTCGGCGGTGAGTGCGGCGTGGCGGGGCGACTCGCCATCGGCGAGCTCAAGGGCGAGCACGCCGAGGGCGTTCATGCCGGGGTTGGTTTTGCTCATGGTTTCACGGTTGGCCCATCACAGGGCGGCAGCTACACTTGGGACCATTATGCCTGCGCCTTCGTGCAGGCCATGTTGCAGACACCCTATCCCATGCCAGGTATGTCCATGCCCAACGCCCGACCCGTCGCCATCCTCGGTGGCGTCCGTATTCCGTTCTGCCGCCAGAACACCGCGTATTCGGACGTCGGCAACCTCGGCATGTCCGTACGTACGCTCGGCGCCCTGGTCGAACGGTTCGGCCTGCACGGCCAACAGCTCGGCGAAGTAGCAATGGGAGCGGTGATCAAGCACTCCAGTGACTGGAACCTGGGCCGCGAGGCCGCGCTTTCGTCCGGACTGTCCCCGCTCACCCCCGGCATCACCATGCAGCGTGCGTGCGGCACCTCGCTGGACACCATCATTGCGGTGGCCAACAAGATCGCCCTCGGGCAGATCGAGTCCGGCATCGGCGGCGGTTCCGATACCACCTCGGATGTGCCGATCGTCTATGGCAAGAAGCTGCGTGCACGCCTGCTGGCTGCCAACCGTGCCAAAAGCACCGGCGACAAGCTGCGTGCCTTGACCAGCGGTTTCAAGCTCAGTGAACTGAAGCCCGAGTTTCCCGGTGTGGCCGAGCCGCGCACCGGCAAGAGCATGGGCGACCACTGCGAAGACATGGCCAAGGAATGGAACATCTCGCGCGATTCGCAGGATGAGTGGGCCGTGTCGTCGCACAAGAAGCTGGCGGCCGCGTACGAACGCGGCTTCTTCACCGATCTGATCGCGCCGTTCCGCGGCGTGGAGCGCGACAACATCCTGCGTGCCGATACGTCACTGGAAAAGCTGGCTACGCTGAAGCCTGCCTTCGACCGCGTGTCCGGCCGTGGCACGCTGACCGCCGCCAATTCGACGCCGCTGACCGATGGCGCATCTGCCGTATTGCTGGCGAGCGAAGAGTGGGCGCGCGCGCATGGCCACACGCCGTTGGCCTACCTGCGCGATTCGCAGGTGGCCGCCGTGGATTTCGTGCACGGCGAAGGACTGTTGATGGCCCCGACCGTGGCCGTGCCGGAAATGCTGAAGCGCAATGGCCTGACCTTGCAGGACTTCGATATCTACGAAATCCATGAAGCGTTCGCCGCCCAGGTGCTGTGCACGCTGCGCGCTTGGGAGAGCGAGGATTACTGCCGGAATCGCCTGGGCCTGGATGCCCCGCTGGGTCGCATCGACCCGGAGAAGATCAACCCGTTGGGTTCTTCGCTGGCGACGGGCCATCCGTTTGCCGCCACCGGTGCCCGCGTGATCGCCACGGCAGCCAAGCAGCTCGCCGAACGCGGCGGTGGCCGCGCGTTGGTATCGATCTGCACCGCCGGCGGCATGGGCGTGGTGGCGATCGTCGAACGCTGACCAGCTGACCGGGTGGTAGCGCCGAGCCATGCTCGGCGAGCGCAGCGGCAGCGCGATCCAGCATTCCGCCGAGCATGGCTCGGCGCTACCAAGGGTCTGTGCGAGGGTAGGGGTCTGCGCGCGGGTCAGGGAACGCGCGGGAACCCGTTTTCGTCGCGTGGTTCGCGGGCGTCGTACACCGGCGGTACCGGAGTCATGACCTGCTCTTCCACGGTGGCACGCGGCGCGCTTGCCAGCGCGTCGGTACGCACCAGGGCGACGCTGTCTTCGCCACGCTGCTCACGCAGCGCATTGGTCAGGCACTGAGCCGCCAGCTGCGGTTCGCCACGGGCCAGCAGTGAGGCACCCAGTGCTTCCCATGCCGACGCCCCAGCACCGCCCGCAATCGCTTCGTGCAGCAGCACTTCGGCTTCTTCATGGCGACCCTGTGCCAAGGCGACGCGACCCTGTGCCAGCAGCAGCGCAGACGAATCGCCGTGGGTCCGGCGCCAGCGCACCAGGTTGGCGTCACGCGTGGCCAGGCGTGATGCCGGCAGTACGCCATACAGTTCCACCAGCTCATCGCTCCAACGCTGGTCCAGCGCCTGTTCCAACGCGAGCAATGCAGGCTCATCCCAATCCAGCGCCACGGCGCGGGCGGCATACGCCGACACCACCGCCGGATCCGAGCGCAGCGTCTTCGGCATGGTTTCCCACTGTGCAGCAAGCGCGTTCACATCCGGCGCTTCCAGCAACGCCTGCGCGGCGAGTCGGGCTTCCAGCGTGGTCAATGCATCGGCGGGCAGCACCTTGCTCTGGCGCAGCGCACCCAGTTGGCCATACGCCTCATGCGCCCGCCCGGCACGCGCCAGCGCTTCGCTGCGCAGCCACAGGCCGCGCGGCGGCAGCGGCTGCAGGTTGGCCGCATCCAGCGTGTTGATCGCATCCACCGGCAGGTCATCGGCCAGCTGTTGCTCTGCGCGCAGCAGGGCCTGGCTGGTCGCATCGGTCGTCGCCAGACGCTGCAGGTAAGCCTGGCTGGTCACATCGTCGCCGCGCGCACGCGCGCTGCGTGCCGCATTGGTCAGCGCAATGGCGGTCACCTCTTCATCCTGCGCGGCGCCGTCGAGCAGCTTCTCAGCACGTTGCCACTGGCCATGTTCATAGGCCTGCAGGCCATCGACCAGACGCACGCGCCCCTGCTTGCGGCGATAGCGGCCCCAAGCGCGGAACGGTGAGGCGATCAGGCTCCACAGCAGCCACAGCACCAGCAGCACCACCAGGGTCAGCAACACCACCTGCGGCAGCGTGCTGCGGTAGTCGGTGCCGCCATGACGGAAGATCACTTCGCCGTACTGGCGGAGGTCATTGGCACCCAGCCACTGGGCGCCGATCACGCCCACCGCCACGGCCAACAACAGCACGATCAAGGATTGCAACGGCTTCATAACGGGGTCTCTCCATCTCGCAAAGTGCGCAGTTGCTGCAGGGTGCTGCCCAGTTCCGGCGCGTCCAGGCGCAGCGGCGCCGAGCGCAATGCAGTGAGTTCAGCACGCTGCCTGCGCAGGGCCGGTGAATCTGGCCAGAGCGCGGTCATCCCGCGTTCAATCCGGTCCAACGCCTGCCGCAACGCGGGGCGATCCCCGCGCTCGACGGCAGCGCGGGCAAGGGTCAATTCCAGCTGCAGCGCATCGGCAGCGACCGCACGGTCGGCAGCGGTCAACGGGCCGTTGACCGCGCTGGGCGTTATTTCGACGAAGGCGGCCAAGGCGATCTGCCACCACGGCCGTGCATCGCCCGTCGCCGTGCCACTGGCCTGCGTCGCCGCCCCGTGCACCGGCAGGGTCTGCATGGCCTCTGCCAGCGAGGCCAACCGCAGGCGGGCCTGCGCGCGCGGGCCGGTACCCAGCGCGTCCAACGCATTGCGCTCCTGCATCAGGGCCTGGCGAAGGTTCAGAGCGTCCGCAGAAGGCAGGTCATCCAGTTGCGCCGCCGCCAGCGCGTACAGCCGACGGGCACCGTCGAGATCATCGGCCGCGTCCAGCCGTTGCGCGGCCTGGGTGAGCAGCAGCTCGGCCTCGTCACGGTGCAGGGCCTGGCTGTCCTGGCGGGTCGTTTCCGCCAGCCGCGCCAGGTTTTCCTCGAGCAGCGCACTGCGCTGGCCGAGTCCCAGGACCTCATCGCGCAGCACGCGGTTGGCACTGGCCGCATCCTGCAGGCGCGCGCTGGTGGCGCGCTGATCGCGACGCAGCGCCTCGACCGTATCCAGCAGACCCTGCAGGCGCACCGCGTCGGCCTGCGACTGCAGACGCGCCCGTTCCTGCCCTTGCTGCCAGGCATGCCAGCCCCAGCCGCTCGCGGCGACGAGCAGCAGCACGATGATCAGCGGAGCGATCCAGCGCAGCGCGCGGCGCGGGGGAAGCGGAGTGGGGGTTTCGTTCATGCACGGCGTCTCAAACGGCCGCGTCGACCAACACGGTACGCGGCGCAGCGCACAGCATCACCGTTGCACGCAGAAGCAGCAAGCGGCCCGCCTCCGCCGCAGCCCGGTAGAGCCGGCTTCAGCCGGCTGCACCCCGACCCAGGTAGAGCCGGCTTCAGCCGGCTGCACGTCGATCCGGACCCGCCGGAACGTATGGCGGAGAGCAGCCGACTGAAGTCGGCTCTACCCTTCCGGCATCGCCCCTTCCGCCACCGCCCCGTCCGTCATCGCCCGGTGGGCGAGCTGACGGCACGCGGCCGCCATCTGCTGCGGGGTGGGGCCGTCCGCCACGACGACGTGCGCAAAACCCAACCCCTGCACCTGGACGCGCAATCGCTCGCTCGCCACGACCACGTCCATCCGTGCCTGCCACCTGGCCTGCCAGTCCGGCGTCAGCTGCGCCCATACACGCTCCAGCGCCTCGCCACTGCTCACCGCCAGCACCCACGGCTGCGGCGAACGCGACAGCCGCGCCAACCCCCGCGGCGACACCCGCAGCGGCACCCGCTGATACACATCGGCACGCACCAGCTGCGCTCCGCGCTCCTGCAGTTGTGCGGCGATCAGCCCGCGTCCGCCGGGAGCGGTCACCAGCCCCACCGTCTGCCCGCGCACCGCTGCCAGCGCCGGCAGCGCCAACAGGCCCTCGCTGTCCATCCGTTGCGGAGCCAGGGCGTGATGGATGCCGACCGCCCGCAGCGCGCGCAGCGTGCCCTCACCGACCGCCAGCCAAGGCCGCGATGGCGCATCCTGAAGCGGGAGTGCGCCGGAAGCCGCCACCACCGCTGCCGGGCTGGTGAAGATCACCCGGGAGGCCTGCAAGGCCTGCTGCAGCTGCCGCAAAGCTGGGTCGCCAAGCCGCCGTTGCAGTCGCCACGGCGACAGCGCGATCATGAATGCGCACGGATCGGCCAAGGCGTCAGCCACTGCGCCGTGCTGTCCCTGCGGTCGCAGCGACACCAGTGTCCAACCACACGGTTTCGTACGTTTATCCATTGCCGTCATTATGCGTGCCCGCGTTGTTGCAGGTGTAACTGCTGATGTCCGCCGAACCCGTTTCATCCTCGCTGCTGGTCCTGCAGGACGTGCTGGACAGCATGCCGCCGGTGCGTGCCATGCAACTCCGCCTGGAAGGCTATGCCGATGGCCAGCTGCAGCTGAGCGCGCCCTTGGCGGTCAACGTCAACGACAAAGGCAACGCCTTCGGTGGCAGCCTGGCCTCGGCGATGACCCTGTCCGGCTGGGCGCTGGTCACCCTGCGCCTGCGCCTGGCCGGCTTCGAGGCCGAGGTCTACGTAGCCGACAGCCAGCTGCGCTACCGCGCGCCGGTGTATGGCGATCTGCACGCACAGGCGGAAATCGCCCCGGACAGTGACTGGGACACCTTCCTGGCCACCTTCAAGCAGCGCGGCAAGGCGCGCATCGGCGTGGTGGCCGTGCAGCCGGGCAGCGATGGCAAGCCCGCCGCCGAGCTGAGCGGCCGTTTCGTCGCCTTCGCCAAAGGGTAGGATGGCACCCTGATGCCTTGGGGAGCCTACCGTTGAAGAACCCGCACCTGCGCCGACTGACCCAGTTCTTGATTCTGACCGGCCTGCTGCTGGCCTCGGTGGCGACAATGGCGGCTGATATCAGCCGCAAACAGCGCAAGCAGCTGGAAGAGATCCAGACCTCCTACGGGTCCACGATCCGTTGGGGCACCATGGACGAAGCCCTGGGCTATCTGGACCCGGCGCAGCGCAAGGCCAATCCGCCTACCGAATTCCAGCTGCGACGCTATTCGCAGCTGCGCGTGTCGTCCTACCGCGAAAGCACCACCGCGCAGTTGCCCGATGGCACCGTGGAGCGCCGCGTCCTGGTGGGCGTGATCAACAACAACACCCAGTCCGAGCGCACCGTCGGTGTGGTTGAACGCTGGCGCTGGGATGCCCAGGCCAAGCGCTGGTGGCAGACCAACGGCCTGCCGGATCTCTGGGAAGGCCAGTAACGACCGCCGCGGGCCAAGCACTAGCGGCCGCTGGCCCGGTAGTGACGGCCGCTGGCCGTCAGCAGTGACTACTCGCCTAACGCAGCTCGGCCCATAAAGACGACAAACCAGCAAAATCCCTGCCCGAATCGGCTTGTGCGACAATCGGCGCCCGCTTATCGACCCGTGACCTGCGTGAATTACGAAGAGTTGGTGGCCTTTGCTGGCCGAAACCCGATGTTGTCGATCGCCCTGGTGGGCCTGACCGCCGCCATCATCGTCACTGAAATCCGTCGCCTGTTCCGTGGCTACAAGTCGCTCAAGCCCGGCGAACTGGTCCAGGTCATCAACGGCGGCGACGCCGTGGTCGTGGACCTGTCCTCCAGCAGTGATTTCGAGAAAGGCCATATTGCTGGCAGCAAGAACGTGCAGGCCAGCCAGTTCGGCCCCGAGCACAAGCTGGTGGCCGCGGCCAAGCAGCGCCCCGTGGTGCTGGTATGCCGTGCGGGCACCGCATCGGAAGCTGCGGCCAAGACGCTGAAAAAAGCCGGCTTCGAGCAGGTGTCCGTGCTCGACGGCGGCCTGCCTGCATGGCAGCAGGCGGAGCTGCCGCTGGTCAAGGGCCGTCACTGACGCTGATCGCATGACGGGGGGTTGTGCGCTGCATGCCCCGCCCCCATCGCTGTTGATGCAACATATCGTCTAAACATTACGTTCAACGAATTCATCTGGAGCAACAGGAAATGTCCGAAGAAAACACCAACGGCGCAGCTGCGCCGGTCGACGCCGCCACCGGTCCCGCGTTCACCGTCGAAAAGATCTACGTCAAGGACGTTTCCTTCGAATCGCCGAATGCTCCGGCCATCTTCAACGATCAGGTACAGCCGGAACTGCAGCTCAACCTGAACCAGCAGGTGCAGCGCCTGGGCGAGAACGCCTTTGAAGTCGTGTTGGCCGTGACCCTGACCTGCAAGGCCGAAGACCGCACTGCCTACGTGGCGGAAGTGAAGCAGGCCGGCGTGTTCGGCCTGGTCGGCCTGGATCCGCAGTCGGTGGACGTGCTGCTCGGCACCCAGTGCCCGAACATCCTGTTCCCGTACGTGCGCTCGCTGGTCAGCGACCTGATCCAGGCGGGTGGCTTCCCGCCGTTCTTCCTGCAGCCGATCAACTTCGAAGGCCTGTACGCGGAAACCCTGCGCCAGCGCCAGGAGCAGGGTGAAGCGCCGTCGCTCGCCAACTCCGAGCCGGCCGGCAACGCCTGATCGGCGTTCCGACCCAGCGCATGAGCGATAACGCTGAAAAAGTAGCCGTCCTCGGCGCCGGTTCCTGGGGAACCGCGCTGGCCAGCCTGCTCGCCCGGCACGGTCTCCAGACCGTGCTGTGGGGACGCGATGCGGCGATGGTGGAAGCCATCGACCAGCGCCACGAGAACACCCGTTACCTGCCGGGCATCCCGCTGCCGGAGTCGCTGCGTGCGACCACCGACATGGCCGCTGCCGTGGAAGGCGCATCGTGGATCCTCGTGGTCACCCCGTCGCACGCGTTCAATGAAACGGTGACCGCGCTGGCGCCGCTGCGTCCGGCCGGTGCCGGCGTGGCCTGGGCGACCAAGGGCTTCGAACCCGGTTCGGGCCGCTTCCTGCATGAGGTGGCGCGCGAGATCCTGGGCGATGACGTGCCGCTGGCCGTGGTCACCGGTCCGTCGTTCGCCAAGGAAGTCACCCAGGGCCTGCCGACGGCCATCACCGTGCACGGCGACGTGCCCGAGTTTGCGCAGACCGTGGCCGAAGCCATGCATGGCCCCGCGTTCCGCGCTTATACCGGCGATGACATGCTGGGTGCCGAGCTGGGCGGTGCGATGAAGAACGTGCTGGCCGTCGCCACCGGTGTCGCCGATGGCATGCAGCTGGGCCTCAATGCGCGTGCCGGCCTGATCACCCGCGGCCTGAACGAGATGCTGCGGCTGGCTGCGGCGATCGGTGCCAAGCCGGAGACCCTGATGGGCTTGGCCGGACTGGGCGATCTGGTGCTGACCTGCACCGGCGATCTGTCGCGTAACCGTCGCCTGGGCCTTGCCCTCGGCCGCGGGCAGACGCTGCAGGATGCGATCCGCGAGATCGGCCAGGTGGTGGAATCGGTGCAGACCGCCGACGAAGTGATGCGCCAAGCGCGTCGTTACGGCATCGACCTGCCCATTTCCGATGGCGTGCGTGCCGTGCTGCACGGCGAACAGACCCCGTCCGAAGGCCTGCGTACCCTGCTGGCCCGCGAGCAGAAGCCGGAATACCCGGACACCCTGTTCCGTTGAACCCGGTAGTGACGGCCGCCGGCCGTCACGCCCTTGCCTGATGCATGTCGCCGAGCATGGCTCGGCGCTACAGAGCACCCACCGAACTTCCCCGCAGCGCGGTCGGGCCGAGCAACGCTCGGGGCAGTAAAGTTCAAAAGCTTCGATGACTTTTAAACTTTAAGCCTGTAAAGTTAAAAAGGCCTGCGGGCTTTTAAACTTTCGAGGCACCTGAGCATGCGACAGAACGACGTCGTTAAACGGCTGCACCCGTATCTCGTGCCCGTGGACGGTAAACCCAATGTCCGCGCAATGATTGCGCCACCGACGCCGCGGGTGCTTCCGCCGGGATCAGGCACTCCTGCGCTTGCCCACGCCGCCAGCCAAGCACTTGGACGCCTGAGCGGAGCGATGCAGGGCTGGAGCAATCCCGACATCCTCACCCGCACCTTGGCCAGGCGCGAAGCCGTGCAGAGCTCGCAGATCGAAGGCACGAGGACCGAGCTGGACGAGTTGCTGACCTACGAAGTGACGTGGAGCGCCGAGGGCCTACCGCCTGATGTCCGCACTACGCAGCACTACGTGGAGGCGCTTCAGCATGGTCTGTGCGCCGTGCGTGCGGGGGGGCGTGACGCATTGACTGCTGAGCTGGTCAGGGGCATCCATGCCATTTTGATGCAGGACGAAAACGTACCAAAGGGCGTCTATCGAGATGTCCAGGCGTGGATCGGTACCAGCAGGATCGAGGATGCGAGTTTCATTCCCGCGCCGCCTGCCGCGATAGATACCTGCATGCAGGATCTCGAGCGGAACATACTCCGTTACGCACGCAGCGAAGACGAGCAAGGCGAACTGACGGTGCTGGCTCAGATGGCCATCGCGCATGCTCAGTTCGAAACCATCCATCCCTTCAATGATGGAAACGGCAGAACTGGCCGTATCGTGATGCCACTGATCCTGGCGGCCGAAGACCTACCGCCCTTGTACCTGTCGGGGATGCTGATGCGCAACCGCGAGGGGTATTACGCCGCGCTGAAACAGGTGCAGCTGCGCGGAGAGTGGCAACCGTGGACGGACATGGTCTACCGCGCCGTCATCGAGGCGACCGATGACTGGATCGCGCTGGCCAACGACCTGCGCGCGATCGAAAGCCGCTGGGCAGAGAACACGGCGGCCTATCGCAGCGACTCTGTGACCAGACGACTGCCGTCCTTGCTGATCGATCATCCGGTCGTTACGGCGAGCAACGTAGCAAGCCTGCTGGACGTCTCAGTGGTCGCTGCCACCAAGGGGGTCAAGGAGCTGGCTTCGCTTGGCATCCTGAAGGCCAAGGATGAACGCAAGTGGGGTCGGTCGTTCCATGCGAGCGCCGTGATCGAGCGCCTGAATCAAGCGCCAGAAAAGCAGGCAGCAATTCGGTAGCGCCGAGCCACGCTCGGCGGGCGACTGACGCGCCGCATTGCACATCGGCAGGGGCTGGGACCCGGGCGCTGCGGTGACCTGGCCATCGCCAGTCGCAGCCTGCAGGCATTGCACGGTGTGCTGCAGATACTGCACGCCGCGCAGCGCACCCGTCGCCATGCCGGCCCAGAGCAGCAGCTGGGCGATCACCTGGAAGAGGCACTGTATTTCGCCGGGCGCCAGCTGGCGCAGACCGCGTCCGATGCCCTGCACGGGCGGCGGTAGTTCCACTCGACAGCGCGCCGAACGACTGCTGCACCTCATCGCACAAAAAAAAGAAGCCCGACCAAAAGGCCGGGCTCCGATGGCGTGTGGGAGAGAGAGCACACACCGGTAACGCACCACATTACTATTTTTTCAACAACGTATTACGCACTAACGACAGGCGTTCTTACCAGGTGAAGCGCGGACCCACGAACCACTCGCGGTCGCCGGCCTTGGCCAGCTTCACTTCGCCACTCAGGCCCCAGTTCTGGTTGAACTTGGCGGTGGCGCCGACACGGCCGTAGAACTCGCCGTCCGGATTGATGCCGTGCTTCTTGCTGTAATCCTCGTAACCGGCCAGCGCATACCCTTCAATCATCGGAGTGAACGCGGTGCGCACGCCGACTTCGGTCGAGTAGCCGTTGAAATCCAGGCCGCGCTTCGGATCGAACTTCTGGTACGCGACACGGGCCACCAGGTCGGTGGTCGGCGCGATGCCGTAGTTGTAGCCGACACCCAGGCGCCACTGATCGACGTCAGCATTGGTGCGCTCGGTTTCCTGCGCGGTGTAGTCGCCAAAGATATGGAAGTTCGGGTGTACCGCGACCGAACCCTTGACGCCCCAACCGTCGGCATCGCCGCCGCGGGCATCGGTGTTCACGTAACCACCTTCCACGTAGTTGTACGACAGGCCATCAGCTGCCGATGCCGCGAACGGCATGGCAACGGCGAGGCCCAGAGCGAGCAGCGAATTCTTGATCATCGGGATACACCTGTTTCTAGTTTTGGTAGATCGGACGAGGCTGAAAGGCCGCGTTCGACAGATGTGAATTATCCGTTTGCCAGCGCAATCAATCCTGAATATTGAACTGACTGGTACATAAACGAAGGCCCTGTTCAGGGAACTTGGGCGGATCGTCGCGAGGGGCGTGGTGGTTCCCGATGGAAATCTGCGCATGTAGAGGGATTCCCTGATAGCGGATGTAGCACGTGTCCTATTAAGGTTCGCTCCGGAAAAGGCGCCTTACCGCGCGGAACGACCGAACTCAGGGGACATCGTGTGAAGCAGAACAGGCGTAAGCGCAGCGTGGGACTGCGCCGGGGCGTAGTAGTGGGCGTGATGTTGGCAATGGCCAGCATGGAGGTGGCCGCACAGGCGGTAACGCCGCTGCCGGATCAGGAAATCCTCCGCCAGCAGGACCGCGAACGCGCCCTGCGCGAGCAACAGGAAAACCAGCCCGATGTGCGCCTGCAGACTGCGCCTGATGTCGCGATCGGCCGATTGCCCCCGGAAGAGTCACCCTGCTTCGTCATCAACCACATCGCGCTGGAAGGCGACCAGGCCGAGCGCTTCCGCTGGGCGCTGCGTGCGGCCGACCCCGCTGCCGATCCGGCCAATGGCCGTTGTCTGGGCACGGCTGGCGTGGACATCGTGATGAAGCGGGTGCAGAACGCCATCATCGCGCGCGGCTACGTCACCACCCGCGTACTGGCCGCACCGCAGGATCTGAAGACCGGCGTGCTCACCCTGACGGTCGTGCCCGGGCGCATCCACGCGATCCGCTTCAACGATGAAGGTACGCCCCACCCCGCGTTGTGGAACGCGCTGCCGTCCGGCCCAGGCGACCTGCTCAACCTGCGCGACATCGAACAAGCACTGGAAAACCTGCAACGTGTGCCGACCGCCGCCGTGGATATCCAGATCGCGCCGCCTGCCGAAGGGGCCGCAGCCAAGCCGGGAGAAAGCGATCTACTGATCAGCTGGAAGCAACGTACGAAAGTGCGCGTCAACCTCACCCTGGACGATGCCGGCAGCCGGGCCACCGGCAAGCTGCAGGCCGGTGCCACGCTGTCGTTGGACAATCTGGCCGGGCTGAGTGACCTGTTCTACTTCAATGCGGGCAAGTCCGCATTCAACGGCAGCGACCGTGGTACTGACAGCTGGGCGGCGCACTACAGCGTGCCGCTCGGGCGCTGGCTGCTGGGCGTGAATGCCAGCGACTACGACTACCGGCAGACGGTCGCCGGTGCCTTTGAAACCTACGAATACAGTGGATCCAGCCGCAACGCGGAAATGCGCCTGACGCGCATGCTGTTGCGCAACGCCCATTCCAAGACCAGCGCGTACGCCCGTGGCTGGTACCGCGAATCGGACAACTTCATCGACGACACCGAGATCGAGGTGCAGCGCCGGCGCATGGCGGGCTGGGAGTTCGGCCTGTCGCACAAGCAGTTCATCGGTAACAGCACGCTGGACGCCACGCTGGCCTACCGGCGGGGTACCGGCGCCTTCAACGCCCTGCATGCACCGGAAGAAGCCTTCGGCGAAGGTACCGCTCGCAGCCGCATCCTCACTGCCGACATGCAGCTGCTGGCGCCCTTCCAGTGGGGCCGGCAGAACCTTCGCTACATCGGTAGCTGGCGCGGGCAGTGGAACCGCTCGCTGCTGGTGCCACAGGACCGGCTGTCGATCGGCGGGCGTTACAGCGTGCGTGGTTTTGATGGCGAGCTGACGCTCACTGGTGAACGCGGCTGGGTGCTGCGCAACGAACTGGCCGCTGCGCTGGGCGGCGGCAACGAGGCCTATGTCGCCTTGGACCACGGCCATGTCAGTGGCCCGGCAGTGGCGTGGCAAGTCGGCAACCAGCTGACCGGCATGGCGCTGGGCCTGCGCGGTGGCAGCGCGCACGCGCAGTGGGATGTCTTCGTTGGCAGCCCGTTGCACACCCCGCGCGGCTTCCAGACCGCCTACACCACCTTCGGCATCAACCTCGGCGCGTCTTTCTGACCGCGACGTCCGCCCCCTCTTCAGCGTATTGATCAAGGAAACACCGCGATGAATCGTGTCTACCGTCTGGTCTTCAACCGTACCCTGGGTGTCATGCAGGTCGCATCGGAACTTGCCAAGGGCGCGCGCGGTGGCGCCGATACCGGCGGTGGTGCGGCCATGGCAACACTGCAGCCGATCAGCTTCGCACTATGGGTCGCGTTGGGCTGGGTCGGCATGGTGCAGCCGCTGTCGGCGCAGCAGGCCGGGCAGATCATCGCCGACCCCGGTGCGCCGGCGCATCAGCGTCCTACTGTCCTCACCACGGCCAACGGTACCCCGCAGGTCAACATCACCACCCCCAGCGCAGCCGGCGTGTCGCGCAACAGCTACCGGCAGTTCGATGTCGGCAGCCAAGGCGCGGTTCTCAACAACGCACGCGGCAACGTGCAGACCGAGATCGGCGGCTGGGTGCAGGCCAATCCGTGGCTGGCTACCGGCACCGCACGGGTGATCCTCAACGAGGTCAACAGCAGTGCGCCCAGCCAGCTTCGCGGCTACGTGGAAGTGGCCGGTGACCGTGCCCAGGTAGTGATCGCCAACCCGGCCGGCATCCAGATCGACGGCGCCGGCTTCCTCAATGCCAGCCGGGTCACGCTTACCACAGGCACGCCGGTGATCAGTGGCGGCAGCTTGGACGGTTACCGCGTGCAGGGCGGCCGCATCAGCGTCAGCGGCGCCGGGCTGGACACCAGCCGCGCCGACTACACCGACATCATCACCCGCTCGCTGGACGTCAATGCCGGCATCTGGGCCAACCGCCTGCAGGCCAGTCTGGGTGCCGCCGTCGTCAGTGCCGACCCGTCGAGCGTGGTTGCGCAACCCGCAGACAGCGCGGCGCCGGCGTACGCGCTGGATGTGGGCGCGCTGGGCGGCATGTACGCCAACCGCATCTGGCTGGTCGGCAACGAACACGGCGTTGGCGTGCGCAATGCCGGCCAGATCGGTGCGCAGGCGGGTGAGCTGGTCGTCACCGTGGACGGTCGGCTGGAGAACAGCGGCGCACTGCAATCGCAGCAGGACACCGTACTCACCGCCACCGCCGGCATTGCCAACCAAGGCACCATCAGCGCCGCGCGTGAAGCACGCATCAGCACAGCCGGCGAGGTCGACAACAGCAGCGGCACGCTCAATGCCCGTCGTATCCAGGTAAGTGCAGATACGCTGCGCAACGCCGGCGGTGCGATTGAGCAGGCCGGTACGCAGGCACTCCACGTGCGTGCGGACATCTTGGACAACCGTGCCGGCGGGGTGATCGGCACGGTCGCCACGACACCAGCCGGCGGCAGCAACGGAGCGCCGGGCAGCATCGATCCGGGTACCGGCATCTCACCGGGTAGCGGCACGACGCCGCCCGGGACCGGCACGCCCCCCGGCGCGATAATGCCCCCCACGCAGGGCCTCGCCACGGGCATGCTGGACATCGCCAACCGCTTGGACAACGACGGTGGCCGTATCGACGCAGTGGGCACGCTGGACCTGCAGGTCCGCAGCGGCCTGGACAACAGCGGCGGCAGCTTCGGCGTAGACGCGCTGCATCTGCAAGGCGGTGCGCTGCGCAATGTCGGTGGCACGCTGAATGTCCAAGGCGACGCCACGGTGCAGGCCAGTGAGGTGGACAACAGCGGTGGCCGCCTGAGCGTCAGCCGGGGCTTCGCGCTCGGCGCGCAGACGCTGCGCAACCAGGGCGGGATGATCGCCCATGGCGATACCCGTGCCACGGCGTGGTCGATCACCGGACACCTGGACAACCGCGATGGCAGCATCGCCAGCAACGCCACGGCCTTCGGACTCGCCGCCGGCAGTTTGGTGAATGCCGGCGGCGCGATCACTCACGCCGGTGCGCAAGGGTTGACGCTGCGTGCGGAGACCATCGACGGCAGCGAGGGCGCCATCTCCACGGCCGGTGCGCTCAGCCTCCATGCCGGGACGGTAGACCACCGTGGCGCTGCACTGACCGCTACGCAGATCAGCGTACAGGCCGATGCCTTCGACAACCGGGGCGGTACGGTTGCGTCCACCGGTGAACGTGGGGCCACGCTCAGCGTGCGCGACACCTTGGACAACGGCAACGGCGGTACGTTGGCCAGCAATGGTGATCTGTCCATCGCCGCGGCGACCTTCGGCAATGCCGGCGGCACCGTGCAGCAGGCCGGCAGCGGCCAGCTGCTGATCAATACCGGCACGCTGGACGGCGCCAAGGGCACGCTGCTCAGCAATGGGGCGTTGGCTGTGCGTGGCGACAGCATCGACCTGCGCGATGGCGTCACCTCCGCCCAGCGCATCAACATCATCGGCCGCGATCTGACCACCGCCGGTGGCAAGCTCACCGCCACGGGTACCGACGCTCTCACGCTGATGGCTTCGCGCCGGTTGGACAACAGCGGCGGCACGATCGGCAGCAACGGCGCGCTGGAGGTGCGTGCAGGCTCCCTCCTCAACAACCAGGGCACGCTGATCGCCGCTGGCACCGCCCCCTCCCTGCTGCGCGTCGACGGCACATTCGAGAACCGTGGCGGCACGCTGTCCGTCAACGGTGACACACAGGTGCAGGCCGTCAGCATGGACAACGCCGGCGGCCGGGTTGCCACTGCTGCCGACGCACGCCTTCAGCTCCATGTTGAGGGCCTGCTGGACAACCACAACAGTGGACGCATTGCGTCCGGTGGCGACCTGCAGCTGAGCGCAGCGCAGCTGGACAACCGCGACGGTGCCATCGAGCAGGCCGGTGACGGCGCGTTGGCCATCATCGTGGGCGACCTGCAGGGCGCCGGCGGCACCATCGCCAGCAACGGCGGGCTGGATCTGCAGGGCGGCACGTTGGACCTGCGCAAAGGCGATACCCGCGCACGACGCATCCACGTCGCCGCCGATTCGCTGACCACGGCCGAAGGCTCGCTGTCCTCCAGCGGCGACGACGCCCTGCAGCTGGACATCGCCGACACGCTCAACAACGACGGCGGGACCGTCGCCGCCAACGGCGCACAGCACATCACCGCCGGCGCGCTGTCCAACCGTGGTGGCACGCTCAGCGCGGCCGGCAACGCCGATTCGCGCGTGCAGGTCAGCGCTGCGTTCGACAACAACAACGGCACCGTGGCCGCCAATGCACGCGCGCTGCAGCTCAGTGCAGCCCACCTCGACAATACGCGCGGCAAGATCCTCCATGCGGGCGACCAGGGCTTGCATGTACAGGTCGGCACGCTGGATGGCCAGCACGGCAGCATCGCCACCGCTGGCGCAGTCGCGCTTTCGGCGGGCACAGTGGACCACCGCAACGCCACGATCAGCGCAACGCAGATCACGCTGGACGCAGTGCAGTTCGACAACCGCGGCGGCAGCGTGGTGGCGACGGGGCAGCAGGCCAATGCGCTGCAGGTAGCCGGTGCGCTGGACAACAGTGATGGCGGCACGCTGGCCAGCAATGGCGATCTGTCGATCACCGCCACGACGTTCGGCAATGCCGGCGGTACCGTGCAGCAGGCCGGCAACGGCACGCTGGCGATTACGGCGGCGACGCTGAACGGCGAGGGCGGAACGCTGCTCAGCAACGGCGCGCTGGCCATCAGCGGCAACGCTACCGATCTGCGCGGTGGCACTACATCGGCGCAGCGTATCCAGATCGCCACCGGTGACCTGACCACGGCGGGCGGACAGCTGACCGCACTGGGTACCGACGTGCTCGACCTGCAGGTACGCGGCACGCTGGATAATCGCGCCGGCTCACTGGCCAGCAATGGCGCACTGAGCGTCGGCGCGACCACGCTGCTCAACCAGCGGGGCACGCTGATCGCGGCGGGCGCCGATGCATCGCGCATCGCAGTGCGCCAGCAGCTGGACAACCAGAACGGGTCGATCACCAGCAACGGCGCGGTGCATCTCAGCGCCGGTGTACTGCGCAACGTCGATGGCACCGTGGTGGCCGCCGGCGAAGGCGCGTTGCGTATCGACACTGACACGCTGGACGGCGCGGGCGGCACCCTCGCCAGCAATGGGGCGCTCGACCTGCACGCCGACCACGTGGACCTGGCCAAGGGCAAGACCACGGCCAAGCAGGTGACCGTCACCGCCAACAGCCTGGTGACCGCCGACGGCACGCTGGTATCCACCGGCGACGACGCCATGACGCTGCAGGTGCGCGATACCCTGGACAATGACCGCGGCAGCATCGGTGCCAACGGCGCGCAGCACATCACCGCGGGTACGCTGTCCAACCGCGGCGGCACGCTGAGTTCGGCTGGCAGCGCAGACAGCCAGATCGGCGTAAGCGGCACCTTCGACAACACCCAGGGTACCGTGGCCAGCAATGGGGCCGCACTGGGCCTGCAGTCCGGCAGCCTGATCAACAGCGACGGCACCATCAGCCATGCCGGCAGCAATGGGCTGACCCTCAGCACCGGTGTACTGGACGGCCAGCGCGGCACCATCGCCACGGCCGGCGCCCTGCAGCTCACCGCAGAGCGGATCGACCACCGCAACGCCACCCTCAACGCCACGCAGCTCACGCTGCAGGCGGCGGACGTGGACAACCGCGGTGGCCGCATCGTGGCAACGGGCCAGCAGGCCAATACGGTGGATGTCAGCGGCCTCCTGGACAACGGCGCCGGCGGCACGTTGGCCAGCAATGGCGATCTGTCGATCACCGCCAGCACGCTGGGCAATGCGGGCGGCACCGTGCAGCAGGCCGGTACCGGCCTGCTGGCGATCACGGCCGACACGCTGGACGGCCAGGGCGGCACGTTGCTCAGCAACGGCACGCTGGACCTGCGCGGCGACCACACCGACCTGCGCAATGGCACCACGTCCGCACAGCGTATCCGCATCGCCACCGGTGACCTGACCACCGCTGGCGGCCAGCTGACCGCGCTGGGCGCCGATGTCCTGCAGCTGCAGGTACGTGGCACCTTGGATAACAGCGGTGGCACGCTGGGTGGCAACGGTACGCTGGATCTGCGTGCCGCGCATCTGCTCAACCACAGCGGCACCCTGCAGGCCGCGGGGGACGGCAGTAACCAGCTCACCATCGGCAGCAGCCTGGACAACCGCGACGGCCGCATCCTCACCACGGGCAACGCCACGGTGACGGCTGCAACGCTGGACAACCGGGGCGGCACCGTCAGCACCGCGGGCACCTCCACCCTGACCGTCGACGTGGACGGCGCGCTCGACAACAGCGCCAAGGGCATCCTGTCCAGCGGCGGTGACCTGCGCGTGGCTGCCGCCACCCTGGGCAATCAGGGCGGCAGCATCGAGCACGCCGGCGACGGCACGCTGGACATCGAGGTGACCGCGCTGATGGGCGAGGGGGGACGCATCGTCAGCAACGGTGACCTGCAGCTGCGCGGCGAGACCCTGGACCTGGCCGAAGGCAGCACGGCGGCCAAGCAGGTCAGCATCACCGCCGGCGCGCTCAGTACGGCCGGGGGCACGCTGTCCTCCACCGGCGACGCGGCGATGTCGCTGCAGGTGCGTGAAGCGCTGAACAACGACAACGGTCGCATCGCCGCCAATGGCGCACAGCACATCCAGGCGGGCAGCCTGTCCAACCGCGAGGGCGTGCTCAGCTCGGCCGGCACGGCCGATACCCTTATCGCCGTGGCGGGCGCCTTCGACAATACCGCAGGCACGCTCGCCAGCAATGCCGATGCGCTGGCGCTTTCGTCCGGCAGTCTGGTGAACCAGCACGGTACGATCAGCCACGCTGGACGCGATGGCCTGACCCTCACCACCGGTGCGCTCGATGGCCAGCACGGACAGATCGCCAGCGCAGGTTCCATCACCCTCAGCGCCGGCACGGTCGACCACCGCAATGCCACGCTCAGCGCCGCGCAGATCAACCTGCAGGCCGCCGGCTTCGACAACCGCGCCGGCAGCGTGGTCGCTACCGGGCCACAGGCCAGCAGCCTCACGGTCAGCGGCACGCTGGACAATGGTGCAGGCGGTACGCTGGCCAGCAATGGCGATCTGTCGATCACCGCCAGCACGTTTGGCAATGCCGGCGGTACCGTGCAGCACGCCGGCAGCGGCCTGCTGGCGATCACAGCCAGCCATCTGGCAGGCGAAGGCGGCACCCTGCTCAGCAACGGCACGCTGGAGGTGCGCGGCGACACCACCACGCTGCGCGATGGCACGACCTCCGCGCGACGCATCAGCATCAGCACGGGTGATCTGACCACCGCAGGCGGCACCCTGTCGGCTACCGGCACCGAAGCCCTCAGCCTGGACGTACGCAACCGCTTGGACAACAGCGGCGGCACGCTGGGCAGCAATGGGGCGCTGGATATCCGTGCCGCCGAGCTGCTGAACCACCAGGGCACCCTGCAGGGCGCAGGCACCGGCGGCCACCAGATCATCGCCAGCAATGCGCTGGTCAATCAGGGCGGCCGGATACTCACGGCAGGCGATACCACAGTGCGTGCCGGTACGCTGGACAATCGCAGCGGCACGCTCAACACCGGCGGCACCGCATCACTCACCGTCACCGTGGATGGCCTGATCGACAACACCGCGCAGGGTCTCGTCGCCAGCGGTGGCGATGCACAGATCACCGCGCAGTCGCTGGACAACCAGGGCGGCACGCTGGCGGCGGGCCAATCGCTGGCGCTGACCACCCAGGGCCGGGTCCACAATGACGCCGGGCTGATCCAGGCCAGTGGTGATCTGCAGCTGGCCAGCAGCGGTCTGGGCAACGCTGCTGGCAAGCTGATCGGGGCCTCGGTGGCCGTGGATACGCGTGCAGCGCAGCTGGACAACCGCGGCGGCACCATCGCCAGCCTCGCTGGCCCGCTCAGCGTGCGCAGCGGCGCACTGGATAACACCGCGGGTCTGTTGCAGTCCGCTGGCGCGCTGGACATCGATACGGCCGGGCAGACGCTGATCAATGTGGATTCCAACGGCAACGGCATCGTCAGCAGCGGCGCGCTGGTCATCCGCAGCGGATCGCTGGATAACCGCAACGGTGCGGTATTCGCGCAGCAGGGCGCGCAGATCAACGCGAATGACATCGACAACCGCAGCAACGGCTCGCTGGTCAGCGGTGCCGATCTGACCGTGCGTGCGCAGCAGCTGGACAATGCCGGTGGTGCCATAAAGGCTGCCACCAGCGCAGACATCGCCCTTCAGGGCACGCTGGACAACACGGCCGGGCTGGTCGCCGCTGGCGGCACGCTGCACCTGCAGGCCGGCGCCATCGACAACCGCAACACCTTCACCGCCGCAGATGCTCCTGCGCTGGGGCTGCAGGCCGGTGACCTGCGCTTGACCACCGGCGCGCTGGACAACCGCCAGGGCCAGGTACTGGCCGACAACGCCGTGCTGCAGGTCAACGGCCAACTGGACAACCGCAACGGCCAGGTGTCCACTTCGGGCAATTCGGATATCCGCGCCGACACGATCCTCAACACCGCCGGCACGCTGGCATCGGGCGGCAACCAGCTTATCGATGCGCGCTACCTGAGCGGCGACGGCAAGGTCCTGTCGCAGGGCGATGCCACCTTGACCCTGCGCGAGGGACTGACACACACCGGAGAAATGGCCGCCAACGGCACGTTGTCGCTGGCCATCCAGGGCACCTTGGACAACCACGGCAAGCTGCAGGGCGGCGGCGTGAGCGTGCAGGCCGGGCAGATCGTCAACGCGGCCACTGGCGAAATCACCAGCGTCGGCCTTACCCGGCTGGTTGCCGCGGATGCGCTGGTCAATCGCGGCCTGCTGGATGGCACGGTCAACCACATCACCGCCGCGACGCTGGAAAACCTCGGCAGCGGACGCATCTACGGCGACCACCTGGCCATCCAGGCCGGCACCCTGATCAACCGTGCCGAAACGCTGGATGGCGCCACCAAGGCCGCCACCATCGCCGCCCGCGAACGGCTGGACATCGGTGCGGGCAGCGTCACCAACAGCGGCCAGAGCCTGATCTACAGCGATGGGGATGCCGCCATCGGCGGCGCACTCGACGGCACCCGCGCGGTGGGCAGTGCGCAGAGGGTCGACAACCTCAGCTCGACCATCGAGATCACCGGCAACCTGGACGTCAACGCGCTGGCGGTCAACAACATCCGCGAGAACGTGGTGGTGGAACAGGTGAGCAGCACCGATGCGACCGTGCGCATGGATCAGCCGGGCTGGTTCAGCAACGGCCAGAACGACACCAACAACATCCGCAGCACGTCCAACTATGTCGCCAACGAGATCTATTACCTCAACCCGGCCGACATCCTCGAAGACACGCCTTACATCACCCCCGATGGCTACCAGATCCGCCGGGCGGTGGTCCGGCTGACCGCCAACACCAGTGCGTACTTCTTCGGCCGCGGTGGACTGAACGCCGGCAAGGGCGAGCGCTCGCGCATGGTGATGCAGGACGGCACCGTGGTGCTGTACTACACCAGCCGCCAGGACAACCAGAGCAATCCGGACCAGCTCGGCGCCGGTGCGGAAGATCCGTTCAGGGAAGTGTCGTACATGGAGCCGGGCAAGCCTGCCTTCTCCTACGTCAACGGCATGGACACGCTGAACTATTCGTCCGCCTACGGCACCTGCACCACCACCTGCGTGCAGCTGATCACGTGGGCGCAGTACAGCGATCCGGACCACACGCTGACCAACATGCAGCGGCATCCTTCCAACACGCGGGACAATGAGCAGTATCGTCTTGCCACCCACTCAACCGTGGAAGACGTGGTGCGCTCGGCGGGTGCGGAAGCCACCATCCACGCCGGTGGCAACATGCGCATCACCACAGATGCGCTGCTGAACCAGTACGCGCGCATCGCCGCGGGCGGCAACCTGGACATCGTGGGCCTGAACCGCGACACGTCCAAAGTGGAGAACGTCTTCCAGACGCTGTATCGCACGCATTCCTTCGACAACACCTCCGTGACCTACCGCGAGAATGTGAGTCACTGGAGCAATCCGGACATCTCCGAACAGGTAGGGGTGATCGGCGGCGGCATCACGGCAGGCGGCACGCTTACCGTGGACGTGGGCGACCTGAGCAACCTCAACACTGGCCGTGATGCGCCCAATGTGCAGGACGGCGACAGCGTCGCCAACCTGAACACCCAAGGGCCGGGGGGCGGCGCAGTGGGGCCGGGTGTCGGTCCGGTGCGCGGCCCGGGCCAGGCGCAAGGACAAGGTGCCGACACCGCTGCGGCGCAGGGCCCCTCGTCGGCCACCGCTGCGCAGGGCCAGATCGGCACCGGGCTGCAGGGCCCTGGCCGGCTGGGCGGCAACGGCGCGGAGGGCAGCAACGCACAGGGCCCGGATGCGGTGGCGGCGTTCGATCCGGGGGCCGGCAACGGTGTAACCCCCGGGGTCTCCGGTGCCGATGCCGGGCGTGCCATCGCGACCGGCCCACAGGGCGTGCAGGCGGGCCAACACGCCGGCAGCAGCGGCACAGCCGGCAACAGCGCCCTGGCGCAGACCACGGCGGTGAAGGCCGCAGGCGACGACCCGCGCATGGTGGTGATGACGCCGCCCAATGGCACCGCGCCGGTAGCGAGCCTGTTCAACGTCAATGCCAACCACGGCAGCCATCTGGTCGAGACCGATCCGAAGTTCGCCAGTTATCGCGAATGGCTCAGCTCGGATTACCTGCTGACGCGTGCCGGCTACGACCCAGCCACCCTGCAGAAGCGGCTGGGCGATGGCTTCTATGAGCAGCGGCTGATGCGCGAGCAGATCGGCCAGCTGACCGGACGCCGCTTCCTGGACGGCTACGCCAGCGATGAAGACCAGTACCGCAGCCTGCTGGAAGCCGGTGCCACGGTGGCCTCTGCATGGGGCCTGCGTCCGGGTGTGGCATTGAGCGCCGAACAGATGGCCCAGCTGACCAGTGACATCGTGTGGCTGGTGGAGCAGGACATCACCCTGGCCGATGGCAGCACCACCCGCGCGCTGGTGCCGCAGGTCTACCTGCGGGTGATGCCGGGCGACCTGGACCGCAACGGCACCCTGTTGGCAGGCGCCAACGTGGATATCACGCTGCGCGGTGACCTGGTGAACAACGGGGCCATTGCCGGCCGCCAAGTGGTATCGATCGATGCGGGCAACATCCGCAACATCGGTGGCGCGCAGATCAGTGGCCAGCAGGTGGATCTGCAGGCCACGCAGAACATCGACATCATCGGCAGCACCGTGACCGCCACCGATGCGCTGAGCCTGAAGGCCGGTGGTGACATCACCGTGGCATCCACCCTGCACACGTGGGAAAGCAACGGTGAGCTGTTATCGCAGCGCACGACCACCTTGGACCGGATGGCCGGGCTGTATGTCACCGGCGCGAACGGGCAGGGCATGCTCAGCGTGGATGCCGGTGGCGATGTGAACCTCAAGGGGGCACAGGTCATCAATGCGGGCAGCAACGGACTGACCGTGCTGGCCGCCGCGGGCGACGTCAACATCGCCGCGCTGACCGAACAGCGCAGCGTGGGGCTGGTCCACGACGCCCGCAATTTCAACAACCAAAGCGCGTTGAGCCAGATCGGCTCCAGCGTCAGCGGCGCCGGCCACGTGGTGCTGCAGGCCGGCAACGACATCACCCTGCGTGCCGCGCAGATCAACGCAGGCAAGGCGATGGTGGTGCAGGCGGCAGGAGACATCAACGCACTGGCGGCGATCAACACCGCGTCGGGTGACAGTGGCCACCACAGCCGCAACCACGCCGGTGCCGTGCAGTGGCAGGACCAGCAGGTAGTGGGTACCACGCTCAACGCAGGCAGCGACATCGCCCTGCAGGCCGGCCGGGACATCGTGCTGCAGGCCACCCAGGTGCGCAGTGAAAACGGCGGCATCGCCGCTGCGGCAGGCCGCGATCTGCTGCTGAGCACGGTGGATGAAACCCACACGCTGAGCATCGACCAGCGCGACAAGAAGCGCGGCACGCTGTCCAGCACGACGACCACCACGCACGATGCCTACCGCGACACCTATGCCATCGGCAGTTCGCTGTCCGGCGAGCGCGTGGACCTGGCCGCCGGCCGTGACCTGACCCTGGAAGCGGCCCTGGTGGCGGGCGACCAGGGCGTCAGCCTCACCGCCGGCAATGACATCAACATTCTGGCGGGGCAGAACACCCACAGCGAATCGCACAGCCGTGAGCAGGTCAAGCGCGGCGCGCTCGGCAACGGGGGAATCGGCTTCACGGTGGGCAAGCAGACCACCGGCGATACGATGGACCTGGAGCGCACGCAGCACACCGGCAGCATCGTCGGGTCGTCGGCGGGCCGCGTGGATATCCTGGCGGGCAACAACGTGGATATCGCCGGATCGGACGTGCTGTCGCAGGCCGGTACGTTGATCAGTGGCGAGAACGTGACCATCCGCCACGTGGAAGACAGCGAGACCGTACGGCAGACGCAGTACAGCAAGAGCGGTGGCTTGAACGTCAGCCTGCGCGGGGGAGCGGCCGATGTCGCCACGGCGGTGTACCAGAGTGGCAGGCGCGCAGGGGAGTCCGACGATGACCGCCTGAAGGCGCTGTACGCGGCGAAGGGGGCGCAGACGCTGTTCTCCGGTGGGGCGGGCAGCGGCATGAATGCGATCCGCGATGTGCAGAATCTGGATCCACAGTTGGTGCGCGATGCGGCCGGAAACACGCAGGTGGCTGGCACCGCCGGCATGAGCCTGCGGGTGGGTGTGGGCGGCTCATCGAGCAGCAGCGAGATCAACAGCAGCCAGACCACCGCGCAGGGCAGCCGCATCGCCAGCGAGGGCGACGTGGCGATCGTGGCGCGCAGCGGCGACATCAACGTCACCGGCAGCCATATCCAGGGTGACAACGTGGCCCTGGCCGCCGCCCGCGACCTGGTCCTGAAGAGCGCCGAACAGCGCCAGGAGCAGACCGAGCGCAACAAGGCCAGCAGCGGCGAGATCGGCGTGACCGTGGGCACCGAAGCGGGCCTCGGTGTGTACGTAAGCGCCAGCGCCGCCAAGGGACGCGGCAATGGCAGCAGCACCACGCACGCCGAAACCACGGTGCAGGCCAACAACACGCTGACCCTGGTCAGCGGCCGCGACACCACGCTGGAAGGTGCACAGGCCATCGGCGAGCGGGTGATCGCCAACGTGGGTCGCGACCTGACCCTGACCAGCCAGCAGGACCGCACCGACTACGACCGCAGCGACAAATCCGGTGGCATCGACGCAGCGATCGGTACCGGCGGCGGGCAGGTCAGCGGGTATTACAACCAGCAGAAGATCGACAGCAACTACGTCAGCGTAGAAAAGCAGACCGGCATCCAGGCAGGCGCGGGGGGCTTTGACATCAACGTCGGCGGCCACACGGCCCTGACCGGCGCGGCGATTGCCAGCACGGCCGATCCGTCCAGGAACGTGCTCAGCACGGGCAGCCTGAGCGTGCAGGATCTGCAGAACGAAGCACGCTACAAGGCGACCAGTGCCGGTGTGAGCGCAAGCTCGCAGGGTGGCAATCTGCTGGGCAATGCGGTGGGCGCGGGACTGAACCTGGCGGTGGGGCAGACGGACAACGCCAGCAGCGTAACGGCCAGCGACATCGCGGCCGGGACGGTGGTGGTGCGTGATGGGACCACGGCGGCGCTGGAGGGCATGAGCCGGGATGCTACGGCGCTGCAGCAGGATGGGCTGAAGGCCATCTTCGATGAAAAGAAGGTGGTGGATCGGTTGGAGATGGGGCAGTTGGCGGGGGAGGTGGGGTTCACCGCTGTGGGCGATATCGCGATTGCGATGCAGAACAAGGCTTTGGACAACTACCAGTCCGCACTTACGCAGTTCGACGAAGCGCAGGCGAAGGGGGATCCGGCCGGGATGGCGCAAGCGACGCTTGCAGCGAGCAACGCGAAGCAGGATCTTGCGCGATGGGCAGACGGCAGCCCAGCCAAGACTGCGCTCCATGTTGCAGCCGGCGGACTGCAAGCCGCGTTCGGCGGGGGGAATGCACTGGCCGGAGCGCTTGGCGCAGGCGCCAACGAGGTTGCCGCCGGCAGGTTCGACAGCGAGCTGGTAGGGGCAGGGATTGCCTTGGGTATGGGCATGCTGTCAGGAAGCGGAGGTTCCGGGCTGGCCACGGCAATCAGTGGAACGTCCCACAACAGACTGCTCCATGCATCAGAACAGGATGCAATCAAGAAACTGGTGGGAGAGGGTTACCCGCGCGAACTCTTGAATGCTGTGGCATGCAGTGAAGTGAGGTGCTGGGAAGGCAGCGATCTGGGCGTGATGGCGGAGGTAGTGCAGAAGCAGACTGCTGAAACGATGGCGAGCCTCGATCCGGCGCAGAAAGCAGCGCTGCTGACCAAGCTCAAGCAAGATGCGCCCAACCTGTTTAATTATAGCGTCGGGGACTATCTGGCGGACAACGAGGTTGTGCCCAAGCTGAAGTCGTTTGGCAATCTCGTGCTGGACGTCACGCCGGTGATCGGAGATGGCAAGGGATACTACGAAGCGGAAACACCTTCCGACTACTTCTGGGCGACCGTTGGCCTTCTGCCGCTGGCGGGTGACGCTGTGAAGGGAATTGCGAAGGCGGAGCGGAACGTACTGAAATCTGCTGATTCCGGGCTTCTAAATCATCTAGATCATTCGGCTCTCCAAGGCCCCTACAATCCAAAAGCATATCGATCAGAGCTTGAGGCGGTCTACGGTTCGGCGAATATTGTTTCAACAACAGTGCCGCCAGCCGGAGCGAAGAATGCAAGACTAGCTGGTAAATCACATCCTGTAACGGGCGTCGTCTTCGACAGTCGCGGATTTCCAATATTCGACGATATAACCGCATTTGACGTGAAAATACCTCCCCAAAAATTCTTGTCTGCAAGTTATGAAAATCAAATGAGGCTAGCTACTCAAGAGCTAGCTGGAGCGATACAGGCCGGAGCCGTAAAAGTGGCTGGGTTCACTCCACGTCAGCTTGAGCAAATCAGGAGTGGTTCAAAAAAAATTGAAGGATACACTTGGCACCATCATCAAGAAAGTGGAAGAATGCAGCTGGTCCCAGAAATTGTTCATCAGAAGACTGGACATGTCGGTGGTGAAGCAATCGGAAGTGGAATGTGAAAAAATGAATAAAGATATTTATAGTGATGAAAGATTAGGCTTTGTCATAGCATGCCTATTGTCCCAAGCGATTACGATAGATGAGTTCAATGACTGGGCTGGAAGAGCGCTCCTTCTAGAAGGTGCGCCAAATTTTTTGGTGGATTTGGCGGATTTTCATGAAGCGCCTTTCAAGGTGTATCGGGTAATCGGGTACGTTCCTGATTGGACTTTGGAGAGGTCTGTTGAGCACGCAATAATTGGCATAGCAGTTTCAAGAGGCATCATCCCGTTTGAGATGCCTATAAGTCGAGATGAGGCTTTGGAGAGTATTAGAAGTAATAAATTAGTATGCGATATGTTTTCGATGGAGTTTCCTTTGATAAGGATATAGTGCTATCGCTTTATCTCATTAGAATCAATTTCAAATGAAATACTCACTAAGGATTGAAAGAGTTAAGGCTGAAGTTGCCAGTCAAGCAGGAGATGCCTGATGACGAGATTCTTGACGCTTATCAAGAAGAGATGCAGGTAGAATTTACCAATGATTTTCGTTTCTTTTTGAAAGAGGCGAGTGATTCAATCTATAACGGAAAAGATGCTTTGGTCGTGACGGCATCAAGAAAGAGCTCGCGTGAACTCATTGTTGAGGCAAGGAGCGCTTGGGAAGCTGGGTTGCCCCGCGGAAACATCCCGTTTTGCGGGGATAACGGCAACTACTACTACATCTCTAAGCACGGTGGGGTTGGGTATTGGTCGCACGATGGCGTTTCGGGTGAGACGTGGCCTAATCGGGCGACTTGGATTGAAGAAGTGTGGATAGGTGGGGGCTGAAAAAATAGGCTCTTCGCGGATTCGTGTGGGCGTGGCGGGGCTCACTGGGTGGCAGAGAGGCCCTGAAAGAAGGGCTTCCCATGGCCCATGAGGGTGCTGCATTCTTGATGGGAACACGGCGGCGCTGGAGGGCATGAGCCGGGATGTGACGGCGCTGCAGCAGGACGGGCTGAAGGCCATCTTCGATGAGAAGAAGGTGGTGGATCGGTTGGAGATGGGGCAGCTGGCGGGGGAGGTGGGGTTCACCGGCGCCGGTGACCTCAGCAGTGCATTCTTGAACCAGGCAACGTCCGACCTTCAGACGGCGCTGGCCAACGGGGATGTCGTCGCTGCCGAAAAGTCCCGCAGCCAGGTCGAGGCATGGGCCGATGGCGGGACATATCGGGCGATCGTCCACGCAGCAGCGGGCGCGGTTACCGCCGCATTGGGGGGGAGCGACGCACTCAAGGGTGCCATTGGCGCCGGAAGTGTCGAAGCAGTCAGGGACAGCCTCGCCCGCTACCTGATCGACAGTGGCGTGACGTACGGCTCCACTGCCTTCGACACCTTGATGGAGGCGGCAAGCCTCGCGGTGGGGGCGGCCATCAGTGGGCAGAATGGCGCCGCAACGGCGCTTGCCGGTGACAAGTTCAACCGGCAGCTGCATCCCGACGAAACGAACTGGCTGATCGCCAACGCAGGCGAGTTCGCCAAGCAACTCTTCGGGTGTGCAACGCAGTGCACAGCGGAGCAGCTTCGTGAAGCGCAGAGCCGTCTTATCATCGAAGCCAGCGCAAGTCTTGACGCAAAGCTTGCAGCGAAGGCCGGCGGTGTAGACCTCGAGGCTCAACGCTTCATCAATGCAAACCCGGTGACCTTCGGCTGGGGCCAAGCATTCACCGCTACCGAAGACCAGTACTACGACTTCAAGTACTTCGCCGACTTGATGTCCAAGGACAAGCAGGCCTTCACTGACCTGACCAACGCGTTGAGCGATGCGGGCTGGACCAAGCGTGACATGCAGGACGCGTATTACGATCAGTTGCTTGCGTTGGCCTCGGCGCAGCGCGGTGCGGACGGCAAAGCGATTATCGAGACGTTCACCGGCGACGTCGGCATGGCGCTCGGCATCGTACGCAAGTTGATGGAAGGCGACACCGAGGGTGCCAGCTTTGATGCAGTGCTGGCGGCACTGCCATTCGGTATCGCCAAGACGCTGGGCGCGGTGAGGCCACTGGCTAAAGCCGGTGAGAACACCGTATGGCTGAACGGGTATGTGATTGACGCAGGATGGGTGAATGCCAAAGGTCAGCTAACGTGGAGGCATCCGCTGACCAACGTGATTGAAGCGCTGCCTGATAGCGCGCGCGTTCACGTAGACCGTATATTGCCTCAGAAGGCTTTGCATTCAATTGATGGGTTTGACGAGCTACCATCATTCTTGCAAAAGAAGCTGCTTGAAGACCCGCGCAACCTACAGCCAATGATTGCATCCGCCAACTGTTCCAAGGGATGTAGAGTGGAGTCAGGGCCAGATGGATGGATGACATGGAATGGTCAGCCAGTCTCTCCTGAATACAAGATGCAAATAGAGAGGCTACAGCGCTCATTCCGCGAACAAGTGCTGCGTGCGGTTAAAGAGTATCGAAAGAGCAATACCTAAGAGTGGGTGAATTTGTGATCTCTGAAAATTCTAGAAAAGATATTCTTGCAGGGCGTGTTGCAACAGCTGATTTCTACCGGTCCATGACCGGTGGCGTTTATGCGTCAATTTGCGAAATGCCTGACCAGCTCAAGATTCTAGCTGAAAGCGGGTTTAGTGATGAATCATGTCGGGATTACATGGGAGTTTTAGAGAAAGGAAAAAACTGGCTGATCGAGCCACTGAGGGACGTTCAGCCTCATTCCTACTCCGCTTTCAATGATGTTGTAGGGGACTTGAAAGTTGGCGTGGTGTGGATTGAAGGATTTGTTCCAGATAGTGCACCAGGTGCAGTACCTGTCATGTTCATGGACGCAGGTGGATACGTAATTGAGATAAATCCCACATGCAAGGGAGAAAGCTATGAGGAGGAGGACACATCCTTTGGATCATTGCTGGCCCTTCCCGAGTCGCTCGCTACATCTTGGCTATGGCGAACTGATGGATGGCGTGCTCCGAGTGAACCGTTCCAAGGCCCACTTAGAAATCGAATGCTTATCGGCCACCCATCATCCGCGTGGATACCGTTCGACAACTATCTCGATTCGCTGGGCGAGGGGTTCCAGGACGAATATCTTGAGAGGTTCGTCAGATTTTTGCCGGATATGGCTGTAGTGAAAGGGACGCGCCGCAGCTATAAGCTCAGATGCTTTTTGGATACTCGGCCTGCAAATTCGTGCGGGCCCTTTGGCGACCAATTTTTTGTGTGTTCCACACGTCTGGATCAAGTCGTTTACCATCTACGTGGTGGGGATCTTGAGCGTCCTTGCATCCTTGTAAATCCAGCCGAGGCAATCGATCTATACTGCGCCCATGTTCTGCGTGCGCAGTCAGGGGAGTTTGATTTCTCGCCGTGGAGCAGGCCAGTAGACGAGCTGGCGGCCTTCTAGGATTGTCCTGAATCAAACCGCATCTGGAAGAGATGCAAGTGGAATTCACGAAGAACGTTCAGCTGGCGGTAGATAATTACAGGAGATACGGCGAATGATTGATCCTATTCTTGGGGTGATTGACGATGCATATCGCACGAAGTCATCGGATTATATGGGTCGGCTAGACGGTGGAATATATACCTCATTCAGCCAAGTTCCCTCGGAGCTGCGCAATCAGATCAAGGGTGGAAGAATAGGCGATGGAAAATACGATTTCGCTGGTCTACTCGATAAGGGAAAGCAGTGGCTCATTGAGCCGCTGAGACAGTTGCAGCCGAATTCATACGTGGCGTTGCAGGAGGTGGCGGGCCCATTGCTCTTGGGCATTGCAATGACGGCCCAGAGATTCAAGCCCGATGAGCTTACAGATCCATTCCCCGTCCTATTCATGGAGTCGGCGGGATCCATTCTGCAGATATATCCTCCCTTCCAAGGAGAGACCTACGAGGGTGGAGACGACAGCTTTGGATCACTTCTGAGTCTCCCTTCTGCGATTTCAAAATCATGGCTCTGGAGGTGCGATGGGTGGCGCTTGCCGCTTCATACAGTTGAGGGACCCATGGTCAATCGCGGTTTAGTGGGTCACCCGTCCTTCATGTGGGTTCCGTTTGATCAGTACCTCGACTCCGCGGGAAGGGGTGTCAAGAAAAAATATCTCGAAAAGTACGTCACTGTCTTGCCCGACATGGTGACTTATCCAAATGGTACACCCGCATATAAGCTCAGATGCTTCCTGGATACCAGGCCCAGAGGCTACGGTGGTACTTCGGGAGACCAGCTTTTCGTCTGTTCCACGAGAACCGATCAGATCGTATATCACATCCGTAACGGAGACCTGGATTGCCTCCGCGTTATTGATAATCCAGCAGAGTCAATCGATCTTTACTGTGCTCATGTGATCCGGGCACTGCCTGGAAGATTCGATTTCATGCCGTGGAGCAGGCCGTTTGCGGACATGACGTAAAGCCCAGCAGTCAAGCATGAAGCCCACGTTGCATCGAATGATTCAATTGTTGAAGTCATTGAATCTTTCGTCGCCGCAGTAATTTGAAATGCGATAGCCGGCATGCCCGGCTCTAGCACGCAGCGGCGACATCAACGTCACCGGCAGCCATATCCAGGGTGACAACGTGGCCCTGGCCGCTGCGCGCGACCTGGTCCTGAGGAGCGCCGAACAACGCCAGGAGCAGACCGAGCGCAATAAGGCCAGCAGCAGCCCTGGCGACGCCGAGCATCGCGCAGAACATGGCGGGCATGGCGACGGTGGAGGCAATGTCCCAGCGCGAGTACGGCCGCAGCTTTGGCTCGCTGGATATAGACACGCAAACAGAGTTGTTGGGTCTGGTGGCGGTTGTCTATGTGGGCCAGCTGGAGAGCCTTGGCGCGACAGACCCCTCAGTACGTTCGGACGGAGGCCACCCGGCTTCGCAGGGAGCAGACGGTAACAGCGCTGGGGGCATGCTGCAGGCCGGCAAGCTGATCAGCGGCGTTATTGAGAGCGGAGGCAGAGGGGTAGAAAAGGCCGTCAACTGGATGGGCGAAGACACGGCCATGGCATTGGCTTACGTGGCAATGGCTGCAGCCGGCGGGCCGGTAAAGGCTTTGGGGAGCATGGCGTGGGAGGCGTCGCCTGCCGGCCAAGGCATCCAGCAGAAGAAACAGGACTACCTGGTGAATCCGCTGGGCGAGGTCGTGGGACGGTGGGGCTTCGGTGCGAAGACCGACGACCAGTTGCAGGCGGTACACCCTGCGAGCAACACCATGGCTGGGCTGGGTGTAGATGCTGTGTTGTCAGCGGTTGGTGTGCAGGCGGTGCGCACCGGTGCCAAGGGCGTTGTCGAGGGCTCGAAGGGCATCGGCGGAAAAATTTATGGGGCTGAGGCAGCTGTAGACGGAGGTGTGCTTGGGGGCGCGCATCGTGATACGAGTAAGCCAGCTAATGACGGATTCGACTCACATCACTGTCCGGCAAAAAATTGTTACAAAGCAGCGCCTGTCAGCTCAGATGATGGCCCGGCGATCAAAATGTCGCCCCAAGATCACCGCCGGACTCGCAGTCACGGGGGGTCACATGAGGCGCAAGCTTACCGGGCGGAACAACAGGCTCTTCTAAGGGATGGGAAGCTGATGGACGCCGTGCAAATGGATGTCGATGACATACGTTCAAAATTTGGTAATAAATATGATGATAATATTAAGCAAATGCTCGATTATGCAAAGACACTTGATCCGTCGCAATTCAAGGTGGGAGTTAAGCCATGATATTTGAGTATCAAACAGGCAAAGTTGGCTGCGTCTCAGCTGGAATGGATCGTAGTGAGGTTAGGAGGCTCTTGGGAAAATTCGAAGAGTTCCGTAAGAGTCCCGATAGCATAAACACTACCGATGATTTTGCGGATGCCGCAGCTCACGTATATTATGATAATCATGATCACGTGGTAGGTGTTGAGGTCCACCGAGAGTCAGGACTATTTTACAGGGGACTCTCTGTAATGGAGAAGACGCCCGAACAAATAGAAAGTTCATTGTCGACGTTGAGTGTGGAATGTGATCGTTCTGATTCTTCCATGATATCAATCGAGGGCGGGAAAGTAGGGATGTACTTGATGGAGGATAATGGAGGGGTTGACGTGGTTGTTTCCGTCTATGTGGATCTTTCAGAAACTTGACCTGTAGTAAATGACTGCATCCTCTATATTTGTACCTACTATAAGGAGGCGATTGGCGGGCGGCTCATCGAGCAGCAGCGAGATCAACAGCAGCCAGACCACCGCGCAGGGCAGCCGCATCGCCAGCGAGGGCGACGTGGTGATCGTGGCGCGCAGCGGCGACATCAACGTCACCGGCAGCCATATCTAGGGTGACAACGTGGCCCTGACCGCTGCACGCGACCTGGTCCTGAAGAGCGCCGAAAAACGCCAAGGCTGGAAGGTGCACAGGCCATCGGCGAGCGGGTGATCGCCAACGTGGGGCGCGACCTGACCCTGACCAGCCAGCAGGACCGCACCGACTACGAACGCAGCGACAAATCCGGTGGCATCGACGCAGCGATCGGTACCGGCGGCGGGCAGGTCAGCGGGTATTACAACCAGCAGAAGATCGACAGCAACTACGTCAGCGTATAAAAGCAGACCGGCATCCAAGCAGGCGCGGGGGGCTTTGACATCAACGTCGGCGGCCACACGGCGCTGACCGGCGCGGCGATTGCCAGCACGGCCGATCCGTCCAGGAACGCGCTCAGCACGGGCAGCCTGAGCGTGCAGGATCTGCAGAACGAAGCACGCTACAAGGCGACCAGTGCCGGTGTGAGCGCCAGCTCGCAGGGTGGCAATCTGCTGGCCGTTCCCTGACGGAAACGGCCGCAGCTCGCGACTGATGGCTGACCTGTTCCTGCAGTCGCGCGGTGAGCAGCCTTTCTCGTGGGGGCCAGCACCGCACAACAGCACCGTGCGGAAAAGCTACCTGCAGGCCGTACGGGAAGCTGACGCTGGCAACTGGCAGCCACTCCTTGGATTCGTCCGAAGCTAGAGGGATGGCCTGAGCAGATCACCCGCAACGCTGGATTCATGAGGCGAGCGTGTCCCGTGATCGCCTGCTGAGGTGGATTTCGATGGAAGTGGGGTTTCGGCGACACCGATGGGCACCTGCAGACGTACTTATCCCTTCCTCACCCATCCCGTGAAAACTCTTTAACGCTTGTCGCATTCGGCCAGTACCATGGCGAGAAAAAAGGAATTCCATGCTCGAGACAGGAAGCGCCCGCGGCAGCCGGGAGTGGCTGAGCCGCAAGTTCCCGGACCATGCGCAGTGGCCGCGCATCCAACGCCTGCTGCGCTTGAGCGGTGTGGTCTGTGTGCTGCATGGGGTGATCTGGGGCGCGTTCTACGGCGCTCACGGCATGGACGTGCTGGCCATCGTGCTGTTTTCCCTGATCCTGGTCGGTCTAGGCTGCCTGGGCATCGCCCGCAAGCGCGACCGGATCCCGCTGGTGTTGATCGCGCACGTGCTGCTGGTGATGACGATCTTCGTCAGCTTGGCCGAGACCCCGACGGCGGCGGCGGCGCGTTCGACCCACCTGTTCCTGCTGCCGATCGGCGTGGCCAGTTTCTTCCTGTTCCGTAGCGAGCGCGTCTATCTGCGCTGGCTGTTCCCTGGCATGTGCATCGCCGCGCTGGTGGTGCTGGCCATCAGCCCGGTCAGTCTCGGGCCGCAGCTGGAGCTGCTTACCGATGATGTGCGACGGCTGCGCCACGGCCTGAACACCCTCACCGCCATGGTGCTGACCTGCAGCGTGCTGGCGATCTTCCGCGAAGACCTGAGCGAGCAGATGGATCAGTATGCCGCGCTGGTACGTGGGCTGGCCCAACGCGAGCTGCGTGCCTATCTGCAGCCGCAGGTCGGGCTGGACGGACGCGTGCTGGGCGCGGAGATGCTGCTGCGATGGGACCGGCCGGGCCATGGCCTGCAGTCGCCGGACAAGTTCATCCCGCTGGCCGAAGAAACCGGTCTGATCCACGATATCGGCCTGATGGTGTTGGAACGCGCGTGCGTGCACCTGAAGAACTGGTCGACCCTGCCCGGTGTGGATGCCTGGATGCTGTCGGTCAATGTCAGCCCGCTGCAGTTGGCATCGGACAGCTTCGTGGACGATGTGCGTGCGACCCTGCGCAGGGTGGGCGCGCCACCGAATCGCCTAAGGTTGGAGATCACCGAATCGGCCCTGGCGACGGATCTGTCCGTGCTGGCCGCGAAGATGGGCGCGCTGCGCCAAGATGGCATCTCCTGGTCGCTGGACGACTTTGGTACGGGGTTCTCTTCGTTCTCCCTGCTGCAGGCGTTGCCGCTGGACGAGCTGAAGATCGACCAGACGTTCGTGCGGGGCATGGGCGATGACCCGAGCCAGCGCGAGCTGGTGCGCAAGATCATCGAGATCGCGGAAATCCTGGGCATCGCCACCGTGGCCGAAGGCGTGGAGACCGAGCAGCAGCGCGAGTGGTTGGCCGGCATGGGCTGCCGGGTGTTCCAGGGCTACCTGTTCGGCCGCCCCGTCAGTGCCGAGGCGTTCCATCAGGCGCACGTGCCGCAGGGGCGGTAGCTACGGCGTTGGGGCACCGGTGCGCACAGGCTGACGGCCGGCGGCCGTCACTACCGGGGGCAGGCTACCGGGGCATTGCTCGCCGCACTCCAGCGGCGCAGGCCCAGCACGGCCAGGCCGATGAACACCGCATACAACGCGGCGGTCACGTTGAGCGACTTGAACAGGTACAGCCCCACGTACACCACATCCACCACGATCCACATCCACCACGCGGCCACGTGGCGACGCGCCTGCCACCACTGCGCCACCAGGCTCATGGCGGCCAGCATGGCATCCAGCCACGGCAGCGCGGCGTTGGTCCAGGTATGCATGGCTGCACCCAGTGCCAGCCCCACCGCCACGCCGGCACCTAGATCGATGAAGCGGCGCCGCGCGGGCAGCGGCACGATGCTGACCAGGCCATCCGCCTGCGCGCTTTGCCGCCAGCTCATCCAGCCGTACACCAGGAAGCCGCCGAACACGATCTGCAGCAAGGTGTCCGAGTACAGCCGGGCCTCGGCGAACACGAAGGCATACAGTGCCACCGACACCAGGCCGATCGGCCAGCCGATCATCCGTCGCCGGGTCATCAGCCACACACCGAGCATGCTCAGCGCGGCGGCGGACCATTCCAGCAGTTCCGCGCTCATAGCGCGATGGTGACCGACAGGCGGGCCTGGCGCGGGGCGCCAGCGAACAGGTAGTAATCGCCGGCACTGCTGCCCGTGTCACGCCAGTAGAATTTGTCGAATACGTTGTCCACCGAAAGCCGCCAGGTGACCGGCCGATCGCGCAGCGCATGCTGGTAGCGCAGTCCGGCGTCGAACACGCTGTAGCTGGGCGCACGCACGCTGCCATCCACCGTAGCTGTGTTGGCCGACGCATAGCGCCAGCCGCCGGTAACGCCCAGCCCTGCAGCGAACGGGAGCTGGTAATCCACGTGCACGTTGGCGCGCGTCTTGGGCACGTTAACCAGCTGGTGGCCTTCGTATGCCGGTGTGCCCGCATCACGCGCACGCGCCTGCAACACGCTGGCGCTGGCGTTGAGCTGCAGGCGCTCGGTCAGTCTGCCGTTCGCGGTCAGCTCCACGCCGGTGTGGGTCTGCTGGCCGCGTTGCACGAAGGTGAAGCCGGCATCGCTGTCATCGGGCATGGCGTACTGGAAGGGCTGCGAGGTACGGAACAGTGCCGCTCCCAAGGTCAACGTATCGGTCGATGCGTACTTCACGCCCGCCTCCAGCTGGCGCGACAGAAGGGGCGGCAGGAAGGTGCTTTCGTTGGACGTCCAGAACGGCGCTTCCTGGCCCAGCGAAATGCCGCGCACGTAGCTCACATACGCGTTGACCTGATCGGTGGCGTTCCAGATGACAGCGGTCTGCGGCAGGAACCGCGACAGAGTGCTGTGCCGCTCCGGAGTGCCGCGCTTGTCGTAGGCGCGCTCATCCAGCTTGACCATGCGGCCACCCACCAGCCACTGCCAGTCATCGCCGAAGCGCATGCGGTCCAGTGCGAACAGTGCATCCTGCTTGCTGTAAAGGCGGCGCGCGGAAGCGCCGGGCATCAGCGGCGACGGCGCGTACTGCGGCACCCGGGCATCGCCGATGTTGGCGGTACCCACGTACTCGTTGACGTTCTGGCGCTTGTTCACCGTGCGGCGGAAGGTGTCAGCGCCGATGCTGAGCTCGTGGCTGACACGGCCGGTATCGAAGCGGCCACGCAGCTCTGCACGCAGTTCCTGGTTGACGCGGGTGTCGTCCGGGCTGCGGTAATCGTAGATGTCGTAGTCGCCATTGGGCGCGAAGTAGTTGCCCGGTACGCTGCCATCGGCGCACTGTGCAGCGTAGTAGCAGCCGTACGCGAACGCGACGTTGTCATCGATCACCGAGCGGCTGTGGCTGGCCGACAGGCGCGACTGCCAGCGCGCGTTGATATCGTAGGTATGCAACGCGGTGAGGTTGGTGCTGGCGATGCCCACCGGCTGCTGCCACGCCTGGTAGCCCAGCATCTTCGCGCGGTCCACGCCGCGCGGAAGCGCAGTCGCCCCCAGCAGCTGATAGCCCGATGCCGAGCGCTGCGCGCTGGTCTGGTAGTTGGCATCCACTTCCAGCTTGCTGCGGTCGCTGATCAGCCAGTCGGCGGCCACCGAGTAGAAGTTGCGGCGGCCGTCGGCATGGTCGATGTACGAACCGCTGTCTTCCCATGCGGCATTCAGGCGCACGCCGAAGCGGGGGGTGAGCCAGTGACCCACGTCCACGGCGGTGTAGCGCGTGCCTTCGGTGTCCGTGCCCAAGGTGACGGTGCGCACCTCGGCCGGGCGCTTGCTGACGTAGTTGATGATGCCGCCCGGCGCCATTACCCCGGCCGCCAACCCGGCTTCACCCTTCAGGATCTCGACCTGCTGGATGTTCTCCAGCGCGATGCGCTGCTCGCCGGCGGTGGCCAGTCCGTTGAAGCGGTAGCCGGTGGCGGTATCCAGCGCGAAGCCGCGGATGGCGATGTTCTGGTAATAGCCCACCGGGGCGTAGCTGTCGCCCAGTGATGCATCGTTGGCGGCGATCTCGCTGAGCGTGCGCACGTGGCGGCTGTCCAGCACCGTGCGGTCCAGCAGGTTCACCGATGCCGGCGTGTCCTTCCAGCTACCCGCGCCGAAGCTGCTTGATGGTGCGGTGGCGGCAGCCGCCTGCTGGGCCTGCACGCGCACGGCGGCCAGCTCGGTCGGCGTGCGGTCGGCCGCATCGGCAGGGGCATCGGCAGCGTGCAGCGGCAGCGCGGCACAGAGGGCAACGGTCAACAGCGTAGGGCGCAGGCAGCGGTTCATTCGATTCGTCATCAACAGGAAGAAAGACGAAGCGACGGCGCGCGCGCAGTGACCCGACGGGTCCATGTGCTTGCAGCTCAAAGCTCCCTACGCCGGTGCAAACCGGATCAGGTTCCAAGGGACTCTCTCAGCCTGGTCAACCCAGGCACCCCCGCTTCAGGGTGTCATTTCACACCAAATTGGCCGAAGAAGCGAATCAGCCGCTCAGGCCGCCGCGCGCAGCGTCGCCAGCAGGGCCTGCCCGTGGGCGGTTCTGAACCAGTCCGCATGGCCCAGCAGGAACGTGTAATACGCCACGTCGGCGTTGGCGGTGGATCCGGTGATGCCGTGGAAATACTCCACCTCGGACAGCGCGAAATCCAGGTGCACCAGCGGCAGCAGATCGGCCAGCAGATGCACCTGCGCGGCCGTCAACGGGCGTGCGTCGCGGTAGCCGACGATCAAGGCCAGCGCGATATCGCCACGTACCGCCGCGCCGCCGCGCTCCAGTTCCAGCCAGGCGATGGCATTGCGCTCAATGGCCGTGGCCAGGTCGAACAGGTGGCTGGCGGGCGAGGCGAGGCCGAAGTCCAGCACGGCGGCCACCGCGTTGGCGCGGCCGTGCTGGTGCCAGAGCAGGTTGGAGACATGCCAGTCGTTGTGTCCCCACCGATGCGGCACCGACGCCAAGCGCGCCGCCACGCCGAAGTGCCACGGCAGGATGGCGCGCTGCAGCTCTGCTTCCCATGGCCTGCCGGCCAGATAGTCGGCCAGCCCCGGTCGCTGCGGCAGCTGCGTCTTCAGCAGGGCAATCGGATCCTCGGCGCGGATCAGCTCGTCGCGGGCCACCAGCACGTGCGTGCCGCGCTGTGGCGCGTGGTAGCTGTCGGCCGCGTTGTGCAGGGTGGCCAGCATGCGCCCGGCCTGCCAGGCCTGCTCGACATCGTTCGGGGGCGTCCACGACGGCACATCGCGGTATACATCCTCGCCCGGTGCCTCGGCATGCAGTTCGAAGGTCCAGTCGCCGTGCTCCACCGCCGTGGCGCGGGCATGGTCTGGCAGCACCTGCACGACCGGAACGCCTGCGTCGGCCAGGTGCGCGATGAAGCGATGTTCTTCTTCCAGCACCGCTGCGCTGCGCACGTGATGGTGGTGGCGTTTGACGAAGAACCGGCCCTGCGGGCTCTGCAGCAGGGCTGCGGCAGAGAACGGACGCGGGCTGTGCCAGACCACCTCGCAATCGCCCGCCAGGTGCGGGTACCGGCCTTTCAGCCACGCCACGTCGGCGACGCTGATCGCAGGCCAATCGGCGATGACCTGGTCGTTGTCGAGGCCTTGGACGTGGTGGTCGGACGTGTGCATGGATATCGGTCGGGCGCGGGGCATGGTGCGCACGGCAAGCTGCCCGCGCGGCGCCCCATGGTACGCCGTCGGACCGATGCTGCCGCAGGCGGCTTCCCGCCAGATCAGGCTCTGTCCCCGTCTTCGACATCGGCGCAGAATGGCCCCATGTCCAGATTCAACACGGCCCGCCACTGGCTGCAGGCCCACTTGACCAGCGAGCGCTGGCGTCGTCGAGCGGCGCTGTGGGGCGGTGCGGTCGTCGTCGCCCTGGTCGCCATCGTGTTCGCCAAGGCCAGTGACGCGGCGTTCCAGGTCTTCCAGCGCATCATCCAGCACTCGCCCTGGTGGGCGCTGCTGCTGACGCCGGGCATCTTCGCGTTGCTGGCATGGGCCACGGGCGGCGTGCTCAAGCCCACCCGCGGCAGCGGCATTCCCCAGGTCATCGCGGCGCTGGACAAGCCGGATGAGCAGTTCCGCGCGGTGAACCTGTCGCCGTTGGTGTCGGTCGGCAAGCTGGCGTTGACCAGTCTGTCGCTGCTGGGCGGGGCGTCCGTGGGGCGCGAAGGCCCCACCGTGCACGTGGGTGCCAGCCTGATGTATCTGTTCGGGCGCCGCTTCGGTTTCCAGGATCCGCGCGAGCTGTCGCATTTCCTGCTGGCCGGTGGCGCGGCAGGCATCGCGGCGGCATTCAACACGCCGCTTGCGGGCATCGTGTTCGCCATCGAAGAACTGAGCGGCCGCTTCGAACATCGGTTCTCCGGCACGTTGCTGACGGCGGTCATCGTCGGCGGCGTGGTGTCGCTGGGGTTGCTCGGCAACTACACCTACTTCGGCCACGTCTCCGCGCGTCTGCCGCTGGGGCAGGGCTGGGCAGCGATCGTGCTGTGCGGGGTCGTGGCGGGATTGCTGGGCGGCCTGTTCGCGCGCGCTGTGCTGCTCACCGTGGCCGGCAAGCCGCGCTGGCTGGGGCGCCTGCGCGCGCAGCATCCGATCCTGCTCGCGGCCGGGTGCGGGTTGACCGTGGTGCTGCTCGCGTTCGCCTTCGGCGACGGTGCGTATGGGACCGGCTATGAGCAGGCCCGCAGCCTGGTGCAGGGGCATGCCGAGGTCGGCCACGAGTTCGGCCTGATGAAGCTGATGGCCAACCTGGCCTCGTACATTGCGGGCATTCCCGGCGGGCTGTTTTCGCCGGCCCTGGCGGTCGGTGCAGGGCTGGGCCACAACCTGGCCGTGCTGATGCCCGGGGTGGATCCCACTGCGTTCGTGCTGCTGGGCATGTGCGCGTATCTCACCGGTGTCACCCAGGCGCCGCTGACGTCTGCGGTGATCTCATTAGAGCTAACCAACACCAGCGACATGCTGCTGCCGATCCTGGCCACGGTGCTGATCGCCCGCAGTGTCTCCGGGTTGGTCTGCCGTACGCCGATCTATCGCGGCCTGGCGGATCAGCTGGCGCGGTAGGTACACCTGTTTCGGACAAGGGCCATCCAGCGCACGCCGCGCTCATATCGAAGTGTTTCCATTGAGCAGCATCGTGTTCGGGTGTCTGCTAGGCGACCTTGATCGCCGCAGCCCCGGAGGGGAGCCGGCGCGGTTGCGCACCAAGGGTGGGGGCCGGGACCAGGAAGGTCACCGGCCCCCTTTTTTTTCTCGTGAACGTTTTCGTGCCCTTCCGCGGGTCATCAGATGCGCTTGATCCTGGAAGCCAGATAGTCGGACACCCGTTCATGCGCCTCCAGCAGCACATCCACACATAAGCCTTCCCGTCCGGATCCGGGGAGGCGTGTGCCGTCCGGAAGCTCCGCAGCGACGAGGCACCACCGGTGCTCACCGCAGTTCCAGACCCTTGCCCTGTAACACTGACCGTCGATCGACAGGTCAACGAACATCACGGCCTCCGATGTCAGCCCTCGTGCCATGCCGCTCCTTTCAAGAAAAAAGAAAAAAGCAGTGACCCCCGCGAAGGGCTCACGTACCCCCTAGAGGAATTACTCGACTGCGCTTCGCACTCAAGCCTGATCAGTATCGTCACGGCTCAATCTGCACGACTTCGTGATGCATGGGTATAGCGCACATGCATTTTCGAACTGCTTCCATGGCATCGGCTGCGCCCGTGCGCTGAGATGAACTCCCCGCCGTTTCCCGACGGTACGGCGTCAACGCTGGTCAGTCTCTCGTTCAGCAATGCGCCGTTGCTGCCTTGATCCCCTTGGGGCAGTAGTGGGTAGGGCCGGCCCCCGCCGGCCCTCTTTTCTTTCCACGCCAGCAAGGACGTGATGAGCCTTATCAAAGGATGCGCGGTGCTGCTTGCCGTGCTGCTGGCCGGCTGCAGCAACCAGCAGACAGCGAATGAGGAGAATTTCGCATATGCCATCACGCGGCGTCTCGAGCAGGACGGGCATCTGTGTCTGGGCTTGCGTGCCTGGCCGATCGACGTGGATCTTGTGCAACGCCTTCGTGGCGTAGAAGGGTCTCTTGTTGCACTTGAGGCGGCCGGGCTGATCCGGGGAGAGTGGATGGGCAGCGGTGACGCATTTCTGGAGCCGGATGCACGCGTGAAGCGCTACACGCTGACCGATGCTGCTATCCCCTATATCCACCAGCGGCCGGCCGCCGAGCGACGCGTGCGCACAGGCAGCAGCGCGCCAGGGCGAGATCTGTGTTGGGGCAGAAAGGAGCTGGAGCGCATTGTGGACTGGTCGGGTCCCCTGCGGCTTGGGGAATATCGGACAGCGGACGTGACCTATCGCTATCGGATCGCTGACATGGCCGGCTGGGCGCTGCTGCCCCAGGTGCAGGAGGCGTTTCCGGAGATTCCTCGAATCATCGAACGGGCGGCGACGGATCGCAGGCAGATCGTGTACCTGTCACCGACAGGGTGGGAGGCAGGAAAACACGAAGAGTGAGGATCACTATCGATAAGCTCGGAAGAAGTGCCGGTGCAGCTTTTTGGGGGCAAGAGGGGCCGCATGCGCCGACCCCTTTTCTCTGTCTTAAGCGAGCAGGAGCAGACTCACGCCTGTTCGGCCGCTGCTGTAAATCGATGGCTGCAACCATCCGCTGCAAGCAGCGCACGGCTTACAGCCTGTCGCGTGTTGCAGCGAAGGCACGTCAATACCATTCCGCCACTGATCTCAAAGATCGATCTGGCTCCTGGCATGTTCCTTGTTCCGCAGCGATGACAGTCAAACGAAGACACTCCATTGCCCGATTCCACTCTTGAGGATTCACCGGACGTGGATCTATGGATACGGAAGACACCCGTTTCGCGCATGGTGGTTGACTCGGAAGGATTGAAGGGGTGAGAGGACGCGCCATGGACGCGGACTAGCGAACCTACTTACCTGCGGCCCGCTTCTCCATAGCGATACTTCGATATCTCAGCTCGCATTGGGTACGTGGTCTGCCGCTGTGATTTCCTTAGCGCAGAAGGCGACAGAAATATAGAAATCCTTCGGTTGAACATGGCGCGAGAACGCGCTGATATGTAATCCCGCCTTTCCCGAACGGCATGCTTCGCAGCCGTCATCAGCCTGGAAGTCTGGCTGCGCGGCATGCGCCCTCCCTCGGGGCGGTGCGGGAAGGGGCCGTTGAACGGCCCCTTTTACCTTGGTAACCGGTGGGACGAGACTACCGAGGAATTACCTGTTTCCTTTTTGCGACCCATCAAGGAGGACAGGATTGGCCGCTCTCGGGGGCGGCCACTTTTTTTAGCCAGCGGCTCCGAAAAATGACTGTGGACCCAATGGGTCGATGCTCGTTACCTTGGCTGCGCACCATTTAGAAGTTCTTCGATACCGTCCTCAAGCACCAGAAAATATCGTGAAGCCTGAATTCTCAAAATGGGCTGGCGACATGAAAACCTCGATCTCCAATCGACATGCTCTGGCGCTTGCGGTCAGCAGCGCGCTTCTGATGACCTCCTGGAACACAAGCGCGACGCCGGTAGTGGCCGATGGCGTACACCGCGAGGTGTCGGACATTGACGCTGACAGCGACGTGCGCGATTGGAGCCACGGCCTGTCAGCGGTAAATGGCGGCACGATCACTGCGACCGATGTCCATGCCACAGGCAATGGAGCCAACAGCTCCCACGGTGTCCATGCCGAGGGAAGCGGGAGCCGTGTCGATTTCACCGGCGGCGAATCAAGCGCCGTGGGATTCCAGAGCAACGCTGTGAACGCGCGCCTTGGCGGAATGGTGGTTGTCTCTGGTGCGTCCCTCTCCACGTCGGGCACAGAGTCGGCGGGTATGAAATCGATCACTGAAGGATCTGCGGTTGCCTTCTCTGACGTGGATATTGCGACAAGCGGACGCGGTAGTCATGCCATGCTCGTCATGGAGCAGGCCACCATGACCGGCGCCAATGCTCGTATCTCCACGACCGAAGAAGTAAGTGACGGCGTCCACGTGCTGGGGGGATCAAGTTTTACGGGTACAGGCTTGCAGATTGAAACGACCGGCGCCCAGTCGCGTGGCGTGGCCACGGGCGATGCCGGCTCGCGGCTGACGATCTCTGACAGCTCGATCGCCACCTCAGGGATGGTGGCCCACGGCGCCCGTGCGCGCGACGGTGCCCTCCTGGAGATGACCAACGTGCAGGTTAAAACCACCGGCGCACGCAGCAAGGGCGTGGATCTACAGGGCGGCAATGGTGTGATCATCGGCTCGTCGTTCGAGTCTGCGGGCCATGGTCTGGATGTGTGGCAGGGAGGTTCAGGTGACATCACAGACAGCGACTTCACGACCACCCAAGCTGATGCGTTTGGACTGCGGGTGATGCAGGGTGGGACGTTGGCCGTGCAGGGCAGCTCGATCACGACGCTCGGTGCCAATGCGCATGGCGGGGTGGCGTCTGCAAACGGGGCGGCAGAGCTTGCCGACACCCGCATCGAAACCCTGTCCAACCTGGCCGATGGGCTCAATATCCAGGATGGGGGGACAGTGATCGCTACGAATGTCGACATTCTCACTCAAGGTGGAGTGGCCTACGGCATCAAAACCGTAGGCACTGGCAGCAGCGCTGTTTTCACCGGAGGCTCCATCCGGACCGAAGGCGAGTCTTCGGACGGAGCGGAGGCTGCGGAGGGGGCTACGGTACAGATCGACGGCACGGAGATCGCTGGGACGGGCGCCTATGTGATCGGTGCGGGCGCAAACACGGGCGGGCAGGTGGAGGTGCGCAATGCATCCATCACGTTGGTCGGCGGCATCACCCAGCATGGACTTGATGTCCGCGACGCGGGGAGCCGTGTCGCTGCATCCAACACGACTGTCGATATGTCCGGCTACAACGGATCGGGGCTTTTTGCGAACACGGGCGGCGAAATGAACGCGACCAGCATGACCGTGACCACCTCTGGTGAGATGGGCGATGCGGTACGCGTGGGCGATGGCACGATGACGATCGCCAACTCCACCCTCTCCACCACCGGGGGCTATTCCAACGGCGTGCGCACCGTATCGGGCGGCCAGACAACCGTGGTGGGCTCTGGAATCAGCACCCAAGGCAAGGACGCTTATGGGGTGAAAGCCGAGGGCGCGAGTTCGCTGGTTTCCTTGTCAGGCGGTGAAATCACCACGACGGGAAGTGCGGCCAGGGCGATCTCGGCGGAAAGTGGTGCAAAGGTGACGGTGGACGGCACGATCCTCGACACCGCCGCGCTTGAGGGGCGGGACGCGCACGGTGTGTATGTGGCCACCGGCGGTTCGGCCGAACTTGCCAATGCATCGATCACGACCACCGGAGAGCGGTCTCGTGGCCTGCTAAGTGACGGCGTGGATTCGAGGATCACGGCGACCAACACCGCAGTGCAGACCAGTGGGCTTCAGTCCTTCGGTGCGATGGCCATTGCAGGCTCTGGCATTGAGCTGGACCGTGTGGACATCACCACCACCGGTGACAGTGCGCATGGCCTGTTCGCCAACCAGCGCAGTACGCTGACCGCCAACAACATCGGTGTGGCGACGTCGGGTGCCGGTTCCATGGGCATCAATGCCAACTCGGGCGCAACGATCGACGTCACTGGCGGTGATATCAGGGTGCTGGGCGCGGATGCGCGCGGCATCCTTTCCACGGCGGGGGCCACGGATCTCAACGCGGTGCGGGTGACCGACAGTCAGATCCTGACCGGCTCAGCCGCCGCCATCGAGGTGCGCGATGCGGGTCTTTCCCGTATCGAAGTGACGAACTCTCGTATCGAAGGCGGCGGCGGGCTGTTGATGACCAACGGTGCTGGGTCAGTGGGCCAAAGCGTGCTGCAGGCTCAGCGCTCGGAGCTCGTGGGCGATATCGTGTTCAGTGATGGCTACGCCGCGGTTGTCGATCTGTCTGAGGCAACCACGCTCACGGGGGCCGCTCAGAACGTTGCCCTGATGGACCTGAAAGACAGCGCTTGGGACATGACCGGCGATTCCCGCGTAGGGGGCCTGTCAGCCAGCAACAGCACCATCGCTTTCAATCATGACGACGGGGCATTCAAGACCCTGACCGTAACCGGCGATTACGTGGCCGACAACGCAGTGCTGCAGATGAACACCGTGCTGGGTGACGACACCTCGCTGACCGACAAACTGCACGTGCTGGGCAGTACCGCCGGGCAGAGCGGCATCCTGGTCAGCAACGTGGGCGGGCAGGGCGCGGAGACCTTCGATGGCATCCAGCTGGTGCAGGTGGATGGCGATTCGGCCGGTGTGTTCAACCTGCTGGGCCGTGCGGTGGGCGGCTCGTACGAGTACTTCCTGCATCAGGGCGGGCTGACTGATCCGACCGATGGTGACTGGTACCTGCGTTCGGAGTTGCCGGTTGAGCCGCCGGTGGATCCGGATCCGTGCACGATAAACGCCGGTGGCCCGGGCTGCCCGGTGATCGACCCGCCGACCGACCCCGTTACTCCGGTGGATCCGGTTGACCCGGTTGACCCGGTCAATCCGCCGGTCGATCCCGTGGAGCCGCCGGTGGATCCGGTTGACCCTGTCGACCCTGTCGACCCTGTCGACCCGCCGACCGACCCCATCGTCATCGACCCGCCGGTGGACCCGGAGATCGTTGATCCCCCGGTCGTGCCGCCGCCGACCAAGATCTACCGCCCGGAAACCGGCGCCTATCTGGCCAACCAGGCCGCAGCAGTGGGCATGTTCGACATGACCCTGCACGAGCGCCTGGGCGAGCCCAACCTGGCGCAGCGCCTGAAGTCGGACGACACGCTCGCCTCGGCATGGGTGCGTACGACCTCTGACCACACCCGATTCAACGTGGGCGAGGACCAGTTGGACGTGGCCAGCCGCCAGTCGATGCTGCAGGTGGGTACAGACTTTGCCAAGTGGGGCGATGACAGCCGCGGCCTGGCCGGCATCATGCTGGCTACCGGCAAGTCCAGCAGCCAGACCACCTCCAACGTCACCGGTTACGGTGCCAAGGGCGAAGTGGATGGCAAGGCGCTGGGGCTATATGCCACGTGGATGCAGAGCGCCGACTCGGAAAAGGGGGCTTACCTGGATGCCTGGCTGCAGACGGCGCGCTTCAAGAACGAGGTGCAGGGCGATGCCTTGGCGACCGAACGTTATGACAGCAAGGCGCTGATGGCCTCCATCGAAGCGGGCTACGCAATGCAGCTGCATGAAGGTGCAGATAAAGCCTTCTACCTGGAACCGCAGGCTCAGCTGACCTACACGGACTATTCCATGGACGGCGACAAGCACGTGGAGACCAATGGCACCACGGTGCAGACGGCTGATACCGGCGGCCTGCAGACCCGCTTGGGCGTGCGTTTGTACGGGCATGACACCTCCAGCAAAGGCAACCGCGTGCAGCCGTTCGTGGCCGCCAACTGGATCCATGGCGAAGGCGACAACGCGGTGGCGTTCAACGGCGTGCGCTTGGCCGGTGGCCAGCCTAGCGAGGTCTACGAGCTCAAGGCCGGTGCACAGCTGCAGATGGGTGGCGGCTGGACGGGCTGGGGCGAGCTGAGCACGCTGCGCGGCAAGAACGATTACCGCAACTACGGTGCGCAGATGGGTGTGAAGTACAGCTGGTAAAGGGACCGAAGGGGCGCTCCGGGAAGGGCGCCCCACTTCATTGGGGTCAAAACATGACAAACACGCTTGATCTGGATGCCCTCACTCGACGCGAGAGGGCCGTTGTCGAGCTGCTGGCGCAAGGATATGGAACGAAGGAGATCGCTGCTCGACTTGGCCGGGCGGCTCCTACGATCAGCACACAGAAGAAGAGTGCTCTTCGCAAGCTCAAGGTGAGTTCAGCTGTGGAACTTGCACTTCAGATAAATGGAGTCACTATGCGGAATTCTGAGTGACTGGCAGTCCCTGATCGTTGGCTGCTGTCCGCCCACCAATCCGGTCCGGGCCAGCGAAGCGAGTCGCGTGACACCTTTCAGGTCAAGGCTGGTGCGCAGCTGCAGCTGGGCGGTGGCTTCACCGGTTGGGGCGAAATGAACAGCACCCGGGGAAAGGGCAGCTAGAGCAACTAAGGCGGCCGGATGGGTAGGGCATACAGTTGGTAACGAGAGGCAAAAACGCATCACCACTACAGGCGCCGAAAGGCGCCTCTCTTGTATCTGAACTTTGTGCGGTGTATCCGATTGAAGAGCGCAACGCCCGCCATCTGAAAATGCGACGTGTTCAAGGAGGATTCTATTGAAGGAATTCATTGAATATTTAATCAGCGGGCGTGCATTCGAAGGAATTCGATAGGACAGCACGCGCCCAAAATCTATCGTGGTGCCCTGAATCTCAATCAAGGCACCCTCATGACGATGCAAGAATTTTCCAAGCGGCGCCTTTCGCTCGCCGTTGCCACCAGCCTACTGATGTCGGCGGGCGCAGTTCAGGCCGCTGACGCGGATCGTGTCGTCGCCGATGGCAGCAATGAAGTCGCTTCCCCAGGCCCCATCGATACCACGGGCGAAAGGTCCGCCGGTCTGGAAGCGCTCAACTCCGGCACGATCGTAGCTTCTCGCACCGCCATCACCACCGCGGGAGGCCTGGCCCATGGCCTATTCGCCAACGGAGCCGGAAGCGAGATAAGCCTGGACGGCGGCAGCATCGTGACCACCGGCGTCGCCGCGGAGGGAGTCCGTGCACAGAACGGCGGCAAGGTTCTCATCGATGGAACGAGCATCCATACGCTGGGTACCAGCGCACAAGGCGCCGGTGCGTTCGACGGCGGAATTCTGGACGTCCGCACCTCCACGATCATCAACAATGGCACGGTCACACACGGTCTGCAGGCGTCGACTTCAGGAAGCGCCACTGCTATGGAAACCAGCGTGACCATGACGGGTTTCCGGAGTTCGGCGATCTATACCGAGACGGGCGGGTCCCTTGTCGGCGAGGGTCTCGACTTGCGTACCGAAGGCGATGCCGGTAGCGGTATCTTTATGAACGGCGGCACTGAATCCGTGACAGTGTCCAACTCGCGGATCCATACCTTGGGCGCCGAAGCCACCGCCATCAACAACACTGCTGGCGTAGGGCGGTTCGAATCCACAAATGCACTCACCGAGGGCAACCTCTCCCATGGAGCAGCGATTCGTGGGCAGGTAACGCTGCGCAGCAGCTCCATCGTGACGCTGGGGCCGCGCGCGCTTGGAGTGGGTGTCTATGATGGGGGGGCGGGCGACCTGATCGATACATCAGTCGAGACGTTCGGCTCTGCTGCGCATGGCATCAGTGCCACGACCGGCGGCAACGTAAATGCTTTACGCGTGGACGTCACCACTCATGGATTTGGTGCCGCCGCGCTGCTGGCAAACGGCACCGGCAGCAGCATCTCACAAGACGGTGGTACGTTGCGCAGCAAAGGCGGCATGTACAACACCGCTTCGCCCGACCGTCTGGCCACCGTGACCGCGCAGGATGATGCAACCATCACCCTGGACAACGTGCGCATCGAAAATCTGAATACCAACACCGTATCCGGACCGGAAGGTGCGATTCCCGACGTGCGCCTAGGAATGGGCATTCTTGCCGACGGTGCAAATGTCTCGGTGTCCAACAGCAGCATCCAGGCCGAGGACGGTGTGACTGCGCTGGAGGGTAGCCGCGTGGCATTGGCCGATACCGCGATCGAAGCCTTGGGTGGGCGCGGCCTCCTGGTCGGCGACAGCTCGACGGCGACGGTTCAGGGAGGCAGCATCCTGGTGCGCCAGTCCGCAGTAACCCCCAACACCCCCAACGCGCATGCTACTGGCGTGTGGGCCACTGGTGGAACCGTTAACCTGACCGATACCACGATCGAAGTGCAGCAGCGTGGCGCAATCGGACTGCTGGCCTTCTCGGCCGGCTCGCAGATCGACATGACCGGTGGCAGCGTGCTGATGACCGCGGACAATGCCTATGGCGCCATGGCTGGCTACGGTGACTGGGTGCCGGGTCTGCTTGAAGGCACCATCAACCTCACCGGCACTCAAGTGGAGTTGCGCGGCAAGGAATCGATCGGCTTGCTGGCCCACCACGCAGGTGATATCCACGCCGTGGATACTACGGTGCTGGCATCGGGGGCGGACTCTTACGCCGCCTATGTCGACAATGGCAAGCTGGATCTTGACGCCAGTTCATTGGTGGCCGCCGGTGAATCCGGTGTCGGCCTGATGGCAAATGCAGGTTCCCAAGTGGATGCTCACGGGAGTGAAATCCTGAGCAGTACAGGCACCGCGATCATGGTGGACGGAGATGCCACCATTGACCTTGTCATGTCCAATGCATGGAGCGGGGCCGGTTCGCTGTTGGCAAATGATGTATCCGAAGATGGGACCGGCCTGGGCACCACCCGCTTCAACGCTGCCCGCTCCGAGCTCACCGGTGACATTGTCTTCAGCGATGGCTATACGGGAGTTGTTGATCTGTCGGACGGAAGCAGCTTGCACGGCGCCGCACAGAACGTCGACGATTTGCGCTTGGCGGATAGTCGTTGGGACATGACGGGTGACTCGCTGGTAGGAATGCTGTCAGCCAGCAACAGCACCATCGCGTTCAACCACGACGACGGGGCATTCAAGACCCTGACCGTGACCGGCGATTACGTGGCCGACAACGCAGTGCTGCAGATGAACACCGTGCTGGGTGACGACGCCTCGCTGACCGACAAACTGCACGTGCTGGGCAATACCGCCGGGCAGAGCGGCATCCTGGTCAACAACGTGGGCGGGCAGGGCGCGGAGACCTTCGATGGCATCCAGCTGGTGCAGGTGGATGGTGAGTCGGCGGGTGTGTTCAACCTGATGGGCCGTGCGGTGGGCGGCTCGTACGAGTACTTCCTGCATCAGGGCGGGCTGACTGATCCGACCGACGGTGACTGGTACCTGCGTTCGGAGTTGCCGGTTGAGCCACCGGTCGACCCTGTCGATCCGCCGGTCGATCCGGTGGATCCCGTTGACCCGGTCGATCCGCCGGTCGATCCGGTGGATCCCGTTGACCCGGTCGATCCGCCGGTCGATCGGGATCCGGACCGGTCCGGTCGATCCGGTGGATCCCGTTGACCCGGTCGATCCGCCGGTCGATCCGGTGGATCCCGTTGACCCGGTCGATCCGCCGGTCGATCCGGTGGATCCGGGGATCCCGTTGACCCGGTCGATCCGCCAGTCGATCCGGTGGATCCAGTTGACCCGCCGGTCGATCCAGTTGACCCGCCGACCGACCCCATCGTCATCGACCCGCCGGTGGACCCGGAGATCGTTGATCCCCCGGTCCTGCCGCCGCCGACCAAGATCTACCGCCCGGAGACCGGCGCCTACCTGGCCAACCAGGCAGCAGCAGTGGGCATGTTCGACATGACCCTGCACGAACGACTGGGAGAGCCCAACCTGGCGCAGCGCCTGAAGTCGGACGACACGCTCAATTCGGCATGGGTCCGCACAACCTCAGACCACACCCGGTTCAATGCGGGCGAAGGCCAGTTGGACGTGGCCAGCCGCCAGTCGATGCTGCAGGTGGGTACGGACTTCGCCAAGTGGGGCGATGACAGCCGCGGATTGGCCGGCATCATGCTGGCCACCGGCACGTCCAGCAGCCAGACCACCTCCAACGTCACCGGTTACGGTGCCAAGGGCGAAGTGGATGGCAAGGCGCTGGGCCTGTATGCCACGTGGATGCAAAGCGCCGATTCGGAGAAGGGGGCTTACCTGGATGCTTGGCTGCAGACGGCGCGCTTCAAGAACGAGGTGCAGGGCGATGCCTTGGCGACCGAACGTTATGACAGCAAGGCGCTGATGGCCTCCATCGAAGCCGGTTACGCGATGCAGCTGCATGAAGGAGCAGATAAGGCCTTCTACCTGGAACCGCAGGCGCAGGTGACCTACACGGACTATTCCATGGAAGGTGACCAGCACGTAGAAACCAACGGCACCACGGTGAAGACGGTCGATGCCGGCGGCCTGCAGACCCGCTTGGGCGTGCGTTTGTACGGGCATGACACCTCCAGCGAAGGGAACCGGGTGCAGCCGTTCGTGGCCGCCAACTGGATCCACAGCGAAGGCGACAACGCGGTGGCGTTCAACGGCGTAGGCCTGTCCGGTGGTCAGCCGAGCGATGTCTACGAGCTCAAGGCCGGTGCGCAGCTGCAGATGGGCGGCGGCTGGACGGGTTGGGGCGAGCTGAGCACGCTGCGCGGCAAGAACGAGTACCGCAACTACGGTGCACAGATGGGCGTGAAGTACAGCTGGTGAAACACAAGGCATCGGGTGCCCGCCGGGCGCCCGATGCCTCACGCATTGCTGGTGGTTCCCCTGATCGTCAACACCGAGGCCGCGACCGACTTGAAGATATTCAGCTCCTATCTGCTTCTCCAGCAGAAGCATAAGCAGGCAGAACGAGAGGCCCGCGCCTGGCGTCGGGCGGCGGTAGGAATAGGTGCTATCGCCTTGGTGGCTGTCGCCGGGCTGGCTGCGTCGGTAAACCGACCGCCGCCCAAGCCACTCATCACCCGGGTCGATGCGGATGGCAGCGTTGCCGTGCTTGGGCGGGCGACTGCCGATTACACCGCGGCCGCACCGGAGATCGAGCACTTTCTCAAGACGTGGATACTGTGGGTGCGTGCCGTGCCTGCGGACGCGTCTCGGCGTGAACAGAATCTTGCCAGTGCGATGCGTGTCCTCCGCCCAAGGGCGCTGTCCAGGCTGAAGGGCTGGTTGGCGCAATACCGACGCCCGCACGATCCGCCGCCGTTGACGGTGGAGATCATCTCAATCACCGCAGAGTCGGGAGAGCGTTACGAGATCCGCTGGAATGAGGTCGCATCAGATCCTCAGGGTGCCGACCCGCTCACCTTGCGGTGGACGGCAGAGGTGAATGTCCAGCAGGTAGCTCCCGCCCACGACGTGGACCTGACCAACCCTTTGGGGCTGTACATCACCGACTTCCGCTGGATGCCGTCCTCCGGGATGCCGGCAGGCTCTCCGTCTTCACATCAATTCGAATAATTTCGAATTGTGGTGCGTGCTACGGTGGCACCCCGTCGATGGTTCCGGTTGCCTGCGGCAGCGCCTCGTCCTGCCAACGTCGGATATACGGCCCGCCAGAGGAAACTCCCTGTGACTGCTGCACTTCAGCGATGGTCCATCGCATTGCGGCGCGGCTGGCCAAGCGCGGTCGCGATGCTGATGTTCACCCTCCCGGCCTTGGCCAGCACGCCTGGCTTCACCGCGGCCGAGCGCCAGTGGATTGCGGAGCATCCGGTTGTCTACTATGCCGGCGCACCGAACGTCAGTCCCCTTGAAGACATTGTGGACGGCACATACCAAGGCCTGATCGCGGCGTATCTGGAGACGCTTTCCGAGCGCACCGGATTGTCCTTCCAGCTCGTTCCCACGCGCACCTGGGAAGAGTCCCAGCAGGTCTTCCTGCAGGGACGCGTGGACCTGTTTCCCAATGCCAGCCCCACCACGGTAAGTCCCGAGGTGGACCGCTCACTCCGCTACTCGCAGGCGTACTTCGCCAGTCCATTGATTCTGGTGACGCGCGGCGACGCCGCCTCGACGTTCGGGCCGGACACATTGACGGGCAAGCGTGTGGCGATCCGTGGCGGCCCTGATATCCAGAAAGTCCTGACCTATCGTCGGCCCGGCGCTATACCCATCGAGGTCATCAGCCCCGAGGACAGCCTGCGGAAAGTGGTGGACGGAGAGGCCTACGCTTCGGTGGGCACCGAAGCCACCCTGTCGCCGCTGCTGCGACGCAAGTACGGGCGCCAGCTGGGTATTGCCAGCACGCTGGACATCCCGCCTTACCGGGCGCGGATGGGGGTGCGCGCCAGCAATCCAATGTTGCTGACGATTCTGGACAAGGCATTGGGATCAATCACCGCGCGCGAGAGCAACGAGATCTACGAACGTTACCTGTCCCAGGCAGATTACGGTGCGCCCACCATCTGGTCGATCCTTCACTACCGCCGCGTGGAACTGACCCTGTTGCTGCTGGCGGTGGCGTTGTTGGCCTTCTTCGGCTGGCGGGCACGCGAGGCGCGACGTCGCGCCGTACGCAGCGAACAGACCAAGGCACGCTTCCTTGCGACCATGAGTCACGAGATCCGCACGCCGATCAACGCCATGCTCGGCTCGATCGAGCTGCTGGGCCGTACTTCGCTCGATGAGAGGCAGAGAGGCTTTACCGACGGTGCCACGGTCGCGGCCGAGGCGCTGATGGACCTGCTGGACAACGTCCTGGACTTGTCCAAGCTGGATGCAGGAAAGCTGACGTTGGAAAAGCTGCCCACGGATGTCCGCGTGCTGCTGCAGCAGGCGGTCGACCTCATCCGCCCGCGTGCAGATGAAAAAGGCTTGATGATCAACTACGGGCTGGAGTACCAGGTCGATGGCTTGGTGATGATCGATCCTACGCGCCTGCGTCAGATAGTGAACAATCTGCTGGGGAACGCGGTCAAGTTCACCAAGCGCGGATGCGTCAACCTGGACGCCCGGCTTGAACCATCGAGCCCGTCGGATCCGCGTAGCGCCACGCTGCTGATCCGGATCACGGATACCGGGGTGGGCATTCCCTTTGACCAGCAGCACCACCTGTTCCAGGCCTACTCCCAAGCTGATGGGTCGACGACGCGTGAGTTCGGCGGCACCGGCCTGGGACTCACCATCTGCCGCGAGCTGGTCACGATGATGGGGGGCAGCATCACGCTGGACAGCATCCCGGAGACCGGGACCACCGTGGCGCTGGCGATCCCGGTCAGTCTGGTCGAGGCGGCCTCGCGCCTGACCTTGCCGGCCGAGACCGATCGCGCTCGAACGGCCACGGCCGCTGCTGCGCAGCATGCGCCCCCCGCTACGGTATTGGTGGTCGAAGACCATCCTGGTAATCGGGCGCTGATCAGACAGCAGCTGCACGAACTGGGTGTCGCGCCAACTCTGGTTGAAAGTGGCGAGGCTGCCTTGGAGGTCCTTGCACGTGAGTCCTTCGATCTGGTGTTGATGGACTGCCACATGCCGGGCATGGATGGCTATGAGACGACACGGCGAATCCGGGCGGTGCCCCGGGCCGAGCATCTGCCGGTGGTGGCTATCTCGGCATCCACCGGCGCAGAGCATCTGGCGCGGTGCCTGGAATGCGGCATGGACGGCGTGCTGCGCAAGCCACTGCGCCTGCAGGAGCTACAAGGCATCCTGGAGCTGTGGCCCGTCCGGATCGGTTCACCCCGCATCGAGCCCGTAGAGCCGACAGTGATCGGGATCGACCATGAAGCACTGCTGCGGGAGGACATGAATGCGCTGGATGCTGCGTTGGCCAATGTCGATCTGGATCGGGCACATCACTACGCACACCGGATCAACGGGGCCGCGTTGATGTTGGGCTGGACAGCGTTGGCGCGCTGCGCGCAGGCGGTGGAGTCAGCAATAAGCGAAGGCGCTATGCCTCCCGACAGCTTCGTCGACGCGCTGCGTACGGCATTGGACGCAGCAACAAGATAATGTCACGCACGGTAGAGTGAATGGAGGCAGCCAGCCTCCATCAATACCGTGGCGTTGAATCAACACGCTCTGGTAATCTCGCTTCGGCAGCTCACTCCGGGATTATCGACGATGCATCCGAAAAAGATTCGCGTGGTGCTGGTCGACGACCACCCCATCGTCTTAGAGGGTATCCGTGGGCGGCTTTCCGGCGTGGAGGGTATCGATATTGTGGGTACCTACACCAGTGCGCGCGATCTCATCCGCGCACTCGGCGCAGCCGGTAATCCAGCGGATCTGGCAATCGTGGATTTCTCGCTGGGGCCGCAGGATGTGGACGGCGTCAACCTGCTGCGCTCGCTGCGCACGCGCTTTGGCGACCTCGCCATCCTGGTATTGTCCTCCCACTTCAACCCGGCGACCGTATCGCTGGCGCTGCAGGCTGGTGCCAATGGATTCCTATCGAAGGGAGAAGGGGCCGATGAGTTGCTCGTGGCGATCCAGGCCGTCACCAGTGGCAAGACCTACCTGAGTGGCGCCATGCGACAGCAACTGGCCGATCTGAGCGGCCTGCGCGCCCAGCGCGACGCCCTCCCGCAAGGTCTTGCAGAACCGCTTACACCTAGGGAGCATGAGGTGCTGCGCTGTATCCTCGATGGCATGTCGACGACGGAAATCTCAGCCAAGTTCTCGCGTGCGGTAAGTACCATCAGCACGCAGAAGAAATCGGGCTATCAGAAACTGGGGATCCGTACCGATGCCGAGCTGTTCAAGGTGCGCGCCTTGATCGAGAAGACCGGCTGATCCTCTGCGTTCCGATCAGTGGAGCGGCCAGCGGAAATCAGGCGGCAGCAGTTTCAGGAACTCGTTCTCACTGCTGACCTGCAGTTTCCGCAGCCCGCTCCATTTCTGCGCACTCACCGTGCTGGTGGCACGATCCAGCGCCTTGGCAATCTGGGTCGTACACAGGCCATCGGCAACCAGTTGCATCACTTCCTTTTCCCGAGGCGTGAGCTCGTGCAATGCCGAAGCAAGAAAGTCGATTCCGGCCCCGGGGATGCGTGGCCGGCTCATCTCGACGACTGACCGCACCGTGGATGCCAGCGTGTCCAAGACCTCGCACTTGCCAACATAGGCATCTGCACCTGCGGCGATGCACATGGCACGTGCGCTGCTTGTCAGATCGGAACTGAAGACCACCAACCTGCAGTGGGAGCGGTGCTGTATGGCTTGGAGCAGTGCCTGCGCTTTGGCGGCATGCTCGCCCTGGAAGCAGTCGAGTACCACCACGTCTGCATGATGATCCTGCAGGTGCTCCAGCAATGCGCCGGCGCTACGGAAATCTTCAGTGATCCGGATGCCATAGAGCGTGTTGAAGAACGCGCGCAAGCCGGTGCGCACAAGCGCATGCTGATCGAGCACGATCACGGTTGTATCAGAACGCATGCGACGCCCTCCATCTGTTAATTCATGGGCCGCACCCATGATCAGATAAAAGCGATCCGAACGATTTCGAAATGCAGGGCTGCACGACAATGAATCGTCTCGAATGGGTACTGCAGACCACGGGCGCGAGGTATCGTGCGGGCACGCGGACGACGAGCGCCGCCCGCTTGGTCATCTGTCTGCACGCTTTACCCCGGAGTACCACGAAATGTCATCTGTTCACGACACTGACACCATGGAGGTCCTGCCCCACACCTGCGAGGCGGGTGACTTGCGTTCGGGTGATCTGATACTCGCGTGCATTCCAGGCTGCGCCGAGTTTCTGTGCCGCGTTGGACGTGTCAGACGTAACGAGCGAGGACAGGTAAGGGTGGATCTGACGGATGGATTCGGCAGCATCTATTTCCACCCGCATGACAGGATCCGCTGCTTCTGAGGCGCGGCCGCAACGCATTTCGAGGTTCTTCGATTCTTAATTCGGAGTGTCCTTCCTATTCTCCGTCGGCAGCGCCGGATTCCTGGCCAGTGAGTGAGGGAATAGATGGAAACCGTGTTGAAGATACTGCTGGTTGTAGCCGGTGCATGGACCGCGGTAGCGGCGTGTCTGGGCCTGATGCTTGGGCGTTGGATGAGCCTGCAGAAGGATGTGTCCGACCGCGATGGGCTGACGGGGCAGGTACGGTGAGCCTGTCAGGTCCATCGATGGACGCTACTGACCCCTTGCGCAACCGGTTGGCAACGATCGTCCACGCATGGCTGACCCACCTGGCCATGAACGACGAAGAGTTCGAGATGGTGGCCGGCAAAGACAAGCTGCGGATGACGATGGCGACCGCTGCGATCCTGCAGGTTCTCATTGGTGACGATGCACGCCTGGGTGCTGCCACCAAACGCATCACCACGCTGCTGCAGCGACGGGATCTTGCAGTAGGGACAGGCGACACCAAGGCCGAGAACGCACCGAAGTTTGAAGCACGTGTGGTCCGCGACGGCGATGCCAGTACTCCGACTTCACTGGATCGGCGCTCGACGTTGCGGTAGCTCGCCGCTGTGCACGGAGTCTGCCTTCTTTCATCAGAGCAAAGCATGAGCTGTAGAGCTATCCCGAACCGATTCACCACCGGCTTCACCTTGTTGGAATTGATGGTCGCGTTGGCGGTGCTGGCGATCCTGGTATCGCTCTCGATGCCCTCCTTCTCCGCGCTCATTGCACAGACGCGAATTGCCAGTGCAACCAACGACCTGTTGAGCGACATGGAGTTTGCTCGTCATGAGGCCATTCGCCGCAATGACAGCGTGGTCCTGTGCGGTTCGCGAGACCGCTCTGGATGCGCGTCCGACGGCTGGCAGCAGTGGATCGTCACCACAGGAAAGGGGCTTGTGCTGCGTACTGGTCACATGCCGGACAGGAGTGACGTGACGGTTTCCGATGCGCTCCGACGTGGCCTCGTCTTCCAATCGACCGGGCTGGTTCGCATGGGCGGCCGCATGCCGGCAGAGGGTTCGATCCTGGTTTGCAGCACGGCGGTACTGAAGCGTTATCGGGTGGTCATAGGGAGTGGTATCTCGCTCCAGCGTCAGAAGGAGGATCAGGGGTGCGGATGATGACGCGGGGAGCGGGTTCGAGGCGGGGCGTGGAAGGAGCAGGCCTGATCGAAGTCATGGTGGCGGTGCTCTTGCTATCCATCGGCGGGCTGGCTACGGCGTCTGCGCAGTTGGTTGCACTGAAGCGCAATGAAGGGGCGCTGGTCAGAACGGCCGCCGTCTACGCCACGTCCAGCCTCGCCGAGGCAATCCGTGCCAACCCGGCCGGATTCCAGTCGGGTGCATATGACACGAAGGGCAGGGTCTGCACGCATGACGAGGCCCCGATCGGGGATCTGGCACGGCAGGACATCAGTCGCTGGTTGCAGGGGCTGAGCGGCCAGGGGGATGCCACCATGCAGGTGTGCGGTGCAGTGCGCTGCACGGCCGACGCCTGTATGGCGTCGATCATGTGGGACGACCAACGCGCCGGTGCGGGCACGGATCCGGGTGTGGTCGAGATCGAACTGGGATTCACGCCATGAGGCGCGCGGCGTGCAGTGGACTCAGCCTGGTCGAGCTCATGGTGGCGCTCGCGCTTGGCCTGATGCTCATCATGGCATGCGGCAGCATTTACCTGAACTCGGCCGCCAATGCCCACAGCACGATAGGCGTGTCACGGACCCAGGAAGCTGCCAGGGTCGCCATGGAGCTTATCGGCCAAGACCTGCGTGGCGCGGGCGATACGCTGTGCGACAACCGGCATGCGGTGGTCAATCTTCTCGCCCAACGGGACAGCCTGTTCTGGCAGACGCTGTCCGAGCCCGTACGAGGGGCCGATGAGGCAAGCAGTGGACAGGTCTTTCAGATGCCTGCCCTCGACTCTGGAACCGCTGAAGCCGAGCGCCTGGCCGGAACAGAGAGCATCCGGCTGTGGACGTTGACTCCGCTGCAGCTCTCGGTCACCGACACGGCGCAGTCCACGCATCCGATTCCGGTAACGGGTGTCGACACGCCGGCGGTAGGCGATGCGTTGCTCGTATGTGATTTCAAGGTCACCACCCTGCTGCGCGTGACCGCAACGGGCGCTGCCATCGGGCATGCCGCTCCCGCCAATTGCGTGGATTACTTCGTCCGTGCCAATGCCTGCGCGGGCGCCATGCCACCGCTGGCAACCATGCAGCGCTATGGTCCTGATACCGCGATGGCGCTACCGGAACAAGTACGCTGGTATGTGGGCACCGGCCCGGACAAGCGCGCGGCCCTGTATCGCAGCGTGGTGCGTGACGGTATACCGGCACGCGCTGCGGCGATCGTGCCCGGCATCGACAGCTTCCAGCTCAGGTACCTGGTCCGGGGTGGGTCGCGCTACGTCACGGCCGCCGAGGTCCCGGATGCGGAGTGGCACAACGTGACCGCCGTCTCCGTGCGCTTCTCTGTCGTACCCCAACTGCCGGGGCGCACCGGCGACACGGCGGCGCGGCATTTCCAACACACGTTCCAGATAAGGTCCCGCAGCTGATGCGCGCCGTTCAAAGCAATCGCGGCGGACAGCGTGGCATCGCCCTGTTCGTCGTCCTGATCACCTTGTTGCTGCTGTCGATCGTCGCAGTGATGAGCTTGAATGCCGGCGTACTGCAGGAGCAGATGACATCGTCCATGCGCGACCGCGCGCTGGCGCTGCAGAACGCGGAGGCCGCACTCGCGGCGGCCGAAAAGACGATCCAGCTGAAACGGTTCGGTGCTGGTGGCGAAGGGACGAACTGCTCTGAAAGCGGGCTTCCTGGCAGCCCTGCGTGCCGTCCCCTGCCCATCAGCAGCGGCGCAACCGAGGCCGGCCGAAGCTGGCAGGTGGCGCCGGATGTTCAGAGCAACGGGATCAGCGCGGGTGCGCCTGAGTATTCAGTGCAGTACATGGGCCGGCGCGAGACACATGTCGAACTGGGCTTGGGTAACGAGCCCAACTACGGTGAGTCACCGGGTCTGGTAGAGGCGGAATACTACCGCGTGCTGGCCCGTGGCTCGAACCCGGATGCCAACGGGCGGGCACGCGTGGTGCTGCAGACCGTCGTCGTACGTGAGTGAGGTGAAGTCATGCTGAGATATGGATACGCCGCCGCAGTAGCGGGCTTGACCCTGGCACTGGCGCTGGGCAGTGGTGGATTGCACGCGGAAGTCGCACAGACACCACTGACTGCGGAGATCCAGGTGCCCGCCAATCTGGTGCTGGTGCCGTCGGTGGAGTTTCCGACGCTGATCAGTGCAGCGAACCTCGGGAACTACGATTCGACCAGCGCTTATGTGGGCTACTTCGATCCTGGCAAGTGCTACCGCTACGTATATGCAGCGCAGGAAGCGCAGCGTCATTTCGCACCCGCATCGCTGCGCCCTGCAGCAGGCTGCGCTGGCAAGCTATGGGATGGCCGCTTCATGAACTGGGCCGCCACCCAGACGATCGATCCCTTCCGCAAGGGCCTGACCGGCGGCTACAGGGTGCGTGACACACCGACAGAGACGTGGCTTGAGAAAGCCGACTTCTCCATCCAGGGACGGGCCGCCAATTTCGAGACGCGGCGGCTGCCCAGTGGCACGGCTGCCAACGAGCGCGCGGTCAATGCGGCCACTGCGGCGCAGTACAGGGCGTTCTATGCGCGTGTGTACGGGTTGGGTGCACGCATGTATTTTTCGTCCACCAGAAACCTGGACACGGCGACATCATCGGTCGCCTACAATCCAGACAACACGCGGCATACGCTCTCGCCGCCACGCGGTAGCAACCCAGGCGACGAGGGGGTCATCTATGAAGTCAGCATCAGGGTAAAGGTCTGCGACCCGTCCGTTGGTCTTGAAGAAAACTGTGTGGCCTACTCCAACGGCTTCAAGCCAGAGGGTCTGCTGCAGAAGAACAGCGATCGCTTGCGTTACTCAATTTTTGGGTATCTCAATAACGGCGGGCCCGGCGCCGCCGATACCGGCGGGTATGAAACCGCCGCCGAGGGCGGCGTGTTGCGGGCCCGGCAGAAGTTCATTGGTCCCTTTGCCCACGATCCATTGACGCCACCGACGATCAATCCGGCGCGCGAATGGGACCCTGTCACCGGGGTGCTGCTGGACAATCCGGATCCGGCCGACGCGTCCTCTACAGGGGGCGGCGTTCGGCACAGTGGCGTGATCAATTATCTCAACCGCTTTGGCCAGATGAGGACGGGTCGTACGCCCAAGTATTACGACAACGTCAGCGAGCTGTACTACGCCGCGCAGCGCTATATCCGCGGCCTGGGTAACGTGAAGGAATTCAGCGAACTATCGAAGAACACCACGACGCGCTACCGTCAGGCGGACGGGTTCCCCGTCATCGCCGCATGGGACGATCCGATCCGATACCAGTGCCAGAGCAATACCCTGCTCGGCATCGGCGATACCAACACCTGGACCGACAAGAACCTGCCCGGAGCAACCAACAGGGGGGGAGAGCCTACTAAACCTGCAGGGGTTTCATCGGACACGTCGGTGGATGTGGTGAAGGCGTTGAAGCAGATCTGGTTGATGGAAGGGCTTTCTGCTTCCCAAGCCAGCTCACGTGCGGTTGCGCCCTGGTACAACGGTGTGGCGGCACAGCAGAACTCTGCCTACATCGCGGCCCTGGCCTATCTGGCCAACACGACGGACATCCGGCCGGACGACGCGCGCAACGGCTTTCCCGGCAAGCAGACCCTGCAGACATATTGGGTTGATGTGGTCGAGAAGGGCGATTACAAGCTCACCAACAACCAGTATGTTTTGGCTGCGAAGTATGGCGGCTTCGAGGTCCCCAGTGGCTACGAGACCTATAACCCAAAAGCGCCGCCGTTGCTGCCGGAGTGGTGGTGGAATGGCGTTGACTACGTGAACAATGACAGGCGGGAACGTCGTCCGCGCAACTTCTTCGCCGCTTCCGATGCGACGCGGATGGTGGCCAGCCTTGAGCAGGCCTTCAAGGCAATCACCCAGGTCAAGCTGGGCGCCGGCTCTGCCGTTTCGACCAATGGCGGTGAGCCCGGGGACGATGGACGCATCTACAGTGCGACCTATCAGACAGGGAGCTGGCGCGGAGACCTCAGCGCATACGAGGCCGATGCGCGTACCGGAGTGGTGGGGACTACGGCGGTCTGGAGCGCGTCGACGCGGCTGGATGCACGCCCGTGGCGTGATCGGAAGATACTCATCCCAAAGGGTGGCGCGCTGGTGACGGCAAGCTGGAGTGCCCTGAGCGCAGAGCAGCGCAGTGCATTGGGTGAAGAGCGGGTGCTGCAGTATCTGTTGGGAGACCGCAGCATGGAGGGAAAAGAGGACTTCCGGCTGCGTGCAGGCGTACTCGGTGATTTCGTCAACTCTTCGCCCGTGTACGTCGGTCCGCCCAATCCCAATCTTTACTGGGGCAAACGCTTCCAGGGCGCTGACCGCTATGCCGCTTTCGTGCAAACGCTGTCCGGGCGCAGGCCGGCGCTGTACGCCAGTGCGAACGACGGCATGCTGCATGGCTTCGATGCAGCCAGTGGCGACGAGAACGTCGCGGTGATGCCAGGCTCGGTTCCGTTTGAGGGTCTGCAGCAGTATGCCCGGCAAGGCTACCAGCACCGTTACCTGCTCGATGGCGAGCTCACCGTCGCGGACGCCTATGTCGGCGGCAGCTGGAAGACCATCCTGGTGGGAACGCGCGGCCGCGCTGGCCCGGGGGTCTTCGCGCTCGACATCACCCGGCCAGGCGACGTCCGTCTGATGTGGGAGCTGGATGGCAAAGCCCTTGCAGGCATGGGCGCTGTGATCGGCAAGCCTTTGATCGCGCAAGTGGCCGATGGGGATTGGCGCGTCGTGCTGGGCAATGGTGCAGACGGTGGCGATGATATGTCTCGGCTCTACAGCATCACACTCGATTCCGCGCAGGTGCATACCACTGTGCTGGATCGAGCCGGTGGTGGCGCGTTCGGTGCGCGGCCATGGGATGCCGATGGGGATGGGTTTGCCGAGACGGCCTACGTGGGCAATGCCGCTGGTGGTCTGTTCCGCGTGGACCTGGTCCGCTCGCAATCACAGCGTCTGTTTACCGCACAGTACGGCGGCGCACCGCAACCCATCACGGCAACCCCCTTGGTTGGCCGCAATCCGGAAGACGGTACAACGTGGGTGTTTTTCGGTACGGGCGCACTACTGGAAACGCGTGATCTGACCAACATGGGCGTGCAGTCCTGGTATGGCATCCGCGATCGTGGACAGACCGTCGCCGGGCGCTCAGGGCTGGTGATGACACGCATCCTTGCCGAGACGGTGACGGGGCGGGCGCTGGACAAGAACGACCAACCGGGAGCGGATGGTTGGGTGATCGACTTCATTTCACCCGGCGCTGCGCCGCGTGGCGAACGCATGGTGTTGCCCAATCAGTTCCGCGGCCGGACGCTGGTCGGTACGACCCGCATTCCCGATGCCAGCAACCCTTGCAATCCATCAGGGTCAGGCTATTTCATGGCCATCGATCCGTTTACCGGCGGGCGACTGGACGACAGCTTCTTCGATATGGACGGCGATGGCACGGTGGGCAATCCTGGCGACCTGATCGATGCGGACGGACATCCCGTGCCGTCATCGGGCTTTCTGGTTGGACAGGGACCCAACGGTCCGGGTTTCCTGGGTGACTGGCTGGGCGGGTCGCTGGAGGATGGTGGCCTGTCCGGTGTGATAACCAATCCGATCGGCAACCGGCTGCGTCGGGCCAGTTGGCGCGAGCTGCGCTGGCGCGGTGATGCAGGCCTACCACAGTGAGGCGCCGCAACCGCGGTATCACGCTGCTGGAGCTGATGATCGTGTGCGCGATCGTGGCGATCCTGGCGTCCATCGCGTTTCCCTCCTACACCCGATACATCATCAGAACCCGTCGAGTGCTGGCCCAACACTGCATGCTGGATCAGGCTTCGGTGCTGGAGCGGCTATACACCCGGCAGCTCAGCTACCAGAATCCTCCGACACCTGCCTGTGCGGGCGAACTGGTCGGCTACCGCTTGGACGTGACAGTACCCACTACGGGCGGGTATCTGGTGCGTACCACGCCCATCGACGCGCGAGCAGACAGCCGCTGCGGTGTCATGACGCTTGATCGCGCAGGCAAGCGCATGGCCGCGGCAGACGATTGCTGGTAGTGGACACATCGCACTTCATGTAACAGCCACGTCACCGCCCCCGCCAATACTCCGCTGGACCCCACCCCATGACCTGACCCGATGCCCGCTTACGGACGTAGCCGCTATCCCCGTGCTTCTCTGCTCACCGTCATGCTGCTGCCCGCCCTGCATGCGTACGCCAACGATGCCGCCCCCACACCGGCCGACGAGGCCCGTACCCTCGACCAGGTGCAGGTGATCGGCCAGGCCACCAGCTACGCCAAGACAACGGTCAGCAAAGAAACCCTCAACCGCCAGACCATCCTGAGCAGCGTCAACAACGCGCTCAACGAGCTGCCCGGCGTGGTCGTCAGTGAAGCAGACGCCACCGGTTCATCGGTCTGGGGTACGCAGATCAGCATGCGCGGCTTTGTCACCAACCGCGATACGCAGCAGATCGGCACCACCATCGATGGCCTGCCCAACGGGGGATCGGGCTACGGCGGTGGTTCGCTGGCCAACCGCTACATCGACACGCTGGATCTCGAAACCGTGGAGGTCAGCCAAGGCACGGCGGATATCTCGTCGCGTTCCAACGAAGCCCTCGGTGGCACGCTGAACTTCCTGACCAGTGATCCGCTGCACGAGCAGCGCGTGCGCTTCGTCGTCGGTGGCGGCGATAACGATGCACGCAAGTATTACGCCCGCTACGACACCGGCCTGCTGGCCGGGCACACCCGCGCCTGGATCAGCGCCTCATCGGCTGAAGTGCGCGATTGGATCGACGGCAGTGGCCGGACCAGCAACGACCACGTGGCGGCCAAGTTCATCACTGAGCTGGACCGCTGGACGTTGACCGGGTACGCGTCGTACAACGATGCCAACGAACCGGAGTACACCAGCGTGTCGCCCGCCAGCTTCGCCACCAACCCCGAGCGTGACGGCCTGGTCGGCACCCTGACCGGCATCCCGAACCTGGACCAGAACTTCCGTTCCGGCTCGCGCGCGCTGCGCGAGAACACGTTCGGTTACCTGCGTGCGGCATTCGACGGCGGCAGCGGATTCAAGGCGTCGGTGGCGGGCTATGCGCACCGGATGGAGGGGCGCGGTGACTGGCTGCCGCCGTATCTGGTGCAGGCGCGCGCAGATGGCGTGGGCAATCCGGAATCGGAATACCGCGGTGGCGATACGGTTTACGGCGGCTCGGCCTTGGGCCAGTTCTACTTCGTCAATCCTGATGGCAGCGCGGCGCAGGTGCGTCCGGGTTGCACGCCGCGCGCGGGCTTCACTGCCGACTATGATCCGGCCTGTTACGACGCGGGCGTGCAGGGCGTGCAGTCGTATCGCCACTCGCACTACGACAACGACCGCGCCGGCCTGACCGCCGACGTGGAATGGAAGCAGGATTTCGGCGATATCGACAACACCGTGCGCGCCGGCCTGTGGGTGGAGAACGTGGACCGCAGCGTGCGCCGTGACTGGCATCGTCTGCTCAACGTGGGCACTGACATCAGCTTCGACCACGTGCCGTACTGGGTGCAGTTCGAAGACCGCTACACCGTGGACGAGCAGATGTACTACGTGGAAGACGTGGCACGCTTCGGTCCATTCAGTGCGCGCGTGGGCGTCAAGCAGTTCTTCGTCGACCAGAAGCGGGAACGCCGTATCGGTGCGGCCGAGAACGTGCGGTCGGATTCGAAGTCTGATCCGCTGCTGTCGGCGGGCGCAACGTGGACGCTACCGGTGGAAGGGCTGGAGCTGTTCGGTGGCTACTCGCAGAACTTCGCCGCCATTCCATCCGGGGTGCTGGGCGAGACCGATGCGCAGCGCTTCGCCCGTGTCGAGCCGGAGACCGCGGACAACATCGAGCTGGGCCTGCGCATCAGCCGCTGGCCGTTGACCGGCTCGATCACCCTGTACAACATCAAATTCGACAACCGCATCGTCTATCTGCCGGCGCGGTTGGCCGATGGCATCGATTACCTCGACGAAACCGATGGCGTCTACGAGAACTTCGGCGGCGTGGAAAGTACGGGCGTCGAAGCCGCGTTGGGCTATGGCTGGGACAACGGCTGGCGGGTCAATGGTGCGTACACCTATAACCGTTCGGAATACCTGGGCAGCGGCAACGCGGCCCGTGACGCCGAGCTGGATATCGTGGATGGCGCGCAGGTGATCGGCCAACCGCGCCACACCCTGGTGGTGTCGGCGGATTGGCAGGGCGACAGCTGGAATGCCGGCATTTCAGGCCGTTACCTGGGTGCGCGCTACCTGGATGCCTCCAACGCCAACAAGCTGCCCTCCGCCACCGTCTTCAACGCCAACATCGGCTTCGACCTGCAGAACCTGTCGCCGCGCTTGAAGGGCGTGGGTGCCAGCTTCGTCGTCAGCAACCTCACCGACCGTCGCTACCTGGCGGGTGTGGACGGCAGCGACAGCGCGTTCATCGGTGCGCCGCGCACGGTGGGGTTCTCGGTGCGGGTCGATCTGTGAGCCACGCGCCGACGCCGCCTTCCGACATCGGCCGCCGCCGCCTGTTGCAGGGTGGCGTGGCAGCGGGCATCGCCGCGTTGATGCCGAGCATCGCGCGCGCGGCGTCCATCGCACCGGACGCCCGCACGCGCAGCCTGCAGGACCTGCAGCACATCGTGGTGCTGATGCAGGAAAACCGATCGTTCGATCATTACTTCGGCACGCTGCCGGGCGTGCGCGGCTTCGGTGATCGCTTCGTGGTGCCGGCCCCCGGCCTGCAGCCCGGCGAGCCGCATCGCACGCTGTGGCTGCAGCCCAATGCGGCCGGTACGCACGGCATCGCCCCGTTCCCGCTGGATACCGCCGCGCACTTCGGTTACATGCGGGTGGAAGGCACGCCGCATACCTGGCCCGATGCGCAGAAGGCATGGGACCACGGCCGCATGGCGCATTGGCCCGCGGCGAAGCAGGACCATGCGATGGGCTATTACCGCCGCAGCGACCTGCCGTTCCAGTTCGCCCTGGCAGAGGCCTTCACCGTCTGCGATGCGTACCACTGCGCCATGCAGGCGGGCACCAATCCCAACCGGCTGTTCCTGTGGACCGGCCACAACGATCCGCAGGCGCAGGGCGGTGGCCCGGCGGTGGCCAACTCGCACGACAACTTCCCCGAGCTGGGCGGCAACCCGGCGTCGTACACCTGGACCACCTATGTCGAACGCCTGCAGCAGGCGGGCGTGGACTGGCGGATCTACCAGGACATGGCGGACAACTTCACCGACAACCCGCTCGCCGGCTTCCAGGCGTTCCGCGCGGCATGGCGGGACGCACCGGGCCACGACCCGCAGCTGCGCGAACGTGGGGTCAGCACGCGCGGGCTGGCGCAGTTGCGGCAGGACGTGCTGGACAACCGGCTGCCGCAGGTCAGCTTCCTGATTGCCGATGCCGCCGGCAGCGAGCATCCGGGGCCTTCCAGTCCCGCTCAGGGCGCGGCCTATACGGCGCAGGTGCTGGACGCATTGACCGCCGATCCGACCGTCTGGAGCCGCACCGCGCTGCTGGTGATGTTCGATGAGAACGATGGCTTCTTCGACCATGTGCCACCGCCCGCTCCGCCATCGGCGGACGCCACGCAGCAGGGGGGATGGGCCGGTGCATCGGTGATCAGCACCGTGGGTGAGTATCACCGGCATCCTTCGCCGGGCAACGAAACGCATGACGAACCGGCACTGCGTGGCCGGCCTTACGGCTTGGGTCCGCGTGTGCCGTTGTACGTGATATCGCCGTGGAGCCGAGGGGGCTGGGTGGATTCACAGGTGTACGACCACACCTCTGTGATCCGCCTGATCGAGCGGCGCTTCGGCGTGGCGGCGCCGGAGCTTTCGCCGTGGCGGCGCGCGGTATGCGGCGACCTGACCCAGGCATTCGATTTTACCCAGTCCGATACGCGTCCGTTCGTACGCGCGCTGCCCGACACCGCAGCGGTAGCCTCGCGGGCGGCTGCCTTGCCGGGTCGCACGCTGCCGTCGCTGCCCGAGGCCCTGCAGCCAGCGCGGCAGGAGCGCGGCGTGAGACCTTCGCGTGCAGTTCCCTATCGCCCGGCGATCGCCATCCAGACCGATGCGGTGGCCGCCGAGGTGCGGCTGACGCTGGCCAGCGAAGGCGCGGCGGCGGTGATCCATGTGTACGACCGTCTGCAGCTGGAGGCGATCCCGCGCCGTTATACCGTGGCCCCTGGCCGCGACCTGCAGGGCAGCTGGCCGCTGCACGCGGTGCACGGCTATGACCTGTGGGCGCTGGGTCCGAATGGCTTCCATCGGCACTACCAGGGTGATGCAGCGGCCGCCATGCCCGTGGAAGCCCGCATCGAGCGTGTCGCAGATGACATGGTTCTGCAGCTGCGCAACCCGGGTCCGCAGACGATTTCACTGGATGTGCGTGGGGGTGCGTATGCGGACCTCATGCCCACGCGCACGCTGCGTCTGGCCGTGGGTGAAGAGGCAGAGATCCGCTGGGCGGCGACTACGACCGGTGGCTGGTATGACCTGCATCTGCAGCAGCAGGGGGCACGCCAGCGGTTGGCCGGGCGTGCGGAGAACGGGCGCCATGCCAGCAGTGATCCCGCATTCGGCAGCGAGCCGATGCGCTTCGCTGCAGGTTGAAACCGGGAGTCACCGCCTGCGGCGGTCAGCGTCTTACAGCTGGCCGTTGCGCAGGTAGTCGAACAGTTCGGCGTCGCTGTTCAAGCCCAGCTTCAACATCGCATCGCCCTTCTGCCGGCTGATCGTGCTGGCACTGCGATGGAGCATGTTGGCGATCTCTTTCACGGTCATGCCTTTGCCCAGCAGGCGCAGCACTTCCACCTCGCGCGGTGACAAAGGGCGACTCTCGCCTTCCACCATGGCACTGCTGCCGGTCATTTCCACGCGTTCCTTCAACGAGTGACTGATGTAAGGCAGGCCGCGGTGAACCGTGCGGATGGCGACCGGCAGTTCGTCCATCGACGACCCTTTGTCGACCAGTCCCAGCACGCCGGCGTCGCGCACCATGCGCAGGATCGCCAGGTTGCTGGATACACTCAGCATCAGCACCGGCAGCTGCGGATAACGCCTGCGGATCATGCTGATCATGGCGAAGCCATCGGGCACGCTGCTGTCGGGCATCGAGTAGTCGGTGACCAGTACGTCGCAGGGCAGGTTCGACAGATGGGTCAGCAGATCCTGGGCGGTGGCCGCTTCGGCGATGACGTCACCGACGCCGCTGTCATGGATGACCGAGCGGGCGCCGATCCGTACTACCGGATGGTCGTCAGCGATGATGATGCGAAGCGTCATGCTCTAGTATGGCCCCGGGTGTCATGGGTTGGGTGGAAAGCAGGCATCGACGATATCCCTATTTCATGGAGAACGAACCTGGTGCGGACGATCCTGGCTCACGGCAGGCGGTGGGGAATGGGCATCGTCCTGTCACTGCTGACGGCGTCGGCGTGGTCCGTCCCGCGTTCGCCGGGTGGTGACACCCAGGCATGGATCGCAGCGCATCCCCAGCTTTCGGTGGGGGTCTACGACAGCGGTTGGCCTCCGCTGGAGTATGTGGAGGGCGCGCAGGTACGTGGCCTTGCACCGGATGTGCTGGCCTCCTTGGCTGCGGGGCTGGGGGTGACGTTGCATTACCGCCATTATCCCAGCTGGGCGCAGGTCCTGGAGGCGGCCTGCCGCGGTGAGATCGACATTGTGATGAACGTCGCACCGAGCAGTGACCCGGCGCGTTGTCTGGCCTACACCGGTGCCTATGCGGACGCACCGTTGGCCGTGGTGGGACGTCCCGGTGATCTGCGTGCATCCGACGACCCGGATTTGTCCGGTCTGCGCGTGGTCAGCGAGCAGGGCTTCCTGACCCAGGAAAAGATCCGCTCACGGTTCCCCCGCGCGCGCCTGATGGCGGTGCCGACCACCCTGGATGCGCTGCGGAAAGTAGCGCAGGACCAGGCCGATGTGTTCATCGGCAACGCCTACGTCGCCGGTCATCTCATCCAGGCCCATGGGTTGGACAACGTCGCCCTGCTGCGGCCCAGTGATCTGCCGGTGGAGTCGCTGCACTTCGGCGTGCCGCTGTCGAAAGCCCCGCTGGTGGAAGCGCTGGACGAGGCGATGGCCCGCCAGCCCGTTTCCCTGCGCGCCGAGCGCGCGGCCCGCTGGCTGCGCGTACCGGTATGGTCCGATCCGGCACGGCAGGCACTCAACCAGGCCGAGCGGCGCGCGCTGTCCACGCCGCTGCGGCTGGGCTTTGCGCCGAATGCCGCGCCGTTGTCGTACGCCGATGGCAGCGGCGCGCCCAGCGGGCTGGCCAGCGAGTACCTGCAGCGGCTGCGCCAGGCCGGTGCCACGCTGGACGTGGAGGGCAGCCATGACTGGTTCGACCTGCGCGAGAAGATGCGCAGCGGCCGCCTCGACGCGGTGATGGGGGTGCCCACCGATTCGCATTACCTCGGCACCGACTGGGTGTTCAGCCAGCCCTTCATCAGCGTGCCGAACGTGATCGTCACCGGACCCGGCAGCGGCACCGTGCTGCAGATGGGCGACCTTGCCGGCAAGCGCGTGCTGCTGTCCGATCCCGAACGCCTGCGTGCGCAGGTACTGCAGCAGGCACCGCAGGCCCGCATCCTGGCCGCGCGCAGCGCCGAGCAGGCACTGCAGCGGCTGCTGGATGGTGAGGCGCAGGCGTACATCGGCAACCTGGCCATCGTCGATCGCCTGCTGCGTGAGCGTTTCCCCGGCCAGCTCCAGGTGGCCGCGCCCGCAGGTTTCGACGATCACCTTTCGCTGGCGGTGAAACGCGAGTACGCCCCCTTGGCGACGCGCTTCGATCGCCTGTTGCAACAGATGGGCCCGCGTGAACGCGAAGCGCTGCGCAACGATTGGCTGGCCGTGGAATACCGCAGTGGGACCGACTGGCGCACTGCGGCCCGTTGGGCGGTACCGATCGTACTGGTGCTGCTGACGGCGTTACTGGTGCATGCGCTCGGCTACTGGCGGCTGCGGCGCGAAGTCGCCGGCCGACGTGCATTGGAGCAGCGCTTGGCCGATGTCACCCGCAACCTGCCGGCCATCGTCTACCAGATGCGCCGCACCGCCGATGGTACGTTGGGATTCCCGTACGTGGCCGGCGACATGCAGGCCTTGTTCGGCATCCAGCAGGAGGTGGCGATGGCGTCGGCTGCGGCGCTGCTGGACTGCATCGACGCACGCGACCGGCCGCAGGTGGAGGCCGCGATCGCCCACGCGGCGCGCGATTTCCTGCCGTTGTCGCTGGAGTTCCGCACCACCGCCGAGCCCTCGCGGTGGGTGCGCAGCCAGGCGCAGCCGTATGCCACCGATGCCGGTACGGTGACGTGGAGCGGGTACTGGGTGGATATCACCGATGCCCACCGCCAAGCCGACGCACTGGCCCAGGCCAACGCCGCCGCCGAGCAGGCGGCCGATGCCAAGGCGCGTTTCCTGGCGACGATGAGCCATGAGATCCGTACGCCGATGAGCGGCGTGCTGGGCATGCTGGAGATCCTGGCCCATTCGCCGCTGCAGCCGCAGCAGCGCGTCCATCTGGCCGAGGCCGAGCAGGCCGCGCAGTCGCTTCGGCGCATGCTCGATGACATTCTGGATTACGCCAAGATCGACGCCGGTGCACTGCGCCTGGATCCCTTGCCGTTGCCGTTGCAGCCTCTGCTGGAATCGCTGCAGCGGCAGTTCGATGAAGCGGCTACCCGCAAAGGGCTGGCACTTCGGCTGGACATCGACTCGCGCCTGGCCACCGCCCATGAGGTGGACGGCCTGCGGCTGCGTCAGGTGCTGGGCAACCTGCTTGCCAATGCGATCCGGTTCACCGACACCGGCACGGTGCTGTTGCGGGTGGAGGTGCTGGAAGGCAGCTCGCCCAGCCTGCAGGACCTGCGCCTGCAGGTCATCGATACCGGTGTGGGAATGGACCAGGGTCAGTTGCGGGGTGTGTTCCAGCCGTTCGCTGCGGGCGACGTGCCGGTCACGCGTGACGTGGGCGGGACGGGGCTGGGACTGACCCTGTGCCAGCGCCTGGTGCAGCTGATGGGCGGCCGCCTGCTGGTGCACAGCACGCTGGGCAGCGGTACCGAGGTGGATGTGCTGATGCAGCTGCCGGTGGCCAGTGACGACGACATCGCCGCCGCGCTGCCGGGCCCGGGCAGCGTGCCGCCGTTGCCTGCCAACCTGCAACAGGCCCGGGTGCTGGTGGTGGAAGATCACCCTACCGCGCAGGCCATGATGGCGTGGCGGCTGGAGCAGCTGGGCGTGGCCCACGCCGTTGCCAGTGACGGACGGGAGGCCCTGCAGATGCTGGCTGCTTCCGCACAGGGTGAAGCATTCGACCTGGTCATCACGGACTGCCGCATGCCGGTGATGGATGGCTACGCCTTCACCCGCCTGCTGCGCGAGCGCGAGCAGCGCCAGGGCGGGGCGCGCCTGCCGGTGGTGGCGCTGACCGCCAGCCTGCTGGAGCAGGACCTGCGCCGCTGTCGCGAAGCGGGCATGGATGAAGTGCTGACCAAGCCGCTGTCACTGGCCCACCTGCGCGAGTGCCTGCTGCGCTGGCTGCACCCCACCGACCCGCCCCCGGTAGTGCCGACCGGGTAGTGCCGACTTCAGTCGGCACCGTGGACCAGCAGCCGACTGAAGTCGGCTCTACCGAGGGCGACTCCGGACCAGCAGCCGACGCACGTCGGCTCTACCGGTTGACGTGGCACGCGGCGGGGTCACTGCGCGTTGTGCTGCAGGTACTCGATGACCAGCCGGCGCCGTTCGGGATCGGGAAACGCGTTGTACATGCGCGTACCGGGTACGCGGGTACTGGGCGAGCGCAGGAATGCGTCGAGGGTTTCCGCGCTCCACACAATGTCAGCCGCCCGCATGCCATCGGAATACGCGTAGTCGGGCAGGCTGCCAGCGCGTCGGCCGAGTACGCCGTGCAGGTTCGGTCCGTAGCGATGGATGCCGCCCGCCTGCACCGTATGGCAGCCCGCGCACAGCGCAAAGGCGCGTTCGCGCTCCAGCGCCGCGGCCTGTGCAGGATCCTGCGGAACCGGCGCGCCGCACGCGGCAAGGGACAGCAGCAAGGGGGCGAGGAAGACGGTGCGCATGGCGGAATCCGGGTGGGTCCCCTCGCGGGGACCCATACCCGGTCTGCATCACATGCCGGAATAGTTGGGGCCACCGCCGCCCTGCGGTGTCACCCATACGATGTTCTGGGTGGGGTCCTTGATGTCGCAGGTCTTGCAGTGCACGCAGTTCTGCGCGTTGATCTGCAGCCGCTCCTGGCCCTGCGCGCCGACGAATTCATAGACGCCGGCCGGGCAGTAACGTGCTTCCGGCCCTGCGTATTCGGCCAGGTTCACCTGCACCGGAATGCTCGGATCCTTCAGCGTCAGATGGCTCGGCTGGTCTTCCTCGTGATTGGTGCTGCTGAGGAACACCGAGCTGAGACGGTCGAAGGTGAGCACGCCATCGGGCTTCGGATAATCGATCCGGGTGTGCTGGGCGGCAGGTTCCAGGCAGGCGTGGTCCGGCGTGCTGTGGCGCAGCGTCCACGGCGCGTTGCGGATGCCCAGCTTGGGCAGCAGCCATTGTTCGATACCGGTCATCAAGGTGGCCACGGTCTGGCCCTTCTTGAACCACTGCTTGAAGTTCTTCGACTGCTGCAGTTCGGCGTGCAGCCAGCTCGATTCGAAGGCCTGCGGATAGGCAGTCAGTTCATCGTGCTGGCGACCCGCGGCGAGCGCATCGAAGGCGGCATCCGCGGCCAGCATGCCCGTCTTCAGCGCGGCGTGGCTGCCCTTGATGCGGCTGGCATTGAGATACCCGGCCTCGCAACCGACCAGCACACCGCCGGGGAACACCGTCTTCGGCAGCGACAGCAGGCCCCCGGCGGTGATCGCGCGGGCGCCGTAGCCGATGCGCTTGCCACCTTCCAGGTGTTTGCGGATGGCCGGGTGGGTCTTGAAGCGCTGGAACTCTTCGAAGGGGCTCAGCCAGGGGTTCTTGTAATCCAGGCCGACCACGTAGCCGATGGAGACCTTGCCGCCCTCGGCGTGATACAGGAAGGCGCCACCGTAGGTGTTGCCATCCAGTGGCCAGCCGGCGGCATGCACCACCAGCCCGGGCTCATGCTTGGCCGGATCGATCTGCCACAGCTCCTTGATGCCCAGGCCGTAGGCCTGCGGGTCCTTGCCCTGGTCCAACTGGTAGCGGGCGATCAGCTGGCGGCCCAGATGGCCGCGCGACCCCTCGGCAAAGACCGTGTACTTGGCATGCAGGGCCATGCCGCGTTCGAAGTTCGGACCCCGGCTGCCATCCTTCTCGATGCCCATGTCACCGGTTGCCACGCCGATCACTTCACCGGCATCGCCGTAAAGGACCTCGGCCGCGGCAAAGCCGGGGAAAATGGCCACTTCCAGCGCTTCGGCCTGCTGCGCCAGCCAGCGGCCCACTTCGCCCAGGCTGACGATGTAATTGCCTTCGTTGTGGAAACATTCCGGCAGCAACGGCTTGGGTGTGGTGCGGGCACCGGTCTCGCTGAGGAACAGGAACTCATCGCGGGTGACTTTCTGCTTCAACGGCGCGCCGCGCTCGGCCCAGTCGGGGAACAGCTCGGACAACGCGCGCGGATCCATCACCGCGCCGGACAGCAGGTGCGCGCCGGGCTCGGACCCTTTCTCCAGGACGCAGACGGACAATTCGCTGCCGGCTTCGATGGCACGCTGGCGCAGGCGGATGGCGGTGGCCAATCCCGCCGGTCCGGCGCCGACGATCACGACGTCGAATTCCATTACTTCGCGGGCGGGCAGTTCGATGGCTTCAGCGCTCATGGATAACCTGACTCTTGGGTAGGCCGCCCTCCAACACGGGGCGACGGTTGCCTGGAAAACGCGCGTGCTGCCACGGCGAAACGGGTGTTTGAATCCATCAGGTTAACGGTAGTGGCGGCTGTCGGCCAGCCGGGCGCGTCGGCGTGGGAATGCTGCAGCGCAATAGATCGAGCGGGGTGACAGGACCACGCCGTGCAGGACCACGGGATAGGCCGCATGGCTCGATTTGTCATATCTGATCGTTTGTACAGAAGCCCAGACGTTTTGAGCACAGCATCGCCCCTCGCGACAGCGTTCCTTCCTAGGCTGGTCATGTCCAGTGGGATTAGGGGGACGTGCGATGGCTCAGGAGCTCTTTGTCCGCGATGTATCGCCGTCGTATGCGCTGCACATCGCCTCGCCCCTCCTCGCAGCAGCAGATACGCCGGCGGACTGTCGTGGGGTATCGGTGTACGCCGTGCTGGCGTGTCTGCTGCTGCGCCTGCATGACCGACTGCGGTGTGGGACCGCATCGCAGATGCCCTGCACGTGTCTGCGTTTCTCCACGCAACGCTTGCCCTCGGCGAAGTTTGTCGAGCTGGATCGGCAGTTGGCTGGCCAGCAGGCAGGCCTGAACGCATTGACGGTGGCGGAATATCTGCAGGCGCGTGCCGGCTTCAGCCCGGCAGGTCGTGATCCGCAGGTGGCCCGCCGCGCGCGCGCTTCCTGGCGCAGCAAACTGGTGCAGGCCCGTAGCGAAGCACTGACGCATGCGGGGGGCGGGGAAGCTGACGCGACCGCGCAGGCGCAGTCCCACGCGGACCGGCAGATGCGCTCGCTGCATGCCCTGCACAATCCCGATCGTATCGCCGGTGGCCATGATGTCATCGCCGACTTCGGCGATGGCCAGGTGAACTCGACCATAGGTCGGCAGTGGAACCTGATGCGGGGTAGGTTGCCCTCCCGTGTACAGCAACTGGACGCGGCGGCATCCTCCGTGCCGGAAGCCGTCCGGGCCGAGACGCACATGAATGGCATGCTGGTGCGTGACACGTGATAACGAGCAGAATGCAGCCTGCTCCCATGACGCTGCCGGTGTGCTCGATGAGTCTTGATCCGTGTGATCTGTTCGATGTCCGTTCCCTGCTGAGTGAGCAGGAGCGCGCCGTGCAGGATGCCGTGGCACGCTTCGTCGACCAGCGCGTGCTGCCGATCATCGGTGACTGCTTCGATGCGGCACGATTCCCGATCGAGCTGGTGCCGGAGATCGCTGGCCTCGGCCTGCTCGGTGCGACCCTGCCGACGGAGCTGGGCGGCGGCGGCCTGGATGCGGTGGCCTATGGGCTCATCTGCCAAGAACTGGAGCGTGGCGACTCGGGGCTGCGCAGCTTCGTGTCGGTGCAGAGTTCGCTGTGCATGTATCCGATCTTCGCCTACGGCAGTGAGGCGCAGCGTCAGCGCTGGCTGCCGGCGATGGCGCGCGCTGAGCTGATCGGATGCTTCGGCCTGACCGAGGCCCATGGCGGATCGGACCCTTCCAGCATGAAGACCCGTGCGGTTCGTGATGGCGACGACTGGCGCCTGACGGGAAGCAAGATGTGGATCACCAACGCGCCGATCGCGGATCTGGCGATCGTGTGGGCGCAGACCGACGAAGGTGTGCAGGGCTTCGTGCTGGAGAAGGGCATGCCCGGTTTCAGCGTGCAGGAGATCCTGCGCAAGATGAGCCTGCGTGCCTCATCGACCGGTGCGCTGTTCTTCGATGATGTGCGGGTGCCGGACGGCAACCGCTTGGGTGGGGTAAAGGGGTTGAAGGGACCGCTGGGCTGCCTGAACCAGGCGCGCTACGGCATCAGCTGGGGGCCGATCGGCGCAGCCATCGCATGCCTGCGCGAAGCCATCGCCTACGCCAAGGAGCGCGAGCTGTTCGGGCGCCCGTTGGCGGCCACCCAGAGTGCACAGATCAAGCTGGCGAAGATGGCGCGGCGGATCACCACCGCCCAGCTGCTGGCACTGCAGTTGGGTCGCCTGAAAGAGGCGGGCGCCGTGCAGCCGCAGCAGGTCAGCCTGGCCAAGTGGAACAATTGCCGCATGGCGATCGACATCGCCCGCGAGTGCCGCGACCTGCTGGGCGCGGCGGGTATCACCACCGAGCACGCCGCCATCCGCCACGCCTTGAACCTGGAGTCGGTGATCACCTACGAAGGCACCGAAACCGTGCACCAACTGGTGATAGGCCGCGAACTGACCGGGCTCAACGCGTTCTGAGCATCAGCCGCGCTGTTTCGCGCGCCCCCGACGCGTCAACAACGCCTGCGGTAGCGCCGACCCATGGTCGGCGGAATGTTCCCGCCAACGGCCCGCTGCGCTCGCCGACCACGGGTCGGCGCTACCGCTTTTCTCTTTTTTTCATACGCGGCGGGCGGCCACGGAACCCGTCAGGGGGCCGGGCGGTGGGGCGGGGCGGGGGCGTTGAGCGCCACGGATGGCGCGAAACGAGGCACGCAGGAGCGGCTTTTGCCGTCCCCCGCCCCGCCCCACCGCCCGGCCCCCAACACGTAATCCGCTTTTCGCAGCAGCCCACCGCGAGGGGGTCTCACCCGTTCGACCAACCTCACACCCCGCCGGCAAACCCGTGCTGCCGCCACGCCTCGTACATCACCACCGCCACCGTGTTGGACAGGTTGAGGCTGCGGTTGTCCGGGCGCATGGGAAGTCGCAGGCGTTGCCCACCCGGTAGCGCATCCAGAATGTCCTGCGGAAGGCCGCGGCTCTCCGGACCGAACAGGAACGCATCCCCATCGGCGAAGGGCACGCTGTCGAAACGCACGCTTGCACGGGTGCTCAGGGCAAACAGGCGCTTCGGGGCGATGCGCGCGAGGGCGGTGTCCAGATCCGGATGGACCTGCAGCCGCGAATACTCGTGGTAGTCCAGGCCGGCGCGCTTGAGCTGCTTGTCATCCAGTGCGAAACCCAAGGGCTCGACCAGGTGCAGCTGCGCGCCGGTGTTGGCGCAAAGACGGATGATGTTGCCCGTGTTGGGCGGTATTTCAGGCTGGAACAGCACGACGTGGAACGTTGGGACCTGGCTCATCGACGCAGTGTAATGCGCGGCGCGGAACTTCGCGGCTGGCCGGGTCCTCTCGGGTCAAGGGAGCCCGGCTTTCAGGGGATCAACAACCGGTGAGGCGCAGCGACAGCCATCAGGCGTGAACTCACGGACGCACCAGCACCATCGCGGTTTCCATCGCCAGCGCCTGCAGCTCGCTCTGGCTCGGGCGCACCTGCACGACCGGCAGGTTGACGATCACGTTGTTGGCAAACGCGCTGGCCGCCGTGGCCAGGGCGACGGTGTAACGCTCGGCCTGCAACTCGGCGGCCAAGGCGACCTTCTGCTCCAGGCTGGGGCGCACTTCGACGGCAGCCAGCGTGGTGATCGGCGCGGCGACCGCTGGGGCCAGCACGACGACATTCTGTTCGCCCAGCTGGTCAGCACTGGGGCGCACCTGCACGGCAGCGAGCGTCGGGATGGTGCTGCTGCGTTCCCATGCCTGCTGGGCCAGCTGCGCCGTGTCGGGGCGAACCTGCACGGCCTGCAGGGTCGCGATGGAGGGAGCAGCCTGCACCGGAGAAACAACAGCCGTACCGGCGATCAGGGCGATGGCGATGGCGAGGATCTTGGTGTTCATGGCGGGGCCTGTTTAGTGTGTGTGGGCGGTGGTGTGGTAGTAAGGTAGTACACCAAAACTGGGGTTGCAAGAACAATCGGGGCTTTTTTACTTGCGTTCAGCTTTCAGTCAGGTTGAGCTTGATCGCTGGCTTGGTGCAGGTAAGGCACAGCAATCGCCGTGCCATGTTTTAGTTGTTTAAGTTCAATGGCTTGGCGAGTGGCTGTGCTGTCCGCCGTCCGGACACCTGTCCGCAGGTAGAGCGGACTTCAGTCCGCTTGCCTTGGACCGCAGCCGACTGAAGTCGGCTCTACCGGTTGCCTCTACCCCACACCGCAGCCGACTGAAGTCGGCTCTACCTAAGCCGCAGCGGAACGTGACGCCTGGCCGATGCCGGGGTAGCGCCCAACGCGCTAGCATCGGCCCTCACTCAGATGACCAAGGATCCGGAATGACATCCCGACTGCGCCCGCGCACTGCACTGCTTGCTGTCGCTCTCACCACAGCGCTCGGTGGGCTGGCGCCCGCCCCGCTGTTCGCCAAGCCGGCTGCGGTGGCCAAGGTCGACATTCCATTCGAGCAGTTCACCCTGCCCAATGGCCTGCGCGTGGTGGTGCATACCGACCGCAAGGCGCCGATCGTCGCGGTCAACGTCTGGTATCACGTGGGCAGCAAGGACGAGCCGGTAGGCCGCACAGGCTTCGCTCACCTGTTTGAACATCTGATGTTCCAGCGCAGCGAAAACCACGACGGCGAGTACTTCGAGCCCTTCAAGCAGGTCGGTGCCACCGGCCAGAACGGCACGACCAATACCGACCGCACCAACTATTTCGAGAACGTGCCCACCACGGCGCTGGATATGGCGCTGTGGATGGAATCGGACCGCATGGGCCACCTGCTGGGGGCCATCGACCAGGCCGCACTGGATGAACAGCGTGGCGTGGTGCAGAACGAAAAGCGCCAGGGCGAGAACCAGCCCTATGGGCAGGTGTGGACGCAGCTCAACCGTGCGCTGTATCCGAAGGGGCACCCGTACCACCACAGCGTCATCGGATCGATGAACGATCTCAACGCCGCCTCGCTGGATGACGTAAAGAACTGGTTCCGCACCTGGTACGGCCCGAACAATGCGGTGCTGGTGCTGGCCGGTGACATCGATCTGGCCACCGCCAAAGAGAAGGTGGCCAAGTACTTCGGCAGCATCCCGGCCGGCCCGACGATGGCCCAGCCGCAGGTGGACGTCGCCGTGCGTCCTGCCGATACCCGCGAGACCATGACCGACAAGGTGCCGCAGGTGCGGATCTACCGCGCCTGGAACGTCGCCGAAGTCGGTACCGCCGACGTCGACCAGCTGCAGCTGCTCGGTCAGGTGCTGGGCGGTGCGAAATCATCGCGTCTGGCCAAGCGCCTGGAGCACGAAGAGAAGCTGGTGGACAACATCAGCGCCGGCGCGTACGCCTCGCAGCTGGGCTCGAACTTCATGGTCATGGCGACGGTGAAGCAGGGCGTGGACCCGGCCAAGGTCGAGGCGATCATCGACGAAGAGATCGACCGTCTGGTGGCCGAGGGTCCCAGCGCTGAAGAGCTGAGCCGCGCCAAGACCGCATTCCGCGCCAGCTTCATCCGCGGCATCGAGCGCATCGGGGGCTTCGGTGGCAAGGCGGACGCCCTGGCCGAATGCACGGTCTACACCGGCGACCCCGGCTGCTTCCGCGACTCGCTGAAGAACATCGACGGCGCCACGGTCGCGCAGCTGCGCACCGTCGGTGGCAAGTGGCTGGGCAAAGGCAGCCACACGCTGATCGTCGAGCCCGGCGATCGCGTGGTGCTGGAAGAAGAAGCCTCGCAGAGCCCCAAGCCGTTCGAGCTGCCGGCCGCGGATGCCAAGTACAGCACGCTGCCGGCGCAGGTCGATCGCAGTGCGGGCGTACCGCAGACCAAGACGTTCCCGGAGCTCAAGTTCCCGGCCCTGCAGCGCGCTACGTTGAAGAACGGCACGCGGGTCATCCTGGCCGAGCGTCATGAAATCCCCGTCGTGCAGTTCAGCTACCAGTTCCCGGGTGGGTTCAGTGCCGACCAGGACCGCAAGCCGGGCACCGCGAACTTCGCCATGGGCCTGATGAGCGAGGGAGCCGGCAAGCTGGGTTCGCTGGCGTTCTCCGATGCGGCCGATGCGCTGGGTGCGGATCTGGGCGCATCCGCCGGATTGGACTTCAGCACGGTGGATCTGTCCGCACTGAAGGAAAACCTGGCACCGTCGCTGGGCTTGTATGCCACGCTGCTGCGCCAGCCGCGCTTCGACCAGTCGGAGATCGACCGGGTCAAGGGCAGCTGGATTGCCGGCATCAAGCAGGAGAAGGCCAACCCGACCGCATCAGCGATGCGCGTGCTGCCGCCGCTGCTGTACGGCAAGGGTCACCCGTATGCGATTCCGTTCACCGGCAGCGGTGACGAGGCGGCCATCGCCAGCCTGACCCGCGACGATCTGGTGGACTTCCACCGCGATTGGCTGCGTCCGGAAGAGGGCACGCTGATCGTGGTCGGCGACACCACCCTGAAGGAAATCGTGCCGCTGCTCAACCGTCAGTTGGGTGATTGGAAAGCGGAAGGCCCGGCGCCGAAGGTCAAGGCGGCCGTGGATGTCGCGCTGCCCAGCACCGCCCGTGTGTTCCTGATCGACCAGCCCGGTGCGGTGCAGGCGAACCTGTTCGCCGGTCAGGTCGTGCCGTCGTCGGTGGACCCGGGTTCGATCCGCTTCGATATCGCCAACGGCGTTCTTGGCGGTGACTTCACCTCGCGCTTGAACATGAACCTGCGCGAGGAAAAGCATTGGTCCTACGGCGCGCGCAGCAGTGCCAGCAGCACCGTCGGCCAGCGGCCGTGGATGGCGATGGCGCCGGTACAGATCGACAAGACCGGTCCGGCACTGGCGGAGATGCGCAAGGAGATCGTCGAGTTCGCCAATGGCAGCAAGCCGGCAACCGCCGCTGAAGTGCAGCGCATCCGCAACATCCAGACCCTGAGCCTGCCGGGTGCGTATGAAACGGCGAGCTCGGTACTGGGCACGATCGGCAGCATGGTGCAGTTCCAGCGGCCGGACGATTACGTGTTCCAGCGCAAGGCGGAGATCGAATCGCTGACCCCGGCACAGGTGCAGCAGGCCGCCGCGGCGATCAAGCCGGATGCGCTGACATGGGTGGTGGTCGGTGACCTGAAGCAGACCGAGGCGGCCGTGCGCGCGCTGAAGCTGGGCGAGGTCAGCGTGATCGACGCCGATGGCAACCCGGTGAAGCCCGCGAAGTAATGCAACAGGGTGGCGACCTTGGTCGTCACCCTGCTTCCGGATGGGACCGGATCGGATCGGATTGGGTTGGATTGGATTGGATCGGTAGAGCCGACTGAAGTCGGCTGCCTTTCAAGGCCCAGCCGACTGAAGTCGGCTCTACCTGTAATGCGGCAGCCGACTGAAGTCGGCTCTACCGGTCACACACCGTGCGGGGTTATTTCTTTGCCGGCACCGGCTCGTTGACGATCGTTTCCAGGTCTTTCTGCAGGTCGACGAACAGCGGCTGCATGCGGGTCTGGATCGCCACCATCACGTTCTGCATCAGCGCTGGGGTCTTGTCCAGCAGACTCTGTCCCGCGGAGCTTTCATAGAATTCCGCCATGGCCAGCACGTCTTCCTTGCTGAAGGTCTGCTTGTACAGGTCCACGTACATCGGCCGCAGCTGCTGCCAGGACAGGGCCTGCTTCAACGTCTGCCCGGTGCGTACCTGGATGCGCTGCAGCTGTTCCTGCTGCTGCGGGCTCAGCTGGCGCTGCTGGGTGATCTGGTCGAACTGCTGGCGCTGCATCGCTTCGATCTGCGGCAGCATGGAATCAAGCATGGCCTGCGCGCGCGAGGCTGAAAGCAGGCGGTTGATGTCGCCATCGGACGGCGGCGCGGCCAGCGCAGGCAGGGACGCAAGCGCGAGGGCCAGCAACAGGGCGGCGCGTGGCAGGTGGCGGGAGAAGCGGATCATGCGGACGTCCTGGATGGATGATCTGGCCAGCATACCCGGCTATCTGGCGAAGGCGGCGTGTTGAGCCCCTGATCGCGGTGGAACGGCCCGCGATGCCGACAGCCAACCGTCACCGCCAGCCGCTACAATGGGCACATGGGTAATGGACCAGTCGTCATCTCCGCGCAGCTCGTGATCCCCGACGATGAACTCGTCGAGCGGTTCGTGCGTGCCAGTGGCGCAGGAGGCCAAAACGTCAACAAGGTATCGACCGCGGTGGAGCTGCGGTTCGACCTGGCCGGCTCGCCGTCGCTGCCGGAACCGTTGCGTGCGCGCTTGCTGGTGCGCCGCGACCGACGCGTGACCGGCGAAGGCGTGCTGGTCATCGATGCGCAGCGTTTCCGTACCCAGGACCGCAACCGCGAGGATGCGCGCGAGCGGTTGGCCGAGTTCATCCGCGCCGGACTCAGCGTACCCAAGCCGCGTAAAGCCACCAAACCTACCTACGGGTCGACCCTGCGTCGCCTGGACGCCAAGAAAGGCCGCGCGCAGGTCAAGCGCGGCCGCACAACCCGCAACTGGGAGTAAGCCTTGAACCACCCCTCACCGCTGCTGCCACCCGTTCCGCCGAACATGCCGCAGGTAAAGCCGAATGCCTTCATCCGCTGGATCGCCCGCAGTGCGCTGCGCCTGCGCGGCTGGAGGGTGGTCGGCACGCTGCCCGACGTGCCCAAGGTGGTGATGATCATCGCCCCGCACTCGTCCAACTGGGACGGGTATTGGGGCATGGCGGTGAAGCTCGCGTTGGGCCTGGACGTGCGCGTGCTGGGCAAAGCCTCACTGTTCTGGTGGCCGCTGGGCCCGTTGCTGCGCAAGCTGGGCGTGATCCCGCTCGATCGCAGTTCGCCGCAGGGCACGGTGGAACAGGCCGTGGCGGTGATCCGTCGCTCGGAAAAGATGTGGTACGCCATCACCCCGGAAGGCACCCGCAAGAAGGTGACGAACTGGAAGGCCGGCTTCCTGAAGATCGCGCGGATGGCGGACGTGCCGATCCTGGCGGCGTATTTCCACTACCCGGACAAGATCATCGGATTTGGGCCGTTGTTCCGCGCCACCGGTAATGACGCGGCTGACATGGCCAGCATCCGCGAGTGGTACCGGCCGTGGGTGGGCAAGACCCGCGGCACCGTCTGAGTGGCCACGCCCCGGCAGCGCACGCGCCACGTCCGGCACATGCTGGCGCGACGGCGTGGGAGTAGGCTGGAAGGCTGGCGGTCGGTCCTGATCGCCCCTCTAGGAGCCTTTTGCATGTCGCGTACCGTCATCCTGGCCGCCGCCATCAGCCTGGCGCTGGCCGCCTGTTCCGGCAAGGAGTCCACCCCCGTGTCCGAAGCCCAGAATGCCCCGGCCCAGCAGCCGGCCGATGCCTCCACCAACCCGCTGCTGAGCGCCAGCACGCTGCCCTTCCAGGCACCGCCGTTCGACAAGATCCAGGACAGCGACTACCTGCCCGCCTTCGAAGAGGGCATGCGCCAGCATCTGGCTGAAGTGCGCGCCATCGCCGACAAGAGCGAACCGGCGACCTTCGACAACACCATCGTGGCGATGGAGCGCAGCGGCGAAACGCTGACCCGCGTCTCGCGCATCTTCTTCGGCTTGGTACAGGCCGATACCAACGAAGCGCGCCAGAAGATCCAGGAAGAAGTGGCGCCCAAGCTGGCTGCCCACCAGGATGAAATCAACCTGGATCCGAAGCTGTTCGCGCGGGTGAAGTCGCTGTACGACCAGCGCGCCACGCTGGGCCTGGATCCGGTGCAGACGCGTCTGGTCGAGCACTACTACGATGGCCTGGTGCGGTCCGGTGCGCAGCTCAACGACGCCGACAAGGCCAGCCTGCGCAAGCTCAACGTGGAAGAAACCACGCTGTCCACGCAGTTCCACACCCGCCTGGTGGCGGCGACCGCCGCCGCAGCCGTGGTGGTGGATGACAAGGCCAAGCTGGCCGGGCTGAGCGAAGATGCGATCGCCACCGCCGCCGCCGATGCCACCGCGCGCAAGCTGGACGGCAAGTTCCTGCTGCCGTTGCAGAACACCACCCAGCAGCCGGTGCTGGGCTCGCTGAGTGATCGCGAGCAGCGCGCGGCCGTGCTGAAGGCATCGGAAACCCGTGCCCTGCGCGGTGATGCCAACGACACCCAGCAGACCGTGCAGCGTCTCGCCCAGCTGCGTGCGCAGAAGGCCAAGCTGCTCGGCTTCGCCACGTATGCCGATTACAACCTGGGCGACCAGATGGCCAAGACGCCGGCTGCTGCCTTGAAGCTGCTGACCGACACCGTGCCGGCGGCTACCGCCAAGGCGCGCGTTGAGGCCGCCGACATCCAGAAGGTGATCGACGAACAGAGCGCTGCATCGAAGACCGCCAGCTTCAAGCTGGCCGCATCGGACTGGGACTTCTACGCCGAGCAGGTGCGCAAGGCGAAGTACGACCTGGACGAATCACAGATCAAGCCGTACTTCGAACTGGACAACGTGCTGCAGAACGGCGTCTTCTATGCCGCCACCCAGCTGTATGGCATCACCTTCAAGCCGCGCACCGACATCCCGACCTACCACGCGGACATGAAGGTGTACGAAGTGTTCGACAAGGACGGCACCTCGCTGGCGCTGTTCTACACCGACTACTTCAAGCGTGACAGCAAGTCCGGTGGCGCATGGATGGATGTGTTCGTCGAACAGGATGGCCTGACCGGCACCAAGCCGGTGGTGTACAACGTGGCCAACTTCACCAAGCCAGCGGCCGGCCAGCCCGCGCTGCTGAGCTTCGACGACGTCACCACGCTGTTCCATGAGTTCGGCCACGCGCTGCACGGCATGTTCTCCAACGTGAAGTACCCGTCCATCGCCGGTACCGCCACCTCGCGCGATTTCGTCGAGTTCCCGTCGCAGTTCAACGAGCATTGGGCGCTGGACCCGAAGGTCTTCGCCCACTATGCGAAGAACTACAAGACCGGCGAGCCGATGCCGCAGGAACTGGTCGACAAGATCCTCAAGGCACGCAGCTTCAACCAGGGCTACGCGACGACCGAGTATCTGTCGGCCGCGCTGCTTGACCTGGCCTGGCACACGCAGAAGGCCGACGCCCCGCTGCAGGATGTGCCGGCCTTTGAAGCTGCCGCCTTGAAGAAGTTCAACGTCGATCTGGCGCAGGTGCCGCCGCGTTACCGCACCACCTACTTCGACCACATCTGGGGCGGTGGCTACTCGGCCGGTTACTACGCCTACTTCTGGGCCGAAGTGCTGGACCACGATGCCTTCGCCTGGTTCACCGAGCACGGTGGCCTCACCGCCGAAAACGGCCAGGTGTTCCGTGACAAGGTGCTGTCGCGCGGCAACAGCGTCGAGCTGAGCCAGCTCTACCGCGACTTCCGCGGCAAGGACCCGTCGGTGGAACCGCTGCTTGAGTTCCGCGGGCTGAAGTAAGGTGAACGAACGGCGGGGGAAACCCCGCCGTTCTGCTGTTGCGCCCCCTTCCGCGTGCCGGCTTTGGTAGCGCCGAGCCGTGCTCGGCGGCTCTTCGTTCCGGCACTACGATGCCTGACACAGGCCGCGCGCTGCGCTCGCCGAGCGTGGCTCGGCGCTACCCGGTTTCCGCTCGGCTCACGTGCCGACGTGCACGCGTTCGGCCTGCTCAGCCAATCCCAGGTGGTCCAGCGCGATGTCCAGCGCCAGCACGTAACTCTGCGCACCGTAGCCTGCGGCGATCCCCAGCCGCTGCCCCATGCCCGCCGGCAACCAGGGCTCGGCGACCGCCCCATCGTCATGCACTTCCACGTAGGCGTTATGCAGGTGCGGGAGCAACTGCTGCAGACGCATGCTGTCCGCGCAGGAACCCGGATCCAGCAGCGTCACCTCGCCACGCGCGTGGTCGGCCACACGTAACGCATCCAACAGTTCCTGCTCCGAGCCGCACGCCCGGATCGCCACGCTGGTGCCGGCATCCACGGCGCGGTGTACCAGCGTTTTCAGTACCAGCCCCGGCAGCGGCTCGGCGGTACGGATCAGCGCACCCGCAGTTTCTGGCCCCCGGATGATGAAGATCGACATGACGCAACTCTTGTTCGCAAGTGCGCCTGCGGCGCGGTAGACACACAATGCGCGCACCGCCCGTAACGCCTCCATGGCACGCACCGCGCAGCAGCGTAAATTCTGCGTAGCGTTCGTAGTGTCCCGGTAGAGCCGACTTCAGTCGGCTGCTTTCAGCTTGCCTGGGGCTTGCCTTGGTAGAGCCGACTTCAGTCGGCTGCTTCCAGCGCACGCAAGGGCAGCCGACTGAAGTCGGCTCTACCTGTCGGCTCTACCCGTCGGCGCTACCCGCCAGGGAACCCAACCGCCTTTCCGCGGTCTTACCCCCACACCCACCCGAGCCTCGCCATGGACGCCACTGCCCGCCTCCCCGTTACCCGACGCGCCCTGCACTGGCTGAAGAAGGAGGCCCTGCCACTGGTGGTGATGCTCGGTCTGCTCGCTGCCGCCCGTGACACGTTGGCCAACCACTACGTAGTGCCCAGCGGTTCCATGCAGCCTACGTTGGAGCCCGGTGACCGCGTGGTGGTGGACATGCGCGCCTATGGCCTGCGGCTGCCCTTCACCGCGCACGGGCTGGTGAGCACCGGCACCCCGCAGCGTGGCGAAGTGGCGGTATTCGATTCGCCCGCCGATGGCACCCGGCTGATCAAGCGCGTGGTCGCCGTGGCCGGTGACAGGGTGGATGTACACGACGGCCATCTGAGCATCAACGGGGTGCCGCTGCGGCTCGGCAACACGGCGGCCGCCGAGCAGTTCGGCACGCGCACCGCGCAACTCGACCTGGACATGGGCGGCGGCCCGGATGTCGCTGACGTGGTGGTGCCGGCCGGCAAGCTGCTGGTCATGGGTGACCACCGCGGCAACAGTTTCGACGGGCGCTTCTTCGGTTTCGTCGACGCCGACAAGGTGTATGGGCGTGCGGTCGCGGTGTATTACCGGCGCGGCGAAGGGGTGGAGTGGTTGCGTCTTTGACCACCAACCCGCGCCGAGTGCCGGATGCCGATGTCTGATGCCCGATGCCGATGCCGATGCCGATGTCGGGTGCCGGGGAACGGCGAACGGCGAACGGGGAACGGCGAACGGTAGAGCCGACTTCAGTCGGCTGCTCTTTGACCGGGGATCCGGACCATCGCGTCCAGGGCAGCCGACTGAAGTCGGCTCTACCCCAGCCTACCCGTGCCGCCACTAACCAAGACGTAATACATATCAATCCGTACCGATCAGGTTATGGATCGACTCGTGATCGGGGTCTAGCCTAGTCATCTCCCCACCCCGGCCACTTCTGTGGCCTCTCGATCCCATGAACGGTGACACCGCGGCAGCCATCGCGCACCGCACGTCCCACACGGACACCACTTCAGCGACGGCCACCCACATCGAGCAGGGCACCCCGGCGTTCCGGCGCACCGCGGTCGCGCTGTTCCTGGCTGGCTTCTCGACCTTCGGGTTGCTCTACACGGTGCAGCCGCTGCTGCCGGAGTTCAGCCGCCACTTCGGTGTATCCGCCGCCAACAGTGCGTTGGCGCTTTCGCTCAGTACCGGCCTGCTGGCGGTGATGATGTTGATCGCCGGCCTTGTCTCCGACCGCATCGGCCGCCGCAACGTCATGATCACCGCGCTGCTGGCCTCCACCGTGCTGTCGGCGGCCAGTGCGATGGTGGACGACTGGACCACCCTGTTGATCCTGCGCGCGCTGTTGGGCGTCGCCCTGAGCGGCGTGCCTGCCGTGGCCATGACCTATCTGGTCGAAGAGATGGACAGCCGCGCGATGGGCTTGGCGATGGGGCTGTACATCGGCGGCAACGCGGTTGGCGGCATGAGCGGCCGGTTGATCGCCGGCATCATCGCCGACCACTGGGGCTGGCGCTGGGGCATCGGGGTGGTATCGATCATCGCCGTCGCCAGTACGTTGCTGCTGTGGATGCAACTGCCGCCGTCGCGGCACTTCCAGAGCCGACGCGGCGGGCTGCGCCAGTTGCCATCGCGCTGGCGGCAGCTGTTCGCGGACCCTGGGCTGCCGTGGCTGTTCGCTACCGCGTTCCTGCTGATGGGCGTGTTCGTCACCACCTACAACTATCTCGGCTACCACCTGCTTGCCCCGCCGTATGCATTGAGCCAGACCGTCGTCGGCCTGATCTTCAGCGTGTATCTGGTCGGCACCTTCAGCTCGGCGTGGATGGGCCAGCAGGCGATACGCCATGGCCGCGGTCGTGTGCTTTCCATCAGCTATGCATTGATCATTGCGGGCATCGTGTTGCTGGTGATGCCGTGGCTGTGGACCATGGCGCTCGGCATCGCACTGGTGACGTTCGGTTTCTTCGGTGGCCACTCGGTAGCCAGCAGTTGGGTCGGCAGCCGCGCCGGATCGATCCGCGCCGAAGCGTCTGCGTTGTATCTGTTTTCGTACTACCTCGGGTCCAGCGTGCTGGGCGCCGTGGGCGGGCTGGCGTACACAGCGTGGGACTGGGTGGGCGTATGCGCCTTCACCGGTGCGCTCACGCTGATCGGGGCCGGCATTGCCTGGCGCCTGTGGCGCTGCCCCGCGATGGCCTGAGCGGCGCCCCTCATTGCATTTGGTAGAGCCGACTTCAGTCGGCTGCCCTTGGGTGATCGCGCGATGTTGCAAGCCGACTGAAGTCGGCTCTACCGGCCGTCGTCAACCGGACTTACCAAACTCCGCCTGCAGCAGTGCGGTGAAATTGCGGATCAACGGGGTGATGCCTTCGCGCCGCCACACCAACTGTACTTCCGAATGGGCACCGCGGTCGCCGAGGGCCACGAAACATGCGCCTTCAATCTGTATGTGGTCGCACGACGAAGGCAGGATCGCCGCGCCCAGTCCGGCGGCGGCCAGGCTGATCAGTGTTGATGCTTCACCGGCCTCCTGCACGATGCGCGGGGTGAACCCGGCTGCCGCACACAAGGCAATCATCTGATCGTGGATGCCGGCACCTACACTGCGGTGGAAACCTACGAAGGGCTCGTGCGCGAACTGCTTCAGCGGCAGCACGGTCGTCGCGGGGTCACGTCCACGCAGGGCAGGGTGGTCGCGATGCAGCACCAGCGCCAGTGGGTCGGTGAACAGGCTGCGCGCCACCAGTTCCGCCGGCAGCACGCGCTTGCGGATGATGCCCACGTCCAGTCGATTCTCCAGCAACGCGTCGATCTGCTGCAGGGTATTCATTTCGCGAAGCTGCAAGCGCACCTGCGGGAAGCGCTCCCGGTAACCGAAGATCGCGCGGGGGATCTGCGGCACCAAGGGGGTGGCGCGGGTCAGGCCGATGTGCAGTTCGCCTTGTTCGCCGCGCTGTACGCGCTGCACCTCGTCGACTGCGACGTCCACCTGCTGCAGGATGGCTCGCGCCTTTGCCTGAAGCAGTGCGCCGGCTTCGGTCAGTTGTACGCGCCGATGGCTGCGCACGAACAACGGCGCACCGAGCAGGTGTTCCAGCTGGCGGATCTGCTGGCTGAGCGGCGGCTGAGACATACCGAGCCGCTCGGCGGCCTGACCGAAGTGCAGCGTGTCGGCCACGGCGAGGAAATAGCGGAGATGGCGCAGTTCGATGGACATGGGGGCATTGTAGGTAACCGTAGACCCGTCAGGCGATGCCGAGGGTAGAGCGGACTTCAGTCGGCTGGCGGGGAGCAGCCGATGGGAGAGCCGACCTCAGTCGGCTGACCGGAAAGCAGCCGACTGAAGTCGGCTCTACCAAGTGCGGAGCAGCGCAGCGCCAGCACCAAGTGCAGAGCAGCGCAGCGCCATCACCGAGCGCGGGGTAGCGCAGCGCCAGCACCAAGCGCAGCGCCAGTACCTCGCGCAGCGGCACCAGCGCCGCCGTCGTCGCTATCAGCGCTCGGAATGCCCACTCTGGTCGTACTCGCGCGGTGAGAACAGCTCCGGCTGGATCATCTCCACGAACGCGCGCGCCTGCGCCGACAATGCCTTGCCACGCCGCACGATGACGCCATAACTGCGCTCGGGGAACCACTCGCGCATCGAACGCGCCACCAGCTTGTGGGGGTCGGCATCATTCAGGCACAGCGACGGGACGATGGAAATGCCCATCCCCATCGCCACGTACTGCTTGATCACTTCCCAGCCGCCGACTTCCAGCGCCACGGTATAAGGCAGGCGGTGGCGCTGGAACACCTGGTCCACCAGCCGGTAGGTGATCTGGCGCTTCGGTGGCAGTACCAGCGGGTGTTGGGAGATCGCCTCCAGGCTCAGCTTGCCGCGCGCCAGCGGGTGGTCGTGCGGGGTGATCAGCATCTGCTCGAAGCGGTAGGCGGGGGCGTAGGTCAGGTCGGCCGGCACGTCGGTCATCGAGCCCACGGCCAGATCCACGGCATCGTCGCGCAGCAGGTCGGTGCCGTCGGCGCTGATGGCGTTGTGCAGGGTCAGGCGCACGTCCGGGTGCAGCTGGCGGAAGCGTTCGATGATGCGCGGCAGCAGGTACAGGATGGTGGAGCTGTTGGCCGCGATGTTCAGCTCGCCGGCGTCCATGCCGCTGACCTTGTCGCGGAACCGCGCCTCCAGTCCGTCCAGGTCTTCCACCAGCGGCTGGGCCATCTCGAACAGCAACTGGCCTTCGCGGCTGGGAACCAGACGCCGCCCACTGCGCTCGAACAGCACCACGCCCAGCTCGCGCTCCAGCGCCTGCAACTGCTGGCTGATCGCCGGCTGGCTGACGAAAAGCGCCTCCGCGGCGCGTGACACCGACCCGAGTCGCACCGTCTGGCAGAACGCCCGCAGCGGTTTCAACCGGTCGGATTTGTAGGAAAAACGAGGACTTGGCGGTGGTCGCGTGGACATCGTGTCATGAGTATAAGCGCAACTTATCCAACGCATTGCAATATCTGCTTTGTCAAATACATTGCCGGCACGTCACGGTAGGGGCGTCCCTCGATCCAGGAGTGTCCCGATGCCTGCCGTTGCTACTGCTCTTCCATCGCCGCCCGCCAAGCCGACGCCCGGGATCTCGCTGACCACCCAGGTGGCCGGCCAGGCCGCCCTGCTGCCTGCCCCGCTGCTGGCGCTGCTGGTGTCGTTGCACCGCGCCGTCGAGCCGGGTCGCCAGGCCCGCTTGGCCGCCCGCGTGCAGCGTCAGGCGTTCTTCGACCAAGGCGGTCTGCCGGACTTCCGCGCCGATACCGCGCCGATCCGTGCGGAGGATTGGAAGGTGGCACCGCTGCCGACGGCGCTGCTGGACCGCCGCGTGGAGATCACCGGGCCGACCGACCCGAAGATGGTCATCAACGCGCTGAACTCCGGGGCCAAGGTGTTCATGGCCGACTTCGAGGACGCCACGGCACCGACCTGGCGCAACCTGCTGGCTGGCCAGCAGTCGCTGATCGGCGCGGTGCGCGGCGACCTGCAGTTCACCGCCCCGGCGAGCGGCAGCAAGCCGGCCAAGCACTACACGCTGCGTCCTTATGAAGAGCGCGCGGTGCTGATCGTGCGCCCGCGCGGCTGGCACCTGGACGAAAAACACGTGCTCGTGGATGGCCAGCGGCTGGCCGGTGGGCTGTTCGATGCGGCGGTGTTCGCCTACCACAACGCCCGCACGCTGATGGCCAACGACCGCGGCCCGTACTTTTACCTGCCCAAGCTGCAGAGCATGGAAGAAGCCGCGCTGTGGGAAACCGCGCTCTCGCACATCGAAGGCATGCTGGGCCTGCCGCAGGGGCAGATCAAGGTCACCGTGCTGATCGAAACGCTGCCGGCGGTGTTCGAAATGGACGAGATCCTGCACGCCCTGCGCGAGCGCATCGTCGGCCTGAACTGCGGCCGCTGGGATTACATTTTCTCGTACCTGAAGACGTTCCGCCGGCATGCCGACAAGGTGCTGCCGGATCGTGGCCAGGTGACCATGACCCAGCCGTTCCTGAAGGCCTATTCGGAGTTGCTGATCCAGACCTGCCACCGGCGCGGTGCACATGCGATGGGCGGCATGGCTGCGCAGATCCCGATCGGCAACGATGCGGCCGCCAACGAACAGGCGATGGCCCGCGTGCGGGCAGACAAGCTGCGCGAGGTCACGGCCGGCCACGACGGCACCTGGGTGGCGCACCCGGCGTTGATCCCGGTGGCGATGGCCATCTTCGATGACCACATGCCCGGCGCGAACCAGCAGCAGGTGCTGCGCCAGGACGTGCGCGTGGACCGCGACCAGTTGATCGCGCGTCCGCCGGGCACCATCACGCGTGCCGGCTTCGATGGCAACGTGGAAGTGTGCGTGCGCTACCTGGCGGCCTGGCTGGATGGGAACGGCTGCGTGCCGATCCACAACCTGATGGAAGACGCCGCCACCGCCGAGATCAGCCGCAGCCAGCTGTGGCAGTGGCTGCACACGCCCGGGCAGCAACTGGACGACGGCACGGCCATCGACCCGCCGCTGCTGGACAGCGCGTTGGCGCAGCTGCCGGCCCGCCTGGGTGACCGCGCGGCACTGCCCGGTGGCGGCCGCGTGGACGAAGCCATCGCGCTGCTGTCCGAGCTGAGCCGCGCCGATGAACTCAACGATTTCCTGACCCTGCCGGCCTACGCACGCATCGACTGATGCCTGCGCCCGCCCGCTTTTTCTTCCTGCTGTAGCACCGACGAACTGGAGATAGACATGAGCACGCTGCCCACTGCCGAACAGATCCAGCACGACTGGGACACCCACCCCCGCTGGCAGGGGATTGAACGCAACTACACCGCCGCCGACGTGGTGCGCCTGCGCGGCACCGTCCACGTGGAGCATTCGCTGGCGCGGTTGGGGGCGGAGAAGCTGTGGACGTACCTGCAGGAAAAAGAGTTCGTCAACGCGCTGGGTGCGCTGACGGGTAACCAGGCGATGCAGCAGGTGAAGGCCGGTTTGAACGCCATCTACCTGTCCGGCTGGCAGGTCGCCGCCGACGCCAACCTCGCTGGCCAGATGTACCCGGACCAGTCGCTGTACCCGGCCGATTCGGTGCCGGCGGTGGTCAAGCGAATCAACAACACGCTGCTGCGCGCCGACCAGCTGCACCATGCAGAAGGCAAGGATGACATCGACTTCCTGCAGCCCATCGTAGCGGACGCCGAGGCCGGCTTCGGCGGCGTCCTCAACGCCTTCGAGCTGATGAAAGCAATGATCGAAGCCGGTGCTGCCGGGGTGCATTTCGAAGACCAGCTGGCCTCGGTGAAGAAGTGCGGCCACATGGGCGGCAAGGTGCTGGTGCCGACCCGGGAAGCCATTGAAAAACTGAACGCGGCTCGGCTGGCGGCCGATGTGCTGGGCGTGCCGACCCTGCTGGTGGCCCGCACCGATGCCGAGGCAGCCGACCTGCTGACCAGCGACATCGACCCCAATGACCAGCCCTTCGCCACCGGCGAGCGCACCACCGAAGGCTTCTACAAGACCCGCAACGGCCTGGATCAGGCCATCAGCCGCGGCTTGGCCTACGCGCCCTATGCCGACCTGGTGTGGTGCGAGACCGGCAAGCCGGACCTGGAGTTCGCCCGCCAGTTCGCCGAAGCCATCCATGCCAGGTTCCCGGGCAAGCTGCTGGCCTACAACTGCTCACCCAGTTTCAACTGGAAGAAGAACCTGGACGACGCCACCATCGCGAAGTTCCAGACCGAGATTGCCAAGTACGGGTACAAGTTCCAGTTCATCACCCTGGCCGGCTTCCACGCGCTCAACTACTCGATGTTCAACCTGGCCCACGGCTACGCCCGCCGCCAGATGAGCGCCTTCGTGGAGCTGCAGGAGGCCGAGTTCGCCGCCGCCGACCGTGGCTTCACAGCGGTCAAGCACCAGCGCGAGGTGGGCACTGGCTATTTCGATGCGGTCACCCAAGCGATCCAGCAGGGCCAGTCCTCGACCACCGCGCTGACCGGATCCACCGAAGAAGAACAGTTCAGCGCCGGCCGCGCCGCCTGACGATCAGGATAGTGACGGCTGCTGGCCGTCAGCCCTGCCCGGCATGCCCCGGGCAGGGCCGCTGACGCCTTCTTTCAACTAGCTGAAATCATTGGGCCCGGCCCTCTAAACTGAGACGCAGCGCACGGTTGAAAGCGGTGCTATGCTCCGCTCCTCAGAATGGGCAGTCTGATCACTGGGGCAGGGAATGAGCGGCAGGGGTGCGGTCGCAGACGCGTGTGCACGGACAGGCATTGCCACCACGGCGATGGCTGAGATCGTGCACGCCGTCCTGAGTCCCGAAGAGTTCGCCCTGTTTGCCAGCTTCGCCAACCAGCGCAGCCTGCGTGATGGCGATTGCCTGTTCCGCCGAGGTCATCGTGGCAGCAGCATGTTCGTCATCGCAGAAGGCGCCATCGAGCTCGACTTCGGCGAAGACCTGGTGATGAAGCGGCTGGGCCCGAACGAGTTCTTCGGGGAGCTGGGCCTGCTGATCGGCGATCACCTGCGCAGTGCTGATGCGCGCGCGACCTGCGATACCGAAGTCCTTGAACTCGGTCATGTCGACTTTCATCGGCTGGTGGAAAGCGAGCCGGGGCTGGTAGCTTATTTCCTGCGCCGTACCATCATGCGCGTGGTGGGCAACGAGCAGGCACTGATCAGCCAGCTGCGCCGCCGCAACCATGACCTCGAAACAGCGCTGGACAACCTGTACGTCACCACCCACCAGCTCAGCCACACCCGCGAGCTGGTGCGTACCGACGAGCTGACCGGCCTGCACAACCGGCGTGGACTGGCGCTGTACCTGCAGGAATGCCGCGGACACGAAGAGGGACCCGCGCAGGGACTGCTGCTGATCGACTGCGACCACTTCAAGCAGATCAACGACCAGTTCGGCCATCAGGCGGGCGACCGCGTGCTGCAGAGCGTGGCCAACATCCTGCGCTCGATGGCCGGTGCCGACGATCTGGCCTGCCGCCTGGGCGGTGATGAGTTCTGCCTGCTGCTGCGCCGGGCCAATGCGCAGATCGTGCAGCACGCCGCCGAGTTCGTGCTCAGCGCGGTGCACGGCCTGCTGGAACGCAGCCATGGTACGCCGCATGTGTGCCATCTCAGCATCGGCGCCAGCCTGGTCGATGCCACCGCCGACTGGAGTGAGTGGTATGCCAATGCCGATCGCGCGTTGTACCAGGCCAAGCGCGATGGTGGTGATCGGCTGCGATGGGTGCATGATGTGACGGACAGCGACTAGGGCGGAAATGACCATGCGCGGCGACAAGGAACCGTCCCCCCACGTCCCGCAACTGCGGGCGTTGTTGTTCACCGATCTGGTGGACTCCACATCGCTGGTGGAGCGCATTGGCGACACTGCCGCTGCAGAGTTGTTCCAGCAGCACGATCGCCTGGTGCTGGCCATGCAGCAGCGCTGGCGCGGCCAGCAGATCGATCGCTCCGATGGCCTGTTCCTGCTGTTCGAACGCCCGGTGGATGCGCTGGGATTCGCGCTGGACTACCAGCAGGGGCTGCGCCAGCTCGGCCAGGCCAACCACGTGCCGCTGTTCGCGCGGGCCGGCCTGCACGTGGGCGAGGTGATCCTGTGGGACAACAGCGCCGAGGCCATCGCCTTGGGTTCCAAGCCGGTGGAAGTGGAAGGCCTGGCCAAGCCGATGGCCGCACGCCTGATGCAGCTGGCGCGGCCGGGGCAGGTGCTGCTGTCGGCCACCGCCGAGTCGATGGTGCGGCGCGCGACCGATCGCTTGGGTGACGTCGGCAAGGGGCTGAAGTGGAAGTCGTACGGCCGGTGGCGTTTCAAGGGCGTGGCGCAGCCCATGGATGTCCATGGCGTGGCGACGCCCGAGTTGCCGTCGGTGGGCCGACCGCGGCCGACGCCGAAGGCCATGCGCGATATCCCGTTCTGGCGCCGGCCGATGGCGATGGCGGCGGAGGCCACGTTTGCGATGGTGCTGCTGGTGGGAGGATGGTTCCTGCTGCGCCCACAACCCGCGATTGCGTTTGTCGAGCGCGACTGGGTGGTGTTGGGCGATGTAAACAACCGGACCACCACCGCGCTGCTGGGTGATGGCCTTCAGCAGGCGCTCTACATGAGCCTGGGCCAGTCGCGTTTCGTCAACGTCCTGAGCGAGCTCAAAGTCCGCGAAACACTGCAGCTCATGCAGAAGCCTGTGCGCCAGCCTCTCGACAGGGATCTTGCCGTGCAGGTGGCGATCCGCGAGGGGGCGCGGGCCGTACTTCTCCCCAGCGTCTTCGAAGTAAACAACAAGGTGCGTATCAGCGTCGAGGTGCTTGATCCGCGGACGGGAAAGACGGTGTACACACGGTTCGCAGATGGCCATGGCCTGGAGTCAGTGCTCGCCTCGACAGACAAGGTCGTCGCATCGTTGCGCGATGATCTGGGCGAAGCCATGCGCGATGTGTCGACCGATCACAAGCCGCTACCGACCGTGGCGACCGCTGATCTCGATGCGCTGCACGCCTATGCCAAGGGAGTGGAGGCGCTTGCAGAGGCACGTTACAGCGATGCGGTGATGTTCTTCGAGCAAGCGACCCGTCTGGATCCTGAGTTCGCGTTTGCGTACGTAGGCCAGATGCGCATCAAGTATGCGATGGGAAATCTTGCAGAAGCCGCCGCACTTTACGAGACGGTCAGAACCAGGCGCGCTCGGCTGACTGCACGAGATCAGCTGTATCTGGATGCGTGGGCGTTGGAGTTCACGGGTGAGCAGGCAGCAAAGACAGCCGAAAAGTGGCGGCTCCTTACTGAGCTCTATCCGGACGACAGTGCCGGCTGGATGAATTACTCGAAAGCACTGTTTGCCTACGGTTCCTACGATCTCGCACTGGACGCGGCAACGCCGCTGCTGGGTCGACAGCAGCCGTATCGTGCCCAGGTTCTTGTCTGGATTGCACGCGTGCACCTTGCCAATGGCAATACGGCCGCAGCGAGAAGTCTACTCAACGAGGCGGCGCGGCAGCCGGGATGGCGGGGTGATGGACTGGAGGCCGCGCTTCTTGCTCTTGAAGGGAATTTTGACTCTGCGAACAGCCGATTCAGTGCCATGACGTCTCCTTCGCTGGGCACGCGTCTGGAGCATGCTGCGGTTCTTGGCCTTCAGGGAAAGCCTGGAAGCGCCGCAGCGATGGCGGAAGAGGCCGTTACTCAGTGCCGGACCGTTGCAGAGATGTGCAGCGTAAGTCGGGCGCAGGCCGCCGCTTGGGAAGATCAGCAGGGGCACCCCACCGCTGCAGTCCAGTACCGGAAACTGCTCGACGCAGCAGTGGCGGAAGCGGATGTTCCCCGGACCGCGTCAAGCCGGCACCTTACGTTGGTAGCACTTGGCATTGCCTATCAGGCCGTGCGTGCTGGGCACGGTTCTGCCATTCCCAAGCAGCTGGCAAGACTTCAGGTGCTGGCGGGACAGCAGGACGACGATCCGCGTGTGCATGAGCTCAGTGCGATGCTGGGCGCACGGATGGCGCTGGACGAGGGCGACCTGGAAAGAGCGACGGCCCAGATGTCCCTGGTTCCAGCGGGGACGCTGTACCAGTGGCGAGTACTGGCGCACGACGTTGCGGCGGCGAGGGGTAATGAGCCCGAGTCTGCCAATCAGGCGAGGTGGTTGCAAGGTCATCGCGGACTCGCATTCGCGGAGGATGCGGGCGGCTATGTGCTGCTGGCGCTCAATATTGGCGACATGCGCAGGCTGGCTGCCAAGGCAGTCCAGCCCGCGACGTGAAACATCGTCGGTGTTTCAGCCGTTCAGGCCAGGCAGCCCGCTCAGGAACAGGAAGGGCACGTTGAACGGACCTTGTACTTCAAGGCGCTCAGCCAATTGCAGCTCCGCCTGAGCGAACTCGTCCTTGGTTCCCAACGAAGGAAGTGGATCGCAGCAGAGCACACCGAACGACGCATCGGCGCCCAGCCCGACCAACGCATCGCCGGGATTGGAGGCGAACGAGCTGCGGAAGAGATCGTCGGAGGACAGCAGTTGAAGGAGCTGCTGGACAAGAGCGGGGGGTAGGGTCGGCGAAGCGGTCATGTCGGACTCTGCAGGTGGGAGAAACCTATATAGCGGCCAAGCCTGCTGACAATTGATGGATGACTCCTGCAGATTCTCCCGATCGATTTCGTCTGCGGCGTGACCACGTCTGTCACCGGCTCGGCTACCCTATCCGCGTCAATCGCCATCGAGCTTTTTGAATGCGCTTTCGTCGCTGCGCGGCACTGGTTGTCGAGACCGTTGAGTCACACGTGTTCGATCTTGCGGGGGTTCTTGCTGGCACAACGGGTGTAACCGCGGAGCAGTCGTTGCAGGTGCGGGCTGCCCACTTGGACGACCCATGCGTGGTTGATCGTGATGACTGTGCGCTCCTGCTGATGCTGAGCCCGACGATCTGGCAATCCGTTCCAGAAGAGGAATCGTCTCGACGTCAGGTGTTGGGTCTGCTCGATCGCGGGCTGTTGGTAAGCGATGATCCGGCTCATGCAGATCATCACGCCTCCGATGGACGCGTGCGCAGTGCACACTGGTGGCCACTTTCAGCGATCCATTACCGGCATTCGCGCTGGAGCGCAACGGATAGTGTTGCGGAAATGGAGGATCGGCAGATGGTGACCGCGCAGGACCTGGTCAGGCAGCTCGGACCGCCGCCGCCTGCATGGCCACCTCGTGCGGCAGGGGCCATTTCTCTGCCGCTTCGGCCTGCAGCGCCGCCTGACATCCTGCTTCAGGAACGCGCTACCTGCCGGAATTACGACGCTGCCCGCAGTCTGCCCCTGCAGACCGTATCTGACGTGCTCCAGCAGGTCCTGATGGCACAGGCCACCGTGGAGACAGAACCCGGCGTCCACTTCCTGAAGAAAAACGTGCCTTCCGCGGGGAGCATGCACCCGCTCGAGGCATTCATCGTCGCGCGGGGCATAGAAGGGCTGGAGGATGGCCTGTACCACTATCACGCGATGGCGCATGAGCTGGCGAGGCTTCCCGAGCAGCCTGCCGATCTGGCCGCCTTTTCGACCAAGCTTCTCTCAGGACAGCACTGGTTTGCCAACGCGCATGTGCAGGTTGTGCTTGTCTGCCGCTTCCAGCGAAATTTCTGGAAATACCGTAACCACGCAAAGGCCTACAGGGCCGTGATCCTCGACGCCGGGCATATATCCCAAGCGTTCTACACGGCAGCGACACGGCAGGGTCTGGGGGCTTTCGTCACGGCGGCGATCAATGAGGCTGAGATCGAAACCCTGCTGGGGCTGGATCCCATGGCGGATGGCGCGCTGGCGGTCTGCGGCTTTGGTTGGCGCTCGGGTGAACAGGCCACCGCAGAACTGGATCCTGCTGGACACGTGTGGACGAACGGATCGCTGAGCATCAAGCAGACAGGCGGCTGAGCCGTCTGCTGCAGCCGCCTCCACTCGGATCAACGCGACAGGTTCTTCGGAGCAGCTTGCATCACGCCGCCTCGAAATCCACCAGCACCGCGCCGTCTCCCACCTGCTCGCCCGCCTTCGCGCGGTACCCGTGCACCGTGCCATCGGCCGGTGCCGCCAGCGTGTGCTCCATCTTCATCGCCTCCAGCACCACCAGCGGCGTGCCGCGGGTGACCTTGCTGCCCGGCTCCACCAGGGTGGCGACGATCTTGCCGGGCATCGGCGCCAACAGGCTGCCGGCATCGGCGCTGGCCTGTTCGGATTCCCCCACCGGGTCGTGCACGGTGTAGCGCTGCTGGCCCTGCGCGGTGAACAGATACACCTGCACGCCATCGCGCTGCACGCCCACACGCAGGCGCTGTTCCTGCACGACCACAACCAGGTGGCCGTCATTGAACGAACCCTGGACCCTCACGGCGGGCTCTGCGTCACGCTGAACCTGCCAGCCGCCCGGTTGCACGGTCACGCGCACGACATGCTCGCGCTCGCCCTGCTGCAGCGGCAAGGTGCGGGCGGCGGTCGCACCGATCCGCCAGCCATCCTGCGCCTGCCACGGTGACTGCGCATCGCGCGCATCCACACGTGCAGTGGGTGTGGTGACAGCGGCAGCGATGGCAGCCAGCGCCCAGAGCGATTCGTCGCCTGCCGCGGGCGCGGCCAAGGCCTCCTGCTCGCGTTCGATCAGCGCCGTGTCCAACTTCGCCTGCGAGAAGGATGCGGTCCCCACCAGCCGTCGCAGGAAGCCGGCGTTGGTGGTCACGCCCACCACCTGGCAGTCGGCCAATGCCTGCTGCATGCGGCGCAGTGCCGCGTCACGATCGATGTCCCAGACGATCAGTTTGGCGATCATCGGGTCGTAAAACGGGGTGATGGTGTCGCCTTCCTCGACGCCCGTATCCACCCGCACGTTTGCCGTCGGGGTGGGCAGGCGCAGGTGGCGCAGCGTGCCGATCGAGGGCAGGAAGCCCTTGTCGGCGTCTTCGGCGTACAGCCGCGCCTCCAGTGCATGGCCGTGGATGGCCAGCTCGTCCTGGCGCTTGGGCAGGGGCTGGCCAGCGGCCACCTGCAGTTGCCATGCCACCAGGTCGGTGCCGGTGATGAACTCGGTGACCGGATGCTCCACCTGCAGGCGGGTGTTCATTTCCATGAAATAGAAATCGCCGTCCGGCGAGGCGATGAACTCCACCGTGCCCGCACCGACGTAGCCCACCGCGCGCGCTGCATCGACGGCTGCCTTGCCCATCGCGGCGCGACGTTCCGCCGTCATGCCCGGGGCAGGGGCTTCCTCCAGCACTTTCTGGTGGCGGCGCTGCACCGAGCAGTCGCGCTCGAACAGATGGACGACGTCGCCGTGACGGTCACCGAACACCTGTATTTCGATGTGGCGCGGGCGCAGGACGTACTTTTCAACCAGCACGTGCTCGTTGCCGAAGGCCGAGCGCGCTTCGCGCTGGCAACTGGCCAGGGCGTCGATGAAGGCTGCGCTGTCGTCCACGCGACGCATGCCCTTGCCGCCGCCGCCGGCGCTGGCCTTGATCAGCACGGGGTAGCCGATGGCATCCGCCTGCCCGCGCAGGAACTGGGGGTCCTGGTTGTCGCCGTGGTAGCCGGGGGTAAGCGGTACGCCGGCCTGTTGCATCAGCGCCTTGGCCGCGCTCTTGTCGCCCATTGCACGGATCGCGCTGGCCGGTGGGCCGATGAACACGATCCCGGCCGCTGCGCAGGCATCGGCAAAGGCGGCGTTCTCGGACAGGAAGCCGTAGCCGGGGTGGATTGCCTGCGCGCCCGTTCGCCGCGCTGCGTCGAGGATCACCTCGGCACGCAGGTAGCTCTCCGCGGCGGGCGCCGGGCCGATCGCAACCGCCTCGTCCGCCAGGCGCACGTGACGTGCGTTGCGGTCCGCGTCGGAGTACACCGCCACGGTGGCGATGCCCAGCGCGCGGCAGGTGGCGATGACGCGGCAGGCGATCTCGCCGCGGTTGGCGATGAGGATCTTGTTGAACATGGTGGAGTGCTCGGTCATGGCGCAGGTCACATGCGGAACACGCCGAAGCGTGTCTCGCGGGCCGGGGCGTTGAGGCTGGCCGACAGGGCCAGGGCAAGCACGCGGCGGGTGTCGGCCGGATCGATGATGCCGTCGTCCCACAGGCGCGCGCTGGCGTAATAGGGATGACCCTGGCGCTCGAACTGGTCGCGGATCGGTGCCTTGAAGGCGTCCTCTTCCTCGGCGGCCCACGCGCCTCCCTTGGCTTCGATGCCGTCGCGCTTGACCGTGGCCAGCACGCTGGCTGCCTGCTCGCCGCCCATCACGCCGATGCGTGCGTTGGGCCACATCCACAGGAAGTTGGGCGAATACGCGCGCCCGCACATGCCGTAGTTGCCGGCACCGAACGAGCCGCCGATGACCACGGTGAACTTCGGCACCTTGGCGCAAGCGACGGCCATCACCAGCTTGGCGCCATCCTTGGCGATGCCGCCTTGTTCGTACTTGCGTCCGACCATGAAGCCGGTGATGTTCTGCAGGAACACCAGCGGGATGTTGCGCTGGGTGCACAGCTCGATGAAGTGCGCCCCTTTCAGGGCGGACTCTGAAAACAGGATGCCGTTGTTGGCGATGATGCCCACCGGATAGCCGTGCAGATGAGCAAACCCGGTGACCAGGGTGCTGCCATAGCGTGGCTTGAACTCATCGAAGCGCGAGCCATCGACCAGGCGCGCAATCACCTCGCGCACGTCGAACGGCTTGCGCGTGTCGGCCGGGATCACCCCGTACAGCTCGTGTGCCGGGAACAGCGGTTCCTGCGGCGGTTGCAACGCCATGGCCGGCTCGGGCTTGCGCCAGTTGAGCTGGGCAATGATCGCCCGCACCCGCGCCAGGGCCTGCAGGTCGTTGTCGGCCATGTGGTCGGCCACGCCGGACAGGCGGGTATGCACATCCGCACCGCCCAGGTCTTCGGCGCTCACCACTTCGCCGGTGGCGGCCTTCACCAGCGGCGGGCCGCCGAGGAAGATGGTGCCCTGCTCGCGTACGATCACCGTTTCATCGCTCATCGCCGGCACATAGGCGCCGCCGGCGGTGCAACTGCCCATCACGCAGGCGATCTGCGGAATGCCCTGTGCGGACAGGTTGGCCTGGTTGTAGAAGATGCGGCCGAAATGATCGCGATCCGGGAAAACCTCATCCTGCAGTGGCAAAAAGGCGCCACCGGAGTCCACCAGGTAGATGCAGGGCAGGCGGTTCTGCTCGGCAATCTCCTGCGCGCGCAGGTGCTTCTTTACCGTCATCGGGTAATAGGTGCCGCCCTTGACCGTGGCATCGTTGGCCACGATCACGCATTCCACGCCGCTCACCCGGCCGATGCCGGCCACCACGCCAGCACAGGGCACCGCATCGTCATACATGCCGTGCGCGGCCAGCGGGGCGATTTCCAGGAAGGCACTGCCCGGGTCGAGCAGGGCATCGATGCGATCGCGGACCAACAGCTTGCCGCGTGCGGTGTGCTTGTTGCGGGCCGCTTCGCTGCCGCCCAGCGCGGTGCGCGCCAGGGTGGCGTGCAGGTCATCGACCACCGCCTGCATGGCGCTGCGGTTGCCTTCGAAGGTATCGCTGCCTGCCTGCAGCTGGGTGCTCAGTATGCTCATGGGAGGCCCTTACAGCGTGCGCTGGAACAGTTCGCGACCGATCAGCATGCGGCGGATTTCCGAGGTGCCCGCGCCGATCTCATACAGCTTGGCGTCGCGCCACAAGCGTCCGGTCGGGTATTCGTTGATGTAGCCGTTGCCGCCCAGGATCTGGATCGCCTGGCCGGTCAGCCAGGTGGCCTTCTCGGCGGCATACAGGATCGCGCCGGCCGAATCCTGGCGCGTGGTGCGGCCCTGGTCGCACGCGCGTGCCACCGCATAGACGTAGGCGCGACAAGCGCCCAGGCCGACATACATATCGGCGATCTTGGCCTGGATCAGCTGGAAGCTGCCGATGGCTTCGCCGAACTGGTGGCGCTCGTGTACGTAGGGCATCACCACGTCCATCGCCGCGGCCATCAGGCCCAGTGGACCGCCGGACAGCACCACGCGTTCGTAATCCAGCCCGGACATCAGCACGCGCACGCCACTGCCTTCCTGGCCGAGCACGTTCTCCACCGGTACCTCACAGTCCTGGAACACCAGCTCGCTGGTCGGCGAGGAGCGCATGCCGAGCTTGTCCAGCTTCTGCGCGGTGGTAAAGCCCTTCATGCCCTTTTCCACCAGGAAGGCGGTGATGCCCTTCGCGCCGGCATTCATGTCGGTCTTCGCGTAGACCACCAGCACGTCGGCATCCGGGCCGTTGGTGATCCACATCTTGTTGCCGTTGAGCACGTAGTGGTCGCCGCGCTTTTCCGCACGCAGCTTCATCGACACCACGTCCGACCCGGCACCCGGCTCGCTCATGGCCAGCGCACCGACCAGTTCGCCGCTGCACAGGCCCGGCAGGAAGCGCTGCTTCTGCGCTTCGGTGCCGTTCTTGCGCAGCTGGTTGACGCACAGGTTGGAGTGCGCGCCGTAGGACAGGCCGATGCCGCCGGAGGCGCGCGAGACTTCTTCCATCGCCACCACGTGGGCCAGGTAGCCCATGCCGGTGCCGCCGTATTCCTCTTCCACGGTCATGCCGAGCAGGCCCTGCTCGCCGAGCTTGCGCCACAGGGCCAGCGGGAACTGGTTGGTTTCATCGGCGTGCGCGGCCAACGGGGCGATCTCGGCGGCGGCGAACTGGGCCACGCTCTCGCGCAGCAGGTCGATGTCTTCGCCAAGGTCGAAGTTGAGGGAAGGAACGTGCATGCGGGCGACTCCACGACAACGGTTGGAAAGGGGGCGCGCCGGCGGGGGAGCAGGCAGGTGGCCCGCACAGGCGATGGATCCAGCCTACGCCCGATCGGCTAAAAAGTGAACACAAGTTCAAAAATTGAATCTACAATCATCCCATGGCCTACAAACGCTCCCCGCTGATGGAAGAACGGATGGCGGGAGCGCGCGAGCGGATCCTGCTGGCAGCCCGCGAACTGGTGGCGGCCGGCGGCTACCGCAATGCGCCGGTGACCGCCGTTGCGACCCAGGCGGGGGTGTCGACGGGGCTGATCTACCGGCACTTTCCGTCCAAGGCCGAACTGTTCGTGGAAGTGCTCAGCGCGGCGGTGGAGCATGAGGTCCAGATCCTGGAAGGCATCGCGGCGGGCACTGAGCCGGCCCCGCAGCGGCTGCGGCTGGCGATTACCGCCTTCGTGCGTCGCGCGCTGGCCGGACCTGGGCTGGCGCACGCCTTCATCGTGGAACCGGTTGACCCGGAGGTCGAAGCCGAGCGCATGCGCGGGCGGCGGCGCTTCGGTGACGTATTCCGTCGGCTGGTGCAGGACGGCATGGCCACCGGGGCTTTCCCTGCGCAGGACGTGGACGTCACCGCCGCCTGTATCGTCGGCGCGTTCACCGAGGCCCTGGTCGGCCCCACCGCCCCCAGCCGCCAGACGCCGCGCGACGAACACGCCCTGGCCGATTCGATCAGCGCCTTCTGCCTGCGCGCGGCCGGTGCCCCCGCCCCTGACGGTAACGCGCCTGCCCCCCGGTAGCGCCGAGCCATGCTCGGCGAGCGCAGCGGCGCTGCTCCCCCACCGCAGCCGGTAGCGCCGAGCCATGCTCGGCGAGCGCAGCGGCGCCGTTCCGCCTGGTGCAGCCGACTGAAGTCGGCTCTACCTCGCGCCCGTACCCGCGACCCCACCTGCGACGCTTTGCTGCACTGCGCTGTTGTTGCCGATGAACAGCGTTCTATACTCGGCCGGCAGGCTCATTCGCTCAGCCATGGTCCACCGACTATCAGCCAGGGGTAACGAAGAGTGCGGAATCATGATCTTGAGTTCCTGAAACGCTTTTCCATGATCATCGGCCTGTTGGTCATGATCACCCTGGGGTTGATCCTGCTGGCCGCGTGGTTGCATACCCGGATCCCAGCGGAGGTATCGCCCACGGCGGCCAAACGCACCGAGCAACGCATCGCCCCGGCGGGCGCGGTGTATGCGGGCAGCACCGGCGCGGCAGCCCAGGCATCCGCGCAGGCAGCCGCTGTGGCCAAGGCGGCTTCGCAGGTCGCGTATGGCGGCACCACCGACGGCAAAGTGATCTACGACAACCTGTGCACGGCCTGCCACACCACCGGTGTCGGCCTGGCCCCCACGCTGGATCATTCGCACTGGGATGCGCGCATCGCGCAGGGCAAGGAAACCCTCTACAAGCATGCCATCGAGGGCTACACCGGCCCGGATGGCGGCATCATGCCGCCGAAGGGCGGAAACCCGGCGCTGACCGAAGCCCAGATGCATGCCACGGTCGACTGGATGATCGGCAACCTGAAATAGGGCCGACCATGCCGCCTGTGGCCGCTGGTCCCATGACGCATCAGGCTTTCATGTTTTGTGGTTACAGTGGCGGCCTACCCCTTCCGTTGCCGCTGTAACTGTCTGGAGCCGTTGTCGATGCGTCGTTGCCTGCTTGCCCTTGCCGTGGCTTTGTCCGTTTCTCCCGCGTTTGCCCAGCCGCAGCAGACGGCGCAGCCGCAGCCCGTGCCGCAGGCGATGCCCGGCCAGTTGGCGAGCGCGGACGGCGCGACGATCACCCTTGCCCGTGCCCCCAGCGACTGGCGCGCACTGGACGGCAAGTACGTGCGCATCGCTGCCCCCCTGACCTTGGCGGGCACCGACGGTCTGGAACGTTTCGGCCAGCTCACCGTGGCCTTCGAAGGTCGTCTCTGGCAGCCCACGGAAGTGGCCGCGCCGGGCACGGCGGGCTACAGCCAGGTGGTGGCGGACAACCAGCGTCGCCGCCTGCTGCTTGATGACGGCAGCGATGCCCGTGACCCGCAGCAGGTGCCCTATCTGGCCACCGACGCCGTGCTGCGCACCGGCATGTCGCTGCGCGGCGTGGAAGGTCGGGTACGCGTGGATGCACAGGGTCGCCCCAGCCTCCAGTTGGGGCGTGCCTTGGCGCTGCCGCCGCTGCAGCGTCCGGCCGCACCGGCGGTGGACGGCGCCTTGAAGGTGGCTGCGTTCAACCTGGAAAACTTCTTCAATGGTGACGGGGAAGGGGGTGGCTTCCCGACGCTGCGCGGCGCGCGCACGCTGGAAGAACACCAGGCCCAGCTCAAGAAGCTCATCGCCACGATCGGCCCGCTGGATGCCGACGTCGCCGCGTTGATGGAACTGGAAAACGATGGCTACGGACCACGCTCGGCCATCTCCACACTGGTGGAGGCGCTCAATGCGGCGTCGGGCAGTCCGGGTGACTGGCGCTTCGTCGATGCGGGCAAGGGGCCGGGTGACAATCCGATCCGGGTGGGCATCATCTACCGCGCCGGGCGCGTGACGCCGGTGGGCAAGCCGGCCACCCTGGAAGGCGGGCCCTTCGCCGAGCACAGCCGGGCGCCGCTGGCGCAGGCCTTCCGGGCAACAGCGGGCGGGGCTCCCTTCATGGTGGTCGCCAACCACTTCAAGTCGAAGGGTTGCCGGGACGCGGTGGCACCGGATGCCGACCGCGATGATGGCCAGGGCTGCTGGAACGCCACGCGGGTGATGTCGGCGCAGAAGCTGGATGCGTGGATGAAGGGCGACCCGACCGGCACCGGCACGCGCGATGCCGTCCTGCTGGGCGACTTCAACGCCTATGCGATGGAAGACCCGATCCGCACGCTGCGCAGCGCCGGTTGGCAGGATGCCTTCTCCGTGGCGCGGGTGGAGCGCCCTTACAGTTATGTGTACAACGGCTTCAGCGGGCGCCTGGATCACGCGTTGTTGAATGCCGGCATGGCCAAGCGGCTGAAAGGTGCGGCGGAATGGCACATCAATGCCGATGAGATGGATGCCAGTGGGTACCAGAAGCGCAACGTGGAGGGTGCCTGGCGCAGCTCGGATCACGATCCCCTGCTGTTGGGCTTCGACGGCTGACTCCTCGCACAACGCCCGGTAGCGCCGAGTCACGCTCGGCGCCCCCGGCGATCGCATGGTGCGCGTGCCCTGCGTGCCCGTGCCGTGTCGCGCGGTACCTCAGCCCAGCGCGATCATCGCAATCGCCACCACCGCCAGTGCCAACCCTGCGCGGTTCCAGCCGCTGGTGCGCTCGCCGAACACGAACACACCGACCAGCGCGCCCAGCACCACCACGCCGATGTTCATGCCAGCGAATACCGTGGCCGGGCTGTCCGACAGATGTTGATGCGCGCGGACATAGAACAGGATGTTGCCGAAGTTCAGCAGGCCCAGCAGGGCGCCGCCGGCAAGATTGCGCCATGCCATCCGGCTGCGGCCCGTGACATGGCGCCACGACTGCACCGCCAGCATCAGCGCGAACGCGAGGCTGAAACACACCAGCAGGGCTGCCATCGAGGGCGTGCCGGACAGCGCGACCTTCTTCAACAGAATGTCCACCAGCGCGAAGCCGACCCACACCCCCAACAACCAGCGCCAGCTGCCAGCTGACTGCCGGTCGGCGCTGCCGCTGCGCGCGGTGATCGCCGCGATGGCCAGCAGGCCGATGGCCAGGCCCCCCAGCCGTAACGGGCCGGCCTGTTCACCGAAGAAGACGAATGCGGCCGCCAATGACAGCAGCAGTGACAGGCGCTGCGCCACGTCACTGCGCACGATGCCGGCCTGCGCCACGGCGCGGCCCAGCACGAGGAAGATCGTCGGCAGGATCACCGCCAAGGCCAGCAGAGCGCCCCACGGCGCATGACCGTGGGTCAGCGAGTCCAGCGAGGGTCGCAGCAGCAGGGCGCTCAGGCTGGCAGCGACGAGATAGTTCCAGGTCACCATCTGGCTGATATCCAGCTGCCGGCGGCGTGCGAGTTTCAGCACCACCGACACCAGAACGCTGCAGATCACCGCAAACACGAGGAAGAGCATGGGGGTCGGGCGCAGGGGACGGGTGGGGGACGCTATCATGTTGCCATGCGCAATCCCTCTTTCCCCACGCAATCAGACACCCTTGTCCTTGCCGGCCCAGTGGGTCCGCTGGACGTAGCGGTCGATCTGCCCAAGCCGGAGGTGCCGGTCCAGCCGGTGACCGCCATTGTCTGCCATCCGCTGTCCACCGAGGGCGGCACGATGCACAACAAGGTGGTCACCATGGCCGCCAACACGCTGCGCGATCTTGGTGTCACCACCGTGCGCTTCAACTTCCGCAGCGTTGGCGAATCGGCCGGCAGCTTTGACCACGGCGATGGCGAACAGGACGACCTGAAAGCCGTCGTGGCCTGGGTGCGCGAGCAGCGCCCGGATGACCAGCTGTGGCTGGTGGGCTTCAGCTTCGGCGCCTTCGTTTCGTTGAAAGCAACCGCCGACGTGCAGCCGCAGGCGCTGGTCTCCATCGCGCCGCCGGCCGGACGCTGGGATTTCAGCGGCATCCAGCCGCCTGCCCAGTGGCTGGTGATCCAGGGCGAGCAGGACGAAATCGTCGACCCGCAGGCCGTGTATGACTGGCTGGAGACCGTGGACGCACCGCACGAGCTGGTGCGCATGCCGGACACCAGCCACTTCTTCCACCGCAAGCTGATCGACCTGCGCGGTGCGATCACCCATGGGGTGAAGCGCTGGCTGCCGGTACAAGCGGATCCGGCGGCATGAGCGAGGCGGTGATGACGCCGTCGCTGCGGTACGCCGACGGCGTGGCGCGCGGTGAGTGGCAGGACGATGTGGCCCAGCACGCAGCGCTGGCCGAGCTGGATCGCATCCACCTGGCGCTGCTGGAAGATGCCGACGACGGCTGGCTGGACCGGCTGTCCTCCTTCTTCAAGAAGCCCGAGGCGGTCAAAGGCCTGTACTTCTGGGGTGGGGTAGGGCGCGGCAAGACCTTCCTGGTCGACCTGTTCTACGACGGGCTGCCGATCCAGCAGAAGTACCGCACGCACTTCCACCGTTTCATGCGCGGCATCCACGAGCGCCTGCGCGAGCATCAGGGGCAGAGCGACCCGCTGGCGAAGATCGCGCAGGAATGGCGCAGCAAGCTGCGCGTGCTGGTGCTGGACGAGTTCTTCGTCACCGACATCGGCGATGCCATGCTGCTGGCCCGGCTGCTGGAGCGTATGTTCGCCGAGGGCGTAACCCTGGTGACCACGTCCAATACCGCAGTGGAAAACCTGTACCTCAATGGCCTGCAGCGGGACAGCTTCCTGCCGGCCATCGGGCTGCTGCAGCGCTATTGCGTGGAGCTGTACGCTGAAGGCACCGAGGACTACCGCATGCGCGCGCTGACCCGGTCGCCGGTATACCGCGCGCCGCTGGCGTCTGACAGCGACGACTGGCTGGGCACGCGCTGGGCTGACCTCAGCGGGGGCCAGCCGGCAAAGGCCGGCAACATCGAGATCGAAGGCCGCAAGATCCCGGTACGGGGCCGTGGCAAGAGCATCGCCTGGTTCGATTTCACGGCGCTGTGCGAAGGGCCGCGCGGGCCGTCGGATTACATCGAGATCGCCCAGGAGTTCAACACCCTTCTGCTCGGCGGCATCCCGGCGTTCGACCGCAACAACGAAGACGCCGCACGCCGCTTCGTCAATCTGATCGATGAACTGTACGACCGCCACGTCAACCTGGTCTGCACCGCCACCACCTCACCGATCGAGCTGTACACCGGCACCCGCCTGCAGGGCGCCTTCGAGCGCACCGCCTCGCGCCTGATCGAAATGCAGAGCGCCGAGTACCTCGGCACCCCGCACAAAGCCTGAAAAAGGGGACGGAGGGGATTAAGTCGCAAACGGCCGCCTTCTGGCCGTTTGCGACTTAATCCCCTCCGTCCCCTTTTTGGTTGCACAGCCAGCTTTGTGCACGTGGCGTGAGGGCGGATTGTTGCGTTGGTTGGACCCCGCTGTCGCGTCAAAAAGACGACTTCCGGCCTTGACTGCGCAGCCGATTCTGGCGGGGTCCCCGCCGCGCCGGGGGGTCGGAATGGAGCGGTCCTTGCGCTGCAAGGGATTGGGTCAATTCCCTACATTTGGCGTTGACGCACCCCTTGGACCCCACTATCTTGTGGCCGTCGGTTCCGGTGACCCCAAGTCACCGGTGCAGACGGGACGCCCGGAACCCCTGTCATCAGAGGTCCCGGCACTGCCCCGCAACGGTACCTACGGGAGCACTTCCGTTTTACCGACAGCCGCTCATGCACATGTGCGGCGCTGGCTGCGTGATCTCTGATCGTGTGACGGGTTTTGCAGGGAGCGGTGCGCGGTCATTTCCGTCACTGTCGCGCCTGTTGCGACACCCTCACCCCATTCTGTCGGATCCGCACCGGAACGTGCCTGCCCAGGCGCGCCGTGCATCCCATCTCACGCTCAGAGGACCACCCGCCGTGACCAGCGAAACCAGTGCCACCATCGACAAGGAAAGCGAGTTCCTGCTTACGTCGCCGCCGACTTCGAACACCATGAGTGTGACCAAGCGCAATGGCACGACCGAGCTGGTGGATCTGAACAAGATCGTGCGCGCGGTGCAGCGTTCTTCCGAGGGCCTGCATTCGGTGGACCCGATGCGCGTGGCCACCCGCACCATTTCCGGCCTGTACAACGGCGCGACCACCCAGGAACTGGACGAGCTGTCCATCCGCACCGCAGCGCTGCTGATCGGCGAAGAGCCGGAGTACGGCCGCTTGGCCGCGCGCCTGCTGGCCAACTACATCGCCAAGGAAGTGTCCGGCCAGGAAATCCACGCGTTCTCGCAGTCGGTCGGCCGTGGCCACGAAGTGGGCCTGATCAACGATCGCCTGCTGGGCTTCGTGCAGACCAACGCACGCAAGCTCAACGATGCCATTGATCCGACGCTCGACCTGCACTTCGATTACTTCGGCCTGCGCACCCTGTACGACCGGTACCTGCTGCGCCACCCGCATACCCGCAAGGTGATCGAGACCCCGCAGCAGTTCTTCCTGCGCATCGCCAGCGCGCTGAGCGAAGACGTGCTGGAAACCCTGGCGCTGTACAAGCGCATGGGCAACCTGGATTACCTGCCGTCCAGCCCGACGCTGTTCAACTCCGGCACCACCCACGAGCAGCTGTCCTCGTGCTTCCTGCTGGACTCGCCGCAGGATTCGCTGGAGTCCATCTATTCCAAGTACGGCGACATCGCCCAGCTGTCAAAGTTCAGCGGCGGCATCGGCGTCAGCTACACCCGCGTGCGTTCGCGTGGCTCGCTGATCAAGTCCACCAACGGCCACTCCAACGGTATCGTGCCGTGGCTGAAGACCATGGATTCGTCGGTCGCGGCCGTGAACCAGGGCGGCAAGCGCAAGGGCGCGGCCTGTGTGTACCTGGAAAGCTGGCACGCCGACATCGAGGATTTCCTCGAACTGCGTGACAACACGGGTGACGAGTCGCGCCGTGCGCACAATCTGAACCTGGCCAACTGGATCCCGGACCTGTTCATGAAGCGTGTCGAGGCCGACCAGGAATGGTCGCTGTTCGATCCGCGCGTCGTGCCGGAGTTCACCGATCTGTTCGGCGAAGCCTTCGAAGCCGCCTATGTGCAGGCCGAAGCGCAGGGCAAGGCCAACCGCACCATCTCCGCGCGCAAGCTGTACTCGCGGATGATGCGCACCCTGGCCGAGACCGGCAACGGCTGGATGACCTTCAAGGACAAGTGCAACCGCGCCAGCAACCAGACCCTGCGTGCGGGCAACGTGATCCACCTGTCCAACCTGTGCACCGAAATCCTGGAAGTCACCTCGGCCGAAGAGACCGCGGTGTGCAACCTGGGCTCGATCAACCTGGGCAACCATTTCGACAGCCACGGCGAGTTCGACTTCGACAAGCTGGCCGACACCGTGCGCCTGGCCATCCGCCAGTTGGATCGCGTGATCGACCTGAACTTCTACCCGATCGAATCGGCACGCCGCGGCAACCTGCGCTGGCGTCCGGTCGGCCTGGGCTGCATGGGCCTGCAGGACGTGTTCTTCCGCAAGCGCCTGGCGTTCGACAGTGTCGAAGCCCGCGCGCTGTCGAAGAAGATCGCCGAAAGCATCTACTTCCATGCCCTGGAAACCTCGTGCGAGCTGGCGCAGGAGCGCGGCAAGCATCCGTCCTTCGCCGACACCCGTGCGGCCAGCGGCGAGCTGCAGTTCGATGCATGGAACGTGGTGCCGGAAGACACCGCACGCTGGGATGCCCTGCGTGAGCGCATCAAGGAGCACGGCCTGCGCAACTCGCTGATGATCGCGATCGCACCGACCGCCACCATCGCCTCGATCGCCGGTTGCTACGAGTGCGTCGAGCCGCAGGTGTCCAACCTGTTCAAGCGCGAAACGCTGTCCGGCGACTTCCTGCAGATCAACCGTTACCTGGTGACCGAGCTGAAGAAGCTGGGCCACTGGACGCCGGAAATGCGCGATGCGATCAAGCTGGCCGAAGGCTCCATCCAGGGCATCATGCAGATCCCGGAAACGCTGCGCCACGTCTACCGCACCGCGTGGGAACTGCCGATGCGTTCGCTGATCGACATGGCTGCCGAGCGCGGTGCCTTCATCGACCAGTCCGCCTCGCTCAACCTGTTCATGGAAAGCCCGAACATCGGCGCGATGTCCTCCATGTACATGTACGCCTGGAAGCAGGGCATCAAGACCACCTACTACCTGCGTTCGCGTCCGGCCACCAAGATCGCCAAGACCACGGTCAGCACGCACGTCGCGGCCGTCGATCCGGTCGATGCCGTGGCCTGCTCGCTGGAGAATCCGGAAAGCTGCGAGGCGTGCCAGTAATACGCAGCACCGATGTAACGCCGAGCCCTGCTCGGCGTTTTTACCCGTAAACCCAGGAAACACCCATGGCCGATAAACCCACCCAGATGCTGCTCGACCCAGGTTTCGAACTGACCCTGCGTCCGATGCGCTACTCGCAGTTCTATGAGATGTACCGGAACGCGATCAAGAACACCTGGACGGTGGAAGAGATCAACTTCCAGATCGACATCAGCGACCTGCACAGCAAGATGTCGCCGGCCGACCGCCACCTGATCCACCGCCTGGTCGCGTTCTTCGCCACCGGCGATTCGATCGTGTCCAACAATCTGGTGCTGAACCTGTACCAGCATCTCAATGCGCCCGAAGCGCGCATGTACCTGTCGCGCCAGCTGTATGAAGAAGCGCTGCACGTGCAGTTCTACCTGACCCTGCTCGACAACTACCTGCCGGATCCGGACGAGCGCGTCAAAGCCTTCGCCGCGGTGGAGAACATCGACTCGATCAAGAAGAAGGCCGACTTCTGCTTCAAGTGGATCGACTCGATCCAGGACCTGCGCCGCATTGAAACGCGCGACCAGCGTCGTCAGTTCCTGCTCAACCAGATCTGCTTCGCCGCCTGCATCGAAGGTCTGTTCTTCTTTGCTGCGTTCGCCTACGTGTACTACTTCCGTTCGCGCGGCCTGCTCAACGGCCTGGCGTCGGGTACGAACTGGGTGTTCCGCGATGAAAGCGCGCACATGGAGTTCGCCTTCGAGTGCGTGGACGTCATCCGCGAAGAAGAGCCGGATCTGTTCGACGATGCGATGAAGCAGCAGGTGTACGACATGCTGGCCGAAGCGATCGAATGTGAAGTGCAGTTCGCCGAAGACGTGCTGTCCGGCGGCGTGGCGGGCATTTCCACCCGCGACATGCGCCAGTACCTGCAGCACTGCGCCGACAACCATTTCCATCGCCTGGGCATGGACAAGAAGTACAACGTGCGCAACCCGCTGTCCTTCATGGAACTGCAGGACGTGCAGGAGCTGACCAACTTCTTCGAGCGCCGTTCTTCGGCGTACCAGGTCGGCGTGAAGGGCGAAGTCGCCTTCGACATGAACTTCTGACCTGATCGTTTCTGCGTGATTTCAAGGCCCCGGCACCAGACCGGGGCCTTGTGCGTCCAGGCTTCACCATTCGGCTCGATGGGTTCATGCACATCGCATGCCTTCGGTAACGGCTTGCAGCTCGCGCACGATATCTTCTGCTCCGGTCCGGTCCGGGGTGTCATCTGCATTATTGAAGCCGCCTGTCTCCGCGACGTTCTGCACGAGTATCCCGTCACGACGTGGCATGACCAGAAAGCGGCCGGAACGCAGCGCATAGCGTACGGCGGGCTGTACCGATAGACGCACGGTTTGCCCTCTGACGGGAATGACGGACTCATCCCCGACCAATGCTCTGGCGCCGTAGCCTGTGGCATTGATGACCACGTTCTCAGGCAGAGCCGCCAGCTCGCCCAGAGAGCGGAATTCACGGATCTCGATGCGCCCCCCACGCGCCAGGAACTCATCCATCAATGCCTGCGCGTAAAGAGGGAGATTGAACATCATCCCCGTGAAGCAGCGTGCATGAGGCAATGGAAAAGGATGGCTGCCGGGAGGCAGTTCAACCGATGGGGGGAGAAAGTTGCTGGCGAACTTCGCGTAACGCGGTTCGTCCATTGCGTACGGTAGCGCCTCGAAGGAACGGTCGTCGTCGCGCAATGAGTTGTGCGACAGCCTGTAGCCATTGAACCATTCCACTGACATGCCCGGCTGTGCGATCGCTTGGGAATGTTCCTGGAATGAGAAGTTCGCCATGTCATTCCAAGCGCGGGTCCAGTCATCACCGTAGTCCGAAGCACAGAAGCGGGAGTCAGGCGACCACAGGCCGGTGGCACCCAAGGAAGCGATGGTGGGGGGCAATGCCTTGGCGTAGATGCGGACGGAGATACCCGCACGCTGTGCCAGCAACGCAGCACTGAGCCCCAACGGTCCGCATCCGGCAACTGCCATGGAATCGACGTTGCCCGAGGATGCTGCCTGCGCCAGGCCCAGCGCCTGTCGGCTGGACCCCCAGCACAGTGACCAGCCGCTTCCGCCATGACCATAGTTGTGGATGATCAGCTTTTCACCGATCTTTTCTGCTTCGATCCGCGGTCCAGCATGACGGAACGGACGCCTGCAGGTATTTACCCGGGTTATCAGGTCAACATGCGCCTGTAGGGCGGCGACCAGACTGCAGTCGTGCGGGCATTGCGGAGGTAAGGTCGCATTCCGGTGACGATGAGCGGGCTGTGCCTGTACCGCCCGGGGAAGAAGAGAGGACGGCACGCTGGTGATCAACGCAGCCGCAGTGCCGGCAAGTAGCGCACGTCGCTTCATGTTTCGCCCTCCTCGTCCAGGGGTCCGAGTTTCTGCACGGATCGGCTGGTTCTCAAGAGAAGGGGCTCACGCATTGCAGTATCATTGAAAAAATCACTCATTCGCCGATGGTTGCCGCTATGACGTCACTTCCTGCTGAGCTGCCGCCCATTGAAGTGCGCATGGCCGAGATCGTGTTTCCCAACCACACCAACCACATGGGCACGCTGTTCGGTGGCCAGGCGCTGGCATGGATGGATAAGGCCGCCTTTCTCGCCGCAGCACGCTATTCGCGCCGCACCGTGGTCACCGCGCGCAGCGACCAGGTCGATTTCAAGCTGCCGATCCGCATCGGACAGATGGTGGAAACGATTGGCCGCATCGTCGAGGTGGGCCGCAGCTCGATGAAGGTGCAGGTGGAACTCATCGCCGAAGACCTGCACAACGGCGAGCGCCAGCTGTGCACGCGCGGCCACTTCGTGATGATCGCGCTGGACGACGAAGGCCATCCCACGGCGGTGCCGGCCCTGCCGGATATCTCCCCGATCGTCTGATCCGACGCTTGCGCGGGGGCGCCGCTGCCCCCATTTGATTGCGTATGAGCCAGCCGCTTACCGATTTCATCACGCGCGCCCGCCGCCTGTTCGTCCTGACCGGCGCCGGCTGCAGCACCGCGTCGGGCATTCCGGATTACCGGGATGCCGATGGCCAGTGGAAGCGAACCCCGCCGGTGACGTATCAAGCCTTCATGGCCGAACCGGCCACGCGCCAGCGCTATTGGGCGCGCAGCCTGGTCGGTTGGCCGCGCTTTGGCCACGCCGTGCCCAATGGCACCCACCATGCGCTGGCGGCGCTGGAGGCCACCGGCAAGCTGCAAGTGCTGCTGACCCAGAATGTGGACGTGCTGCACCAGCGCGCCGGCAGCCGCAACGTCATCGATCTGCATGGCAGGCTGGATCAGGTGCGCTGCATGGGCTGCGAACAACGCACTGGGCGCGAAGACCTGCAGGATCGCCTGCTGCAGGCCAACCCTGGCTGGGATGCGTTGGACGCCGGCATCGCGCCCGATGGCGATGCGGATCTGGAAACCGATTTCTCTGCGTTCAACGTGCCTGACTGCCTGCAATGCGGTGGTCTGTTGAAGCCCGACGTGGTGTTCTTCGGTGAAAACGTTCCACGCGATCGTGTCGCTGCCGTGCACGATCATCTGCAGCGCGCCGATGCGGTGCTGGTGGTGGGCTCGTCGCTGATGGTCTATTCGGGCTTCCGGTTCGTGCAGGCGGCGGCGAACGCCGGCCTGCCGGTGGCCGCGCTGAATCGCGGCCGCACCCGCGCGGACGGGTTGCTGGCGTTCAAGGACGAACGTGACTGTGCCGAGGCATTGGCACCGTGGCTGGCAGGATGCTCTCCCGCCGCGTGAGGCCAGACGCAGGCCGCGCTTCGCGCTCGCCGAGCACGGCTCCGCACTACCGGACTGCCCGCAGCGTGGTAGCGCCGAGCCACGCTCGGCGGATTGTTTCCGGCATCGAGGGGCCTGACGCAGGCCACGCCACCCCCCGCGCAATCCTGTGATCCAACACAGCGCTTGATCTGAAACCCCATCGGCGCTGCAATAGACCCCTGTCTTTTTCCCCCTGCGAATCCCCCCACGTGAGCCAGCTGCTGTCGCCCGTCACTCTCGGGCCCCTGACCCTGCCCAACCGCATCGTGATCGCGCCGATGTGCCAGTACTCCGCCGAAAACGGCCAGGCCACGGATTGGCACACCATCCACCTCGGCAACCTCTCGCAGTCCGGCGCCGGCCTGCTGATTCTGGAAGCCACCGCCGTAGAGCCGCGCGGCCGCATCAGCCATGCCGATCTGGGCCTGTGGGACGACGCCACCGAGGCGGCGCTGGGCACGGTGCTGGAATCGGTGCGGCGCTGGTCGCCGATGCCGATCGGCATCCAGCTCGGCCACGCCGGTCGCAAGGCATCGGTGTCGCGGCCTTGGGAAGGCGGCAAGCAGATTCCCGCCGATGATGACAATGGCTGGACCCCGGTTGCACCGTCGCCGCGTCCGTTCCACGCCGGCAACCCGGCCCCGCATGAACTGACCGAAGCCGAGATCGCCGGGATCGTTGAAGCGTTCGCTGAAAGTGCGCGTCGCGCCGAGCGTCTGGGCATCCAGCTGATCGAACTGCACGCAGCGCACGGCTACCTGCTGCACCAGTTCCTGTCGCCGCTGAGCAACCAGCGCACCGACGGCTACGGTGGCGCGTTGCCCAACCGCATGCGGCTGCTGATCGAGGTGTACGACGCGGTGCGTGAGGCGGTGTCGCCGAAGATCGCGGTTGGCGTGCGCATCTCCGCCACCGACTGGGTACCGGGCGGCTGGGACATCACCCAGACCGAGACCGTGGCGATGATCCTGGAATCGCGCGGCTGCAACTTCCTGCACGTTTCCAGCGGCGGACTGGACGAGCGCCAGAAGATCGAGATCGGCCCGGGCTACCAGGTGCCTTTCGCTGCGGCGATCAAGGCCAAGGGCCGCATGCCGGTGATCGCCGTGGGCCTGATCACCGAGCCGGACCAGGCCGAGTCGATCCTGCGCCACAACCATGCCGACGCCATCGCCTTGGCCCGCGGCATCCTGTACGACCCGCGCTGGCCGTGGCATGCCGCCGCCGCTTTGGGAGACAGCGTGGCCCCCGCGCCGCAGTACCTGCGCTGCGAACCGCGCGAAGCCCGCGGCGTGTTCGAGACGCGCTGATCCGAGAACCGTCGGTGCGTGGGATGCCCACGCACCGCTTAGGTAGAGCCGACTTCAGTCGGCTGCTCTCCCGAACGCAACCGGATTCCCGTGCAGAGCAGCCGACTGAAGTCGGCTCTACCCCGTCGGTTCTACCGCGTCGCGGCGTCAGCTCGCCTGCACCTGCCATGCCGTCGGCAACCCCGCCTGCAGATGCTCGAACAACACCCGGATGCGGGCAGTGAAGTCGCGGCGGTCGCTCAGGCAGAAGAACATCTCCATCGGTTCCGGCATCCAGCGCGGGTCGTCGGCCAGCACGGTCTGCAGGCGTCCGTCGCGCAGGTAGGGTTCGGCAACGAAGGCGGCCAGCCGGGTGATGCCGCCGCCTGCGGCTGCCAGTTCAGCCAATGCGTCGATGTCATCGCAGATCATGCCGGTCTGCATCGTGGCTTCCACGCGTCCCTGTTCCCCCAGCATCCCCCAGCGCAGCGGCCGGCCATCAGCGGGGAAGCGGAACAACAGCGCGCGGTGAGCGGCCAACTGCTCTGGTGACGTGGGCGTGCCGGCCTGTTCCAGATAGGAGGGCGCCGCGCAGAACACGAACGGGATGCGCGCCAGGGGCCGTGCCACCAATCCGTCCTGCAGTTGGGCGCCGATGCGGATGCTGACATCCACCGACTCTTCGGCATGCCGCACGGCGCGGTCGGACAGCCGCAGTTCCACCTGCAGTTGCGGGTGGCGCCGCTGCAGCGCTGGCAGCATGGGGGCCAATACGTGCCGGCCGAACGCACGGCTGCAGGCAATCCGCAGGGGTCCCACCGGCTCGATGTCGCCGCTGCTCACGGCGGCCTGCGCGCCGGCCAGGTCGGCCTCGATGTGCTGCACTTTGGCCAGGTACAGCGCGCCGGCCTCGCTGAGCGACAGCGAGCGGGTGCTGCGGTTGAACAAGCGCACGCCCAGGTGCGCCTCCAGCCGTGCGATGTTCTGGCCGACGGCGGTGGCGCTGATGCCCAGGGCACGGGCTGCGCCGGCAATGCTGCCGGCCTCGGCGGTACGGGTGAAAGTGCGGATGAGCTGGAGCAGGTTCATGACCGCACAGCGTGCCACGGTCGCCCCCAAAGATCTGCTTCGGTCTGTCCCAAGCAGCGGACGGCTGTGCCGGCCGGCCGTCTCGGGCATGCTGGCCCGCTGTTCCCGCAGCGCCCGTCTGATGACCGATTCCACCGCCTCTGCCCGCCGCGGCCTGAAACTGAGCCACCGCACCACGCCCTACGTGTTTGCCTTCTTCATGGCCGGCATCATGGCGATGCTGATGTGCATGGTCATCACAGCGGCGCATGCCGGCGTGGACGGGGCTTACCTGGCGCGCGTGCTGCAGGCCTATGCCCTCGCCATGCCGGTCGCGTTCTGCTGCGTGCTGGTGGTCCGTCCCCTGGTGCTGCGGCTGGTGGCCTTGACCGTGCACCCGCCCGGCTGACGCGGCAGGCGCTGGCTCCGCGCATCGCTTCGTGGCAGGCTCAAGGCGTTCAATCTGGAAAGGAATTCCCGATGCACTCGATGACACGCGCCCTGCTGCTGTCCCTGCTGCTGTCTTCCTCGGTGGCGGCGGCTGCGCCTTTGGATCCGGCGACGGGCCTGGCGGAACGGCTGCAAGCGCTCGACGAAGGCAGCGGAGTGCAGCCGATCGCGCAGCGCATCCAGCATCTGCGCGCGGTCTATGTATCCGACGCACGCGTTGCAGCGCTGGACACGCAGCCATCCGACCTGTGCGATACCGTCGCCGCCAGCGACCTGGACGAGCTCTTCGCAGGGACGTGGCGACTCAACTTCTACGCGCGCGAACCAGCCCTGCTGCAGCGGATGACCTGCCTGTTCCAGCGCATGAAGCAATCCGGGACTGCCAGCGCACAGGCGGCGCGGGACCTGTACGGCGCACTGGTCGCACAGCGTCGGTTCGTGGCCGCCAACGCGCTGCGTCAGAGCGAAGCGTTGAAGGTGGACGAACTGCCTGTGGTCAGTGGTGAACGCACGACCGGTCTGCAGGTGCTGCAACTGCAGGATGCGCTGCATGCCCGCCTGGCTGAGTTGCCACGCGATGGCACCCGGGTGATCGCACTGGTGCATCCGTACTGTGGTTTTTCGATGGACGCGCTGGCCGCGATTGCCGACGACCCCACGCTGGCCTGGCTGCGGCCACAGCTGCAGGTCGTAGTGCCCAGCGACAATAACTGGCCGGTCACCCGGATGCTCGAGTGGAATGCCGCACATCCGGATCTGCCGATGCAGCCGATGCAACCCGGCACTGCATGGGCTCCGTTGTTGACCGGCTCGACCCCGACGTTCCACGTGCTGCGTGACGGCGAGCTGCGGGCCAGCGCCAGCGGGTGGGCAGACGATGGCGCCGCACTGCGCAAGCTGCGGCCCGTGATCGGGGAGGGACGCTGACAGTTGCATCTGACAGCATCCATTCCGCAGCGCAGCATGGTGGCCTAGACTTGGCCGGATGCGACCCGACTCCATCCTTACCCTGTCCTGCCCTGACCGTACCGGCATTGTGTACCGCGTGTCCGGACTGCTGTACGAGCATGGCTGCAACATCCTCGACGCTCAGCAGTTCGGCGATGAGGAGAGTGGCCGATTCTTCCTGCGCGTGCATTTCGACCGCGATGCCGGCTTGCCGCTGGAGACGGTGCACACGGCGATGACCGCGCTGGGCGAAGGCTTCGGCATGGACTGGCAACTGCATGACGGCCGTCGCCGGGCGCGCCTGCTGGTGCTGGTCAGCAAGCAGGGCCACTGCCTCAACGATCTGTTGTTCCGTGCCCATAGCGGCCAGTTGAAGGTGGATATCGCGGCGGTGGCCTCCAACCACGCCGACTTCGCACCGTTGGCGGCCTCGTATGGCATTCCGTTCCATCACCTGCCGGTCAACGCGGATACGCGCGACGTGCAGGAACGGCAGCTGATCGATTTGGTCGAGCGTGAGCAGATTGATCTGGTGGTGCTGGCGCGCTACATGCAGATTCTTTCGCCGACGCTGTGCCGCGCGTTTGCCGGGCGGGCGATCAACATCCATCACAGCTTCCTGCCCAGCTTCAAGGGTGCGCAGCCGTACCACCAGGCGCACGCGCGCGGGGTCAAGATCATCGGGGCCACCGCGCACTACGTGACCGAAGACCTCGATGAAGGGCCGATCATCGAACAGGATGTGGCGCGTGTTGACCATGCGATGACCCCACGCGACCTGGTGCGGCTGGGCAGCGATACCGAATCCCAGGTGCTGGCCCGCGCGGTACGCCGGCATGTAGAGCACCGCATCCTGCTCAACGGGCATCGGACCGTGGTGTTCCGCTGAGGCCGAGCCCGGGTAGCGCCGAGCCACGCTCGGCGAGCGCGAAGCGCGGCCTGCGTCAGGGATCACGATGTCGGATGGAATCCGCCGAGCACGGCTCGGCGCTACCATGCGTAGCGCTCCCATTCCGGGTAGCGCCGAGCCACGCTCGGCGAGCGCGCAGCGCGGTCTGCGTCAGGCATCATGAAGCCGGATGGAATTCGCCGAGCATGGCTCGGCGCTACAGCGCGCGGCGCGGCCTGCGTCGGGCATCGCGTTGCGCGTTCCCGCGCGGGGCCTCAGGTCACAGCAGCGCGATACCCGCGGTCGCCAACGCCTGTCGGGTGGCATCGTCGTTGTCGGCACTGACCGGTCGGGTCAGGTCCCAGTGGAAGCCCACGGCGAAGCCGGCACTGACGGCGTCCTGTGCGGTCCACAGCACGCAGTAGTCACGCGCCAGCCCACACACATGCACCTCGCTGATGCCGCGCTCGCGCAGCCAGCCGGCCAGACCGGTTGGCGGACGGTTGCCGTCCGGACCGTGGTTCTCGCGGAACGCGCTGTACGAATCCACCTGCGGGTTGCTGCCCTTGCGCAGCACCATGTCGGCTGCATTCCAATCAACGCCCGTATGCAGCGCGGCGCCTGCCGAGCCTTGGATGCAGTGATCCGGCCACAACGTCTGCGCATGTCCGTGCAGCGGGATCTGGGCGAACGGCTGCCCGCCAGGGTAGTGACTGGCGAAGGACGCGTGGTTGGCCGGGTGCCAGTCCTGGGTGGCCACCACCGTGCGATACCGCTTCTGCGCCAACAGTGCGGCAATGGGCGCGACCAGCGCATCACCCTCAAGACAAGCCAGGGCGCCACCGGGCATGAAGTCCGGTTGCAGGTCGACGACGATCAGGGCCACGTGGGCGGGCAGGGTGTTCATGGCATCAGGGTAACGGCAGGGCCGTCAGCGGGGTAGAGCCGGAAGGGTAGAGCCGACCAGGTAGAGCCGACTTCAGTCGGCTGCCTCCCGCATCGCGCATCGTGCTGATGGCAGCCGACTGAAGTCGGCTCTACCTTGGTCGCCCCCCACGTCCGACCCGCAGGTCTGACCGACAACCGGGCCCACAGGTGGACCCAACCGTCCTCTCCCGGTCAGGCCACGCTGGACTCCGCATGCTCGGCACGCAGTTCTGCTGCAGCGGCCACCAGCGCTTCCAGCGCGGCGCGGGTTTCCGGCCAGCCGCGGGTCTTCAGGCCGCAGTCCGGATTCACCCACAACTGCTCCGGCTTCAGCACCGACAGGGCCTTGCGCAGCAGGTCCACCATCTCCGCCTTGTCCGGCACGCGCGGGGAATGGATGTCATACACGCCCGGGCCGATCTCATTGGGATAGTTGAAGCGCACGAAGGCATCCAGCAACTCCATCCGCGAACGCGAGGTCTCGATCGAGATCACATCCGCATCCATCGCCGCAACGGAGTGGATGATGTCGTTGAACTCCGAATAGCACATGTGCGTGTGGATCTGCGTAGCGTCGCGTACCCCACTGGTGCTGATGCGGAACGATTCCACTGCCCAGTCCAGGTAGCCGCGCCACTGTGCGCGACGCAGCGGCAGTCCTTCGCGGATGGCCGGCTCGTCGACCTGGATCACGCCGATGCCGGCCGCCTCCAGGTCATTCACTTCATCGCGCAGGGCCAGCGCGATCTGCCGGCAGGTGACATCGCGTTCCTGGTCATCGCGCACGAACGACCACTGCAGCACCGTCACCGGTCCGGTCAGCATGCCCTTCATCGGCTTGCGGGTGAGGGACTGCGCATAGCGAGACCAGCGCACCGTCATCGGCTGCGGCCGGCTGACATCGCCGAAGATCACCGGCGGCTTCACGCAGCGCGAGCCGTAGCTCTGCACCCAGCCGTTGCCGGTGAAGGCGAACCCTTCGAGCTGCTCACCGAAGTACTCCACCATGTCGTTGCGCTCGAACTCGCCATGCACCAGCACGTCCAGTCCCAGTTCCTCCTGCACGCGCACACAGTCAGCGGTCTGTTGCTCGAGGAACGCCTCGTAGTCGGCCAGCGAAAGTCTGCCGGACTTGTGCCGGGCGCGGGCGTCGCGCACGTCCAGCGTCTGCGGGAACGAACCGATCGTGGTCGTCGGCAGCAGCGGAAGTCGCAGCGCGGCATGCTGGGCCAACCGTCGCTGCGGATAGGTCCCATGGCGCTGTGCGTCGGCCTTGCCCAAGCCGGCCAGACGCGCGGCCACGGTGGGGTTGTGCACGCGGGGCGAGCGACGGCGCGCATCCAGTGCATCGCGGTTGGCGGCCAGCCCGGCGTCCGCAGACGGCTGGCCATCAAGTGCGTCGGCCAGCACGCGCAGTTCCTGCAGCTTCTGCCGCGAGAACGCCAACCAACTGCGCAGGTCATCGTCCAGCTTCTTTTCCAGCGACAGATCCACCGGGGTGTGCAGCAGCGAGCACGACGGTGCCAGCCACAGCAGATCAGGACCGCGATCGGTCTGTGCATAGCGCGCCAGGATCAGCGCATTGTCCAGTTGGGTACGCCAGATGTTGCGCCCGTTGACCAGGCCGGCCGACAGCACGCGGTCGGCCGGCAAGGCGTTCAGCACGGCATCCAGCTGCTCGGGCGCGCGCACCAGGTCCACGTGCAGGCCCTCCACCGGCAGCGACGTGGCCAGGGCCAGGTTGTCGTCCAGCGCCCCGAAGTAGGTAGCCAGCAGGAGCTTGGGTCGCGCTGCCGCGTTCGCACCCAGCACCGCATACGCGCGCTCGAACGCCCCCTGTGCCGCCGCATCCAGGTCCTGCACCAGCAGCGGTTCGTCCAGCTGCACCCAATCGGCACCCGCTGCCTTCAGGTGCGCCAGCAGGTCCACATAGGCCGGCAGCAGTGCGTCCAGCAGGTCCAGCGCGGAAGACCCATCGGTCGTCTTGGCCAGTAGCAGGAAACTCACCGGCCCCAGCACGACCGGGCGGGTGTGGATGCCCAGTGCCTTGGCCTCGCGGAATTCGCTCAGCGGCTTGTCACCGCGCAGGGCGAACGCCTGCCCGGCCTGCAGTTCCGGTACCAGGTAGTGGTAGTTGGTGTCGAACCACTTGGTCATCTCCAGCGCGTGCAGGTCGATGCCATCGCGCTGCAGGCCGCGGGCCATCGCGAAATACGCGGCCAGCGGCTCACGTTCGGCAAGTGCGCGGTAGCGCGTGGGAATGGCGTCGAACAGGAAGGCGGTATCCAGCACCTGGTCGTACAGGCTGAAGTCATTGCTCGGCGGCACGTCGACACCTGCGTCGACCTGCAGTTGCCAGTGGCGTGCGCGCAGTGTGGCGGCGCTGGCCTGCAGGGTGGCGGTGTCATCCTCGCCACTCCAGTGGCGTTCGAGAGCCCGCTTCAATTCGCGCTTGGCGCCGATGCGGGGAAAACCCAGGTTGGTAACGATAGTCATTGCAGCGTGTCCTCATTGCATGTCGGCATTGAGGAACGAAGGAACCGCAGGACGTCGCGCGCCGTTGCCGGCCTACGCCCATCCTGCCAGCGACCTTCGCCCCCGCGGGCGAACCGGATGCCGTGGACAGGTGCACGTGCCGACGCATCCCGCAGGCGGCGGGACGGCATGGGCCCGGGCAACCTCCCCGCGGAGATTCCAGGTCAGATCGGGGGACGGTCGTGTCCCCCGGCCGGGGCCGGTATTCGGGCTGTTGGACACGGGCGTTACCGCCCACCTAGTGTCCGCCGCTTCCCAGGCGTTGGCCCAGTGCTGTTGGCGGAGGTCGTTTCCATTCACCGCTGCGGGGCAGCTCCGGAATGCGTGCACAGGGCACGGTCACCGGATTCCCGTTTAAATCCATCCCTTCATCCGAATGAAGCGATGGATACCTTCGGCGACCACACGTTAGGCCGAAGCGGCTGCGCGGTCAAGCGCCGTTTCGGTCACCCTGCATCCAAAGTGCCGCCTGCGCCGTATATGCCCATGAGCCCCCTGCGGACCCACGCCATGCGCGCCTCTTTCGCCCCGTTCCTGTTGCTGACCGCCTTCATGCCCCTTGCCGCGGGTGCGGCCCTGACCCGCGTGGAGGGCGTAGCGGTGTCGCCCAAAGAGGGGCGTCCGCTCTACCGCGAGACCCACTACCTGCAGGACGTGGACGGGCGGCAGGCGCGATTGGTGCTGTATCGCTGCACCGACGGGCGGGCCTTCGCGCGCAAATGGATGCCGCCCGCCACCGATGCGCAGGCGCCGGATTTCGACTTCGTCGACGGGCGCGACGGACGCCGCGAGTCGGTGCAGCGGCAAGGGAGCAAGCGGGTAGTCAGCATCCGCTCCGCTACCGCCGCGGCCGAACAGGGCAAGGCGCTTGAGATGCCGGCCGGGGGGGTGATTGATGCCGGATTCGACGCCGCCGTGCGTGCGCACTGGTCAACGCTGCTGAAGGGCGACACCGTGTCCTTGCCGTTCCTGCTCACCAGCCGCCAGCGCTGGGTGCCGGTCACGCTGCGCCGCGTCGCCGCCATCGACTGGCAGGGGCAACCGGCCGAAAAGCTGCAGATGCAGCTCGATGCCTGGTTCGGCTTTGCGGTGCCCGCCGTGAGCCTTGTCTATGCCCGTGAGGGTCGCCGCCTGCTGGAGTTCGAAGGCACCGGCAACGTGCGCGATGCCAACGGGGCGTGGCCGCAGGTCCGCGTACGCTTCAAGGATCCGCCGCAGGCCACCGATGACAACGCGCTTGCACAGGCGCGCGCGCAGCCCCTGGTGGCCTCATGCACGGGCTGACGGGCTTGCGATATGCGTCACGAGCAACGAGGATGCAGGTCTATCCCAGTGTGATGCGGAGCCTGCGATGCCCCAGCTGGACGCCCACGACGGTGCCGACGCGCGCCGCCTCGACGCCCTGCTCGAACAGGTGGCGGCGCAGGATCGGCCGGCCTTCGATGCGCTGTACCAGCAGTCTGCGGGCCGTCTGTTCGCTATCTGCCTGCGCCTGTTGCGCGACCGCGGTGAAGCCGAGGACGTGCTGCAGGAGGTCTTCGTGACCGTCTGGCACAAGGCCCCGCGCTTCGACCGCAGCAAGGCATCGGCGATGACCTGGCTGTCCATGCTGGCGCGCAACCGGGCCATCGACCGCCTGCGTGCAGCGCCCCCGCGCGCGCTGGACGATGTGTCCATCGCCGAGGAACTGCCGGACGGTGATCTGCAACCGGCGCAGTTGGCCGAGCACAACGATGAAAGTGCACGGCTGACGGCCTGCCTGCAGGCGCTGGAACCGCGGCGGCGCAGTCTGATACGCGCTGCTTTCCTGGATGGCGCCAGCCACGATGAACTGGCGCGCCGTCTTGCCACACCCCTGGGCACGGTCAAGAGCTGGATCCGCCGTGGCCTGTCCCAGTTGCGGGTATGCCTGGAACCATGAACATCCGAGACCTCCAACAGGAAGACGAACAGCCACCCAGCGCCGATCAGTTGGCCGGTGAGTACGTGCTGGGCGTGCTGGAAGCCGGGCAGCGTGCCGACGCCGAGCAGCGGATCAGCGCCGATGCAGGCTTCGCGCGACTGGTGAGTCAGTGGGAAGTGCGGCTGGCGCCCTTGCTCGAGGAAGTCGGCAGCGCGCCGGTGCCTGCGCATGTCTGGCTGCGCGTCCGCCGCGAACTGGGCTGGGCGGCCTTCGATGCGGCGCCCGCTCCCCGTCCGTGGAAACGTACCGGCTTCTGGCAGGGCGCGACGGCGCTGGCGGCGGCGTTGGCGTTGGTCGCGGTGTTCACCCGCCCGGCACCCGAGCAGCCGTTGCCGACTCCGGTCGCCACGACGCCGACGCCGGTACCGGCCAGCGAGCCGGAGCAGGCCACCCGCCCGGTTACCCCGCTGCTGCATGACGATGGGCGAGCCGGCTGGCTGGCCTCCGTGGATGCCGCACTGGGCAAGGTGCTGATGGTGCCGGTGCCCAGTGCAGCCGACGCGCAGGGCCGTGCACCAGAGCTGTGGGTGATCCCGGCCGGCGGCGCGCCGATATCGCTGGGCCTGGTGTCCAATGACCGCGCCCACACGGTGGACGTGCCGACCGAACTGCGCGCTGCGCTGGTCAACGGCTCGGTGCTGGCCATCACCCTGGAGCCCACCGCAGGCGCACCGCATGCCGCGCCGACCGGGCCGGTGGTCGCCAAGGGAGATATCGCCAACCTGTAGGGGTCCGGAATTTATTTTCCGGACACTGCATCCACACGGCCGTTGTCATCGTATCTCCTGTCAGTAGCTCCAGGAGGGATGCACGATGTCGGCCACACCTGCTTCACCCCCGCGCCGCCCGCGGCGCTGGTCCACCCTGCTGCGCTGGTTCGACACCGATGCGCGGTCGCCTGCGGCTGCAGAATCGGCCGACCCGGACGGTCATCGCATCGACTGGCTGCGGGCAATTCCGTTCGTGGGCCTGCATCTGGCCTGCGTGGCCGTGATCTGGGTAGGGGTGTCCTGGGTAGCCGTGGCCGTGGCCGTCCTGCTTTACGCGGTGCGCATGTTCGCCATCACCGCGTTCTACCATCGTTACTTCTCCCACCGCACCTTCCATACCTCGCGTGTCGTGCAGTTCCTGTTCGCCCTGATCGGGGCGTCCAGCGTGCAGCGTGGCCCGTTGTGGTGGGCTGCCCACCATCGCAACCACCACCGCCACGCCGACCAGCCGCTGGATCCGCATTCGCCGCGCGAGCAGGGCTTCTGGTGGAGCCACATGGGCTGGTTCCTGACCCGTGAGGGCTTCCGCACCGACTGGTCGCGCATCCCCGACCTGGCCAAATACCCGGAACTGCGCTGGCTGGACCGGTTCGACACCCTCGTACCGGTCGCCTTGGCCGCCGCGCTGTTTGGCCTGGGCGCGCTGTTGCAGCACGTTGCGCCGTCGCTGGGCACTACGGGGCCGCAGATGCTGGTGTGGGGCTTCTTCGTGTCCACCGTGGTGCTGTTCCATGCCACGGTGACGATCAACTCACTCGCCCATCGCTTCGGCAAGCAGCGCTACGACACCGGCGATGACAGCCGCAACAACCTGTGGTTGGCCCTGCTGACCTTTGGCGAGGGCTGGCACAACAACCATCACTTCTTCCCCGGCACGGCCCGCCAAGGCTTCCGCTGGTACGAAGTGGACATCACCTGGTACGGGCTCCGGCTGATGCAGGCGCTGCGCCTGGTGAACGGCCTGAAGCCGGTTCCCGCCTGGGTGCTGGCCAAGGCGAGGAGCTGACATGCGCATCGCCGTGATCGGGTCGGGCATCGCAGGATTGGCGAGCGCCTGGTGGCTGGACCGCCAGCATGAGGTCACCCTCTTCGAAGCAAACGACTATCTGGGTGGCCATACCCACACGCACGCGGTGCAGGTGGATGGCCGCACCGTGGCGGTCGATACCGGCTTCATCGTCTTCAATCCCCAGCACTATCCGCTGCTGACCGGCCTGTTCGACGAACTGCAGGTGGCCTCGCAGCCGACCACCATGAGCTTTTCCGCCCACAGCGAACGCAGCGGTGTCGAGTACAACGCGACCTCGTTGAACACGTTGTTCTGCCAGCGCCGCAACCTGGTGTCGCCGCGTTTCTGGGGGATGCTCGGCGACCTGCGCCGCTTTTATCGCGAGGCACCGGCATTGCTCGAAGGCGATGAAGCCGGTCCGACGCTGGGCCAGTACCTGCACGATCATCACTATGGCGAGGCCTTCATAGAGGAACACATGCTGCCGATGGCCTCGGCGCTGTGGTCATCGCCGGCCAGCACGGTGCGCGATTTCCCGGCGCGCTATCTGGTGCAGTTCATGGCCAATCACCAGATGCTGCAGATCAGCGCGCGCCCGGAATGGCGCGTGGTGCAGGGCGGATCGGCACGGTATGTGGATGCGCTGCGCCGCCGCTGGCAGGTGCGCGAGCGGCTGGAGTGCCCCGTGCTGGCGGTGGAACGGCTGGCCGATGGCGTACTGATCCACAGTGCGGCCGGTGCCGAAGGCTTCGACCACGTCGTGATGGCCTGCCACAGCGACCAGGCACTGGCGCTGCTGCAGGATCCTGACGCGGTGGAACGCGGTGTGCTGGGCGCCATCCGCTACCAGCAGAACGAGGTGGTGTTGCACACCGATGCCAGCCTGCTGCCGCGCAACCGGAAGGCGTGGGCCGCCTGGAACGCCCACGTGCCGCGCGACCCGTCGCAGGCCTGCACGGTGAGCTACTGCATGAACCTGCTGCAGGGCCTGGATACGCCGACACCCCTGGTGGTGACCCTCAATCGCAGTGAGGCCATTGATCCGTCGAAGGTGCTGCGCCGCCTGCGGTACGCGCATCCGGTGCACGATCACGCCATGGTGCGCGCACAGCGCCGCTGGCATGAAGTGCAGGGACGCCGCCACACCTGGTTTGCCGGCGCCTATTGGGGGTGGGGTTTCCACGAGGATGGCATCCGCAGCGCACGCCGCGTGGTGGACGCCCTGCATGCCGTCAGTGCCGAAACGCACTGGCCGCAGCGCGAGGCAAGCACGGTATGAGCAACAGCGCGATCTACCGCGGACACGTCGTGCACCGTCGGCACCTGCCGCATGCGCATGCGTTCCGCTACCCGATCGCGCAGCTTCTGCTGGATCTGGATGAAGTGGACACCGTATTCGACCGACGCTGGTTGTGGTCGGTGGGTCGCCGCAACCTGGCCGAGTTCCGTCGCAGTGACTACCTGGGCGACCCGGATCAGCCACTGGCCGAGGCGGTGCGTGACCGCGCTGAAGCGGTGCTGGGCCATCGTCCGGTCGGCCCGGTACGCCTGCTTGCCCACCTGCGGCATGCCGGCCATGTGTTCAACCCCGTGAGTTTCTATTACTGCCACGCCGCCGATGGCGAGACCCTGGACTGCATCGTCGCCGAAATCACCAATACGCCCTGGAAAGAGCGCCATGCCTATGTGCTGCCGGTAGCCGATGCGGAGACGCGTGGCCGTGCGCTGCGCTGGCGCTTCGACAAGCAGTTCCATGTCTCGCCCTTCATGCAGATGGACTGTCGCTACGACTGGCGCTTCACCGTACCCGGCGACGACCTGCGCGTGCACATGCAGGTGTGGCGCGAAGGGCAGCGGCAGTTCGATGCAACGCAATCGATGCAGCGGCGTGCGCTGGACGGCCCCGGTTTGGCGAGCGTGCTGGCCCGACATCCGCTGATGACCCTGCAGGTGGTGGGCGCGATCCACTGGCAGGCAGTGCGGCTCTGGCTCAAACGCAATCCCGTACATGACCACCCTTCGCTTGCAGGCAAAAACCAATGAACGACATGAGCCACCGCATCGCCCTGCCCCAACCCGGTCGCTTGGACGCATTCCTGCGCCGGCAGCTGCTGGCCAAGCTGGCACCGCTGCAGGGCGGCTGCCTGCAGGTGCGTGACGCGCTGGGCGAAGTGCAGCTCGGCGTGGCGGGCAGCGGGCCCATCGTGACCGTGACGGTCGACGATCCTGCGTTCTATCGCGCCGTGGCGACGCAGGGCAGCGTCGGCGCCGGCGACAGTTACATCCGCGGCCAGTGGCGCTGCAACGACTTGGTCGCGCTGGTGCAGTTGCTGGTTCGCAACCGCGACCTGCTCGACGGGGTGGAGCGCGGTCCGGCGCGGATGGGGGGTTGGATGCTGAAAGCCTGGGCGTACCTGCGCCGCAATACGCGCGAGGGCAGCCGACGCAACATCGCGGCGCATTACGACCTGGGTAACCCGTTCTTTTCGTTGTTCCTGTCCGACGACCTGATGTACTCCTCGGCGCTGTATGAAGACGGCGATACCCTGGAGCAGGCCTCGCAACGCAAGCTGGCCCGCATCTGCGAGCAGCTGCAGTTGAAGCCGACCGACCGCGTGGTGGAGATCGGCACCGGCTGGGGTGGCTTCGCGCTGTATGCCGCACGCCATATCGGCTGCCATGTCACCACCACCACCATATCGGTGGAACAGCACGCACTGGCCAGCCAGAGGATCGAAGCGGCCGGGCTCAGTGATCGCGTGACGCTGCTGCTGAAGGACTACCGCGACCTGGAGGGGCAGTACGACAAGCTGGTGTCCATCGAGATGATCGAGGCGATCGGCGCGCAGTACCTGCCGACCTACTTCGCTACGCTGACCCGCCTGCTGAAACCAGAGGGCCTGGCCCTGCTGCAGGCGATCACCATCGAAGACGAGCGCTACCAGCAGGCACGACGCAGCGTGGACTACATCAAGCGCTTCGTGTTTCCCGGCAGCTTCATCCCGTCCATCAACGCCATCCTGGCGGCGAAGACGCACAGCAGCGACCTGCAGCTGATCGGCCAGCACGACTTCGGCTATTCCTATGCACTGACGTTGCGCACATGGCGCACGCGCTTCATGGCGCAGTTGCCGGCAGTGCGTGCGCAGGGGTTCGACGAGAACTTCATCCGCATGTGGGAGTTCTACCTGGCGTATTGCGAAGGCGGTTTCCTGGAGCGGTCGATCGGCGTGTCGCATCTTCTGATGGCACGCCCGGGCTACCGTCCCGTTGCGCTGAGCGGAACGCGCTGACATGCATTTCTGGGGCAACGTGATCGGCAACCAGCTGGTCTGGTTCTGCGCGGTGGCCGGGGCCGGCCGCGGCCAGTACTGGCCGGCCGTGCTGGCCGCCACGGCCTACATCGTCAGCCAGTTGCTGCTGTCGGCACATCCGAGCATCGAGCTGAAGCTGATGGCGGTGGCGATCATCTGCGGGCTGCTAGTCGACGGTGTGGCCGGTGCCAGCGGGCTGGTGGTGTACGCCGCCTTAACCCCGGCCGTGTGGCTCGCCCCTGTGTGGATTCTCGCGTTGTGGGCATCGTTCGCGATGACCTTGACGGTCTCTTTCGCTGCCCTGCAGCGACAGTGGAGGCTGGCCGCCTTGGTCGGCCTGCTGCTGGCCCCGCTGGCGTATCTGTCTGCTGCGCGGGGATTTTCTTCAGTGGCCTTCGCCGCGCCGGCATGGCGGGGCATCGCCGTGCTCGGCATTGGCTGGTCGCTGGCACTGCCTGCCCTGGCCGCCTGTGCGCGGCGATGGCAGCCGCCGTATCAACGCAGCGCCCGGCTGCAATCAGGAGAGGGTCGATGAAGCTGTTGTGGTGGGTATGGTTGTATGCGGCCGTGGTGATGAGCTGGGGTTGGTGGTGGCAACGTCGCAACGAGAATATCGGTGTCGTGGATGTGCTGTGGGCAAAGAGTGTGGCGGCCGCCGCGCTGCTGCTGGCGCTGCTGGGGGAAGGCGCGCTGCTGCCGCGGATGGCGCTGGGCGTGCTGGGCGGGCTGTGGGGAGCCCGCTTGGCGCTCCACCTGTGGCAGCGCGTGCGCAGCGAGGATGAAGACGGCCGCTACCGTTACCTGCGCGAGCACTGGAACGGGCACCAGGGCAAAATTTTCGGCTTCTTCCAGGCGCAGGCGCTGCTGGTGGTGCTGTTCGCGCTGCCCTTCATCGCCGTGGCGCTCAACCCGCGCACTGACGGCGTGGGTTGGGTGATCGCGGCGGCGGTGGTGTGGTTGGCGAGCGTCGGCGGTGAAGGCCTGGCCGACCGCCAGCTGGCCCGCTTCCGCGCCAAGCCGGAGAACAAGGGCCGTACCTGCCGCGATGGGCTGTGGCGCTACTCACGGCACCCCAACTACTTCTTCGAGTGGCTGCACTGGTTCACCTACGTGCTGCTCGCGGTGGGTTCGCCGCTCTGGTGGTTGTCGTGGTCCGGTCCGCTGGTCATGTACGTGTTCCTGCGCTGGTTGAGCGGTGTGCCCTTCACCGAAAAACAGGCGCTGCGCAGCCGCGGTGATGACTA